>JAEZMT010000404.1 GCA_023442085.1 Pseudomonadota bacterium | reverse complement strand
GCCGCTGTTCATGCACGTCAACGTCTCGTCCCGGCAGTTGCTGCGGCACGACCTGATCCAGGACCTCAAATCCGTGCTCGCCCGCAACACGGTGGCGCCCGGCTCGCTGAAGCTGGAAGTCACCGAGGGGCTGGTGATGGAAAACCCGGAATATGCCGCCGTGGTGCTGGGCCGCATGCGCGAGCTGGGCGCGGGCCTGTGCCTCGACGATTTCGGCACCGGCTATTCCTCCCTCGCCTATCTCCAGCGCTTCCCCTTCGACAGCGTGAAGATCGACCCGCGCTTCGTGCGCTCGGTGGCCAAGGGTCCGTCCCGCGCCGCCCGCCCGGTGATCGTCGGCGCCATGATCGACCTCGCCCACGACCTCGGCATGGACGTGATGGCCGAGGGGCTGGAGAAGGAAGTGGAAGCCGCCGAGATGACCCGCTTCGGCTGCGAATACGGGCAGGGCGTGGTGTTCGGCGAGCCGCTCACCGCCGAGGAATGCCGCAGCCTCATCGAGCCCGCTCCGGCGGACACCCGCAAGAAGAAGACCGGCGCGGCGGCGGAATAGGCCCGTTCAGGCGCCCGCGTCTGACAGTCCCGGCTTGGTCGCCGGCTTGACCCGCGCGCGGGCGCGCTTCGCGGGAGACTCGCTCCCCGGCTGGCGCCCTTTGGCGCCGCGCGGCCAGCGCGCCGGCCAGTTGACGATGTGGTCCACCAGCTCGAACAGGCCGAACTCGCTTTCCAGCCCCGCCACCCGGCCCTTCACCGAAATGCCGGCGCTGACCACGGTGTCCGGCGTGCCCGACACCAGGGGATGCCAGAAGGGCAGATCCTTGCCCTCGCGCACCAGCCGGTAGGCGCAGGTGGGCGGCAGCCAGCCGATGCTCTCCACCGCCTCGGGGGTCAGGCGCACGCAATCTTCCACGATCTGCGAGCGGTTGGGATAGTCCGCGCAGCGGCAGGAGCCGGCGTCGAACAGGCGGCATGCCACGTCGGTATAGGCGACGGCGCCCGTGTCCTCATCCTCGAGCTTGACGAGGCAGCAGCGGCCGCAGCCGTCACACAGGCTCTCCCATTCCTCGACCGTCATGGTGGCGAGGGTCTTCGTCCGCCAGAACGGCGCGGGCGCCGCGTCGGCGGGCCGGTCAGGACGGGATGGGGCGGGGGGCGACATGCCGCCCCTTTAGCACAGGGCGGGCGTGAAGTCGCTCACTCGCCGCCGTAGGACAGCACCATCTGGTACACGACGGGCTTTGCCGCCCGCATGGCCGCGTCGTCGGAGCGGAATTCCCGGTCGCCGTCCACATCGCCCTCATAGGCGCCGGGCGGCGAGAACCGAAGCAGCAGGCGGCAGCCGTTGCCATTGGTGAGCTTATTCGGGGCGAGACGGCCGCCGTCGAAGTCCAGCACCGAGCCGCCATAGTCCCAGCCGAAGCCGGAGAGGGTGAAGGGCTTGCCGTTCGCCGCCTCCACCTCGGCCAGCGTCGCGCCGATGCCGATGCCCTCGGGGGTCCGCCAGGGGCCGGGTTCATTGACGATCACGTCGCCCGGCCGCCGCCGCTTCTTCTCGTCAAGCCAGATGACCTCGACCCGGCGCGCGGGGTCCTTGGGAAACAGGACGGAGGCCTTCACCATCTCGCCCTCCGCGGCGGGCACGGTGCGGAACACCACATTGCCGCGCCCGAACGCGCGGATGAGCGCCGCCTCGTCCGTGTCGGGCGCGAATGGGCCGGCGCAGGCGAAGGGCGGCAGCGTCTCCGGGCCGGCGGCGGAGAGTGGGGAGACCATCGCGCCCGCGAGGAGGAGGCCCATCATCAGCCGGCGGAGCATGTGGCCCGTCCCTTCAGCGTGCGGGTTTTTTCCGTCCCGGCCGCATCGATGGCGGTGAGGGTGAGGACATAGCGGCCGGCGAAGCTCTCCGCCTCCTTCCCCTTCCCCTTTGTCTCGATCACCAGCTCGGCCGAGCCGGCCTTGGGGTCGGGCAGCTCGTGATGGAGGTGAAGCCGCACCTCGCTGCCGTGGAACCAGTGGTGCACCAGCGCCTCGCCGTCCAGCTCCAGTTTTTCAAACGGTGGCGCGCCCTTGCCGGCCGGCTTCACCTCCAGCATGGCGCGGAAATTGTTGAAGCTGCCGCCCATGCCGTGGGAAAAGGCCGTCTGCGCCGCGAAGGAGACGGCGGCATCGTCGATGCTGCAATCGAGCGTGCCCGTGGCATGGGCCGGGGCGCCCGCGACGAGCGCGAGCGCGGCGAGCCCGCAGGCCGCCGCGACGGTCCCGCCCCGTCGAGGGGGCGCGGGAGAACATCCCGTCGAAAATCCGGACATGGCGAGGCTCCCGTCGCAGTTGCCGGAAGGGAGCTTAAAACACCCGCCGACCGGCCCGCAACGCGAGCGGAGCCGCGCCTCAGCGCTTGCCGGCGGTGTAGCGATCGGCCCAGGCGAGGGCGAGGGCGAAGCCGCCGAAAGCGGTGACGATGGCGACGAGCCAGATGGCGGTCTGCGCAGGCATGGTTTCCCCCAGTGTTGTTCAGGGGAAAGCTAGGCAGCGCGCGGCCTCGGGACGTTGATCCAGATCAAGCGGCGCGGCTCAGGGCGTCCGCCGCGCGCTCCCGGCCCGGGACAGGGGGACAGCGGAGTCGGCGGGGGGATCGTCCTGCTCCTCCGGCGGCTCTGCCGCGTCCGGGATTTCGTCCACCTCATGCGCGTCGCCGGCAGAGGGGGCGTCGGTGGCGAGCGCGCCGCGCCCCTCCTGCTTGGCCATGGCGACGAGCGCGTCGGCGCGGGCCAGCAGCCGGTCGAGGTCTTCCCCCTCCCGCT
>JAEZMT010000341.1 GCA_023442085.1 Pseudomonadota bacterium | reverse complement strand
TGCCGAGCTGGGTGATCTTCGAGATCGCGGTCACAAAGCTCCCGCACTATGTGCTGCCGGTCTATCCGGCGCTCGCCATCCTTTCCGCGCTCGCCATCGAGCGGGGCGGGCTGGCGCAGGCGGGCTCGCGGCTCGCCGGGTTCGTGTGGTTCTGGCCGGGCTTTGCCGTGGCCGTGTCTCTGGCCCTGGGCGGAGCCTATCTGTATTTCGGCAGCGGATTCGGGCTTGCGGCGTGGCCGCTGCTGCTGCTCGGCGTCATCTTGCTGTGGTGGGCCGCGCGATCGTTCGCGCGCGTCGGCATCGAAGGGGCATTCCTCACCGCGCTGGCCGGTGCGCTGCTGCTCTATCTCGCTGCGTGGCAGGTGATGCTGCCGCAGATGCGGGCGCTGTGGATTTCCGAACGCCTCGCCGCCGTAGTGCGCCAGCAGGGCTGCCCGGCCGCACAGGTCGCCTCCTTCCCCTATCAGGAACCGAGCCTCGTTTTCCTCGTGGGAACGCAGATCAATTACGGCCTGCCCCACGAAGCCGCGGCCTTGCTCAAGAAGGGCGGGTGCGCGCTGGCCTTTATCGACGAGCGCTTCACCCCGGCCTTCGAGAAGCACGCGAACGCGCTGGCCCTGAAATACCACGCCGTCGCCACCATCTCCGGCTTCACCTACAACGGCGGCCGGCCGACCTCCATCACCGTCTTCCGCTCCGACGAGGCCGGATCTTGACCGGCGACGGACAGGCCGGCGGCGCTGCTCGCTCCGCCGACCCGGTGGCGGCGCTGCGCCGGGTGGGGGAGGGGGCGGGATTGTTGTTCCTGTCCATCGGACGGGGCCTCGCCTATCTGCGCGACCGGCGCATCGGCGTGCCGCGCCCGCGCCTCGGCCTGATCGGGCGTTGGGAAGCGCTGGCGCTGGCCGTCCTGGCCGTGGCCGTGGTGGCGGCACTCATGCTGCTCGTGGATCCGGCGACCATCGGCCTCAGGCTCCGGCTGCCCGCCTGGCTGGTCATCTTCGCCGATCGCATCACGGACCTTGGTTTCAGCGGGGTGGTGCTGTGGCCGCTCGGCATCGGGCTCGCCTATGCGCTGATGCTCACCAACACCGGCGACGCCGTCAGCCGGCAGATCGCCGCCAGCGTGGCCGCGCGGCTCGGATTTCTGTTTCTCGCCATCGCGCCGGTGGGGCTGCTGGTGGCCATCGTCAAGCACACGCTTGGCCGGGCGCGACCCCATGCGGCCCTGCACATCAAGGGGCCGAACCCGGAAATGACCTTCGATTTCCTCATCTGGAAATCGAGCTTCGCGTCTTTCCCGTCGGGCCACTCCACCACCACCTTCGCCGCCGCCGTGGCCTTTGCCGCGCTGTTTCCGCGGGCGCGCACGATCCTGCTGCTGGCGGCCTTCCCCATCGCCGCGACCCGGATCGTGCTGAGCTCCCATTATCCGAGCGACGTGGTGGCCGGCGCGGTGCTTGGCACGGCGGCCGCCCTGTGGACCGTGAAGCTGTTCGCGGCCCGCCGCGTCGTCTTCGCAGTTGACGCGGCGGGCACGATCGTGCCCATGGCGGGGCCGTCAGCCAGGCGGCTCGCCCGTCTCCTCGCTCCCGTCATCCCCGCGCGCGCCGGCCTGCCTTTGCCGCCGCCGAGGGACGGGGGCACCGCCGTTCCAGCCGAAGAGGCGAGACCGTGACTTCCCTTTCCTCCGAAACCGCCGCGGCACCCCGCCTTTCGGTGGTCATCGCCGTCAAGGACGAGGCGGACAACGTGCTGCCGCTCATCGACGAGATCGATGCGGCGCTGTCGTTCGAACCGTTCGAGCTGATCTTCGTGGACGACGGTTCCACCGACGCCACCCTCGCCAACCTGCGGCTGGCCCAGCAGACGCGGCCTTATCTGCGGATTCTCGTGCACGAGAAGGCCTGCGGGAAGTCCGCCGGCGTGGACACCGGCGCGTGGGCGGCGCGCGGTGACCTTCTGCTGCTGCTCGACGGCGACGGGCAGAACAATCCCGCCTATCTGCCGGAGATGGTCCGCGTCATGGATGAGGGCGGCCCCATTGTCGGGATGGTCCAGGGCGAGCGGCAGGGCCGGAAGGATACGACCTTCAAGCGTTACCAGTCGCGCCTCGCCAACCGGGTCCGCCGCGCTCTGCTCAACGACGGCTCCCGCGACACGGGCTGCGGCCTCAAAATCGTGCGCCGCGAAATTCATCTGCGCCTGCCCCTGTTCGACGGGCTGCATCGCTTCATGGCCGCGCTGGTCCGGCGCGAGGGTTATGAGATCCGAACCGTCAAGGTGGTGGATCGCGAGCGCTGGCACGGCGTGTCGAAATACGGCTTCTGGAACCGGCTGTGGGTGGGCATCGCCGACATGTTCGGCGTGTTCTGGCTGGTCCACAGGCGGCGCGTGCCGCGGGTGGTGGAGCGCGGTTGATGGTCTATTACCTGTCGGAGATCGGCAACTACCTCCACGAGGTGTTCATCGACCAATTCGATTGGTGGGTGGCCCTCGGCCTCGTCGCGCAGTTCATGTTCACCATGCGCTTCGTGGTGCAGTGGATCGCCAGCGAGCGCGCGCAGCGCTCTGTCATCCCCTTCGCCTTCTGGACCTTTTCCCTCGGCGGCGGCACGCTGCTGCTGGTCTATGCCATCTACCGCAAGGATCCGGTGTTCATCGCCGGACAGGCGCTCTCCACCTTCATCTACATCCGCAACCTCCAGTTTGCCCTCCGCGAGCGGCGGGCGAACCGGGCGGTGACCTAGGTCGAGACGGCAGTCGAGAGGGCTTGCGCCGTCGCCTCCGCCGGATTTTCAGCGGGAGGCGAACAAATAGGGACGTCCCTCAGTGCAGGATCTGGCTGAGGAACAGCTTGGTCCGCTCGTGCTGGGGGTTGGAGAAGAAGGCGTTGGGCTCGTTCATCTCCACGATCTGCCCGGCATCCATGAAGATCACCCGGTTCGCCACCTGACGCGCGAAGCCCATTTCATGGGTCACGCACAGCATGGTCATGCCGTCCTGGGCGAGCGAGACCATGGTGTCCAGCACCTCCTTCACCATCTCCGGGTCGAGGGCCGAGGTCGGTTCGTCGAACAGCATGATGCGGGGGCGCATGCAGAGCGCGCGGGCGATGGCGACGCGCTGCTGCTGGCCTCCGGAGAGCTGGCCGGGATATTTGTGGGCCTGGTGGGGGATCTTCACCTTCTCAAGGAAGTGCATCGCCAGATCCTCGGCCTCCTTCTTCGGCATCTTGCGCACCCACATGGGGGCAAGCGTGCAGTTCTCGAGGATGGTGAGGTGCGGGAACAGGTTGAAGTGCTGGAAGCACATGCCCACCTCGCGGCGCACCTCGTCGATGCGCTTGAGGTCGTCGGTCAGCTCGATGCCGTCCACCACGATGCGGCCTTTCTGGTGCTCCTCCAGACGGTTGATGCAGCGGATGAGGGTGGACTTGCCGGAGCCGGACGGCCCGCAGATGACGAGGCGCTCGCCCCGCTCCACGGTCAGGTTCACGTCACGCAGGACGTGGAAGTCCCCGTACCACTTGTTCACGCCGGTCATTTCGACGGCGATCCTGGGGGCGGTCGCCTCGTCGGCGGCGATGATGGGATCTGCGCTCACGTGTGTTGCCCCTCTCAGTGCCGGTGAGCCCGATCGAGGCGCTTCTCCAGCGCCATCGAATACCGGGACATGCCGAAGCAGAAGACGAAGTAGATGATTCCGGCGAAGCCGAAGCCGGTGAACAGGGTGGTGGGCGAGGCCCAGTTGGGATCGGTGAACGCGGCACGCATGGAGCCGAGCAGGTCGAAGATCGAGACGATCAGCACCAGCGTCGTATCCTTGAACAGGCCGATGAAGTTGTTGACGATGCCCGGGATCACAAGCTTCAGCGCCTGCGGCAGCACGACGAGGCGCATCATGAGCCCCGAGCGCAGACCCACCGCCATGGCGCCCTCATACTGGCCCTTGGGGATTGCCTGCAGGCCGCCGCGCACCACCTCCGCCATATAGGCCGAGGCGAACAAGGCGACGCCCACCAGCGCCCGCAGCAGCCCGTCGATGGTGAAGCGGCCGGGCAGGAACAACGGCAGCATGTAGGTGGCGAAGAACAGCACCGTGATGAGCGGCACGCCGCGCCAGAACTCGATGAAGATGATGCACAGCCACTTCACCAGCGGCAGCTTCGATCGCCGGCCGAGGGCGAGGAGGATGCCGAAGGGGAGCGAGACGGTGATGCCCGTGACGGCGATCACCAGCGTCACCAGAAGGCCGCCCCACAGGCGCGTCTCGACCTGGGGAAGACCCACGTCGATGTCCACCGCCAGCAGCACCACCGCCAGCACGCCGAGGATGCTCAGCGTCGTCTTCGCCGACGAGCGCCCACCCTCCGGCCCCGCGAGAAAGCGGGAGATGCCGTAGGCGATGGCGGTCAGGAGTACGGTGGAGAGGGCGTAGTCGATCCAGAAGCCGGTCCTCAATCCCTGCGGGCCGCCGAGGGCGGAGAAGTTGACGCCGAGCCAGCCGAGCACGAAGCGCTGGAGATCGAGGTTGCCGCCGGTGAGCAGCACGAATGCGACCACCGGATAGGCGCCGAAGAAGAGGATGGCGTTGAGCCGCTTGTACGGCAGGCTCTGGATGAGCAGCGGCAGCAGCAGCAGGGCGCCGAGCCAGTACACCACATTCACCCGCCAGCGCTCGCTGGCCGGATAGAAGCCGTAGATGAGCTGGTCGAGCTTGGCCCAGATGAAAGGCCAGCACGCACCCACCGGCCGCCCCACCTTCTCGGCGAGGCAGGCGTCGCGGTTGGTGCCGGTCCACACCGCATCGATCAGGAAGAATTTGATCAGCGGCGGCACGGTGACATAGAGCAGCCACAGGCCGAACAGCGTCAGCAGCACCTGGGGCACGGAGCCGAACAGGTGCTGGCGCGCCCACAGGATGGGCCCACGGGTCGCGACCGGGGCCGGCTGGGGCTCGTGGAACGCCGTGGCGACGAAAGGCGTCGCCGGGGTGATGGAGGAGCCGGGGGCGGAGATGTCCGTCATGTCACCGCTCCACCAGCGCGACGCGCTTGTTGTACCAGCCCATGATCGCCGAGGTGACGATGGAGATGGTGAGATAGACCGCCATGATGATGGCGATGATCTCGATGGCCTGTCCGGTCTGGTTGAGCGTGGTGCCGGCGAACACGGCGAACAGATCCGGATACCCCACTGCGACGCCCAGCGATGAGTTCTTGGTGAGGTTGAGATACTGGCTGGTCAGCGGCGGCACGATCACCCGCATGGCCTGCGGGATGATGACGAGGCGCAGCGTCGGCCCGTTGCGCAGGCCGAGGGAGTGGGCCGCCTCCGTCTGGCCCTTGGACACCGCCAGGATGCCCGAGCGCACGATCTCGGCGATGAAGCCGCCGGTGTAGATGGAGAGCGCCAGCAGCAGCGAGACGAACTCGGGGATGACGCGCAGGCCGCCGGCGAAGTTGAAGCCGCGCAGCTCCGGTTTCTCGACCCCCACGGGGAAGCCCATCGCCGCCGAGGCGAGGAGCGGCAGCACGATGATGAGGCCCAGCGAGGTCCAGAAGACGGGGAAGAAGCGCCCCGTGGCCTCCCGCCGCTTCTTTGCCCAACGTGCGAGCAGGAAGCTCAAGACGAAGGCGGCGATGAGGGCATAGAGGATGGCCATGGAGCCGTCCTCGAAGATCGGGCGCGGCACCACGAGGCCGCGATTGTTGATGAACACCCCCGGCGCGGCGAGGGTGGCCGCATAGGCCGAGAGCGGGTCGCCCAGGAAGCCGAGGCCGATGGACGACAGCCCCGAACCGATGGCGCTGAACATCGGCTGCAGGCCGAAACCCCAGCTCTGGCGGGGGCCGGGCAGGGCTGCCAGCACGGCGAGGTACCAGAACATGATCTGGAACAGCGGCGGCAGGTTGCGGGTGATCTCCACATACGCCGAGGCCAGCGCCTTGATGACCACGTTCTTCGACAGCCGGGCCACGCCCATCAGGAAGCCGATGAGGGTGGCGAGGATGATGCCGAGGAAGGCGACGAGAAGGGTGTTGAGCAGACCGACCAGGAAGGCGCGGCCGTAGGACATGGATTCGTTGTAGGGGACCAGCGTCTGGCTGATGGCGAAGCCGGCGCGATTGTCGAGAAAGCCGAAGCCTGAGGCGATGCCGAGCCTGGCGAGGTTGGACTGGGCGTTGGAATAGAACGACCACAGCAGCCAGACGAGGATGATCGCGACGGTGATCTGGATCACCTGCGACCGCAGCTTGGGATCCGTCCAGGACCAGCGACGGCCCGTCGGCCGCGGCGGCGCGGCAGGGCTGACTTCAGACATGAAACCCCCGAAAGCTCAGGCCTTTGGCCTGTGTTATTGGTGACGGAGGGCACGATGGCCGCGTCCTCCGTCCCGTTTCAAGCCCAGCTCTCAAGCAAGGCGCGGGCCAACGGCCCGGATGCGCCTCAGCGCACCGGCGGACCGTACTGGATGCCGCCCTTGGTCCAGAGGTTGTTCAGGCCGCGTTCGATGCCGAGCGGCGTGGCGGGGCCGACGTTGCGGTCGTAGATCTCGCCGTAATTGCCGGTGGCCTTGACGATGCGCACCACCCAGTCGGGGGTGAGGCCGATGCCCTCGCCGTACTTGCCGTCGGTGCCGAGCAGGCGCTTGATGTCCGGGTTCTCGGACTTCACCTGCTCGTCCACGTTCTTCTGGGTGATGCCGAGCTCTTCGGAGTTGAGCAGCGCGAAGTAGGTCCACTTCACGAGGTCGAACCACTGGTCGTCGCCATGGCGGACCAGCGGGCCGAGGGGCTCCTTCGAGATGGTCTCGGGCAGGAGGACATGGTCGGCCGGGTTGGTGAGCTTCAGGCGCACCGCGGCGAGCTGGGACTTGTCCGAGGTGAACACGTCGCAGCGGCCGGATTCATAGGCCTTCACCGTCTCGTCGAGGGTCGCGAAAGCGATGACCTCGCGATATTTCATGTTGTTGGCGCGGAAATAGTCGCCGACGTTCAGCTCGTTGGAGGTGCCGGTCTGGACGCAGATGGAGGCTTCCTGCAGTTCCTTCGCGGACTTGAGGCCCACCGACTTGCGGATGAGGAAGCCCTGGCCGTCGTAATACATCACGCCGGCGAAGTTGAAGCCCAGCGTGGTGTCGCGCGACATGGTCCAGGTGGTGTTGCGCGACAGCACGTCGATGGCGCCGGAGGTCAGCGCGGTGAAGCGGTCCTTGGCGGAGAGGGGGGTGAACTTCACCTTCGACGGATCGTTGAAGATGGCCGCGGCGATGGCCCGGCAGAAGTCGACGTCGAGCCCGCTCCATTCGTTCTTGTCATTGGGGCTGGAGAAGCCGGGCAGGCCCTGGGTCACGCCGCAGTTGAGGGCGCCTCTCGCCTTCACGTCGTCGAGGGTCGCGGCCTGCACGGCGCCGGCCAGCGACAGAAGTCCTGCTGCTGCGAAGAGGAGTCGTTTCACGGAAGGTTCCTTTTTTCGCGATGCCGGCCCTTCCGCCGCCGCTCCTGCCGCTGTCCGGCACGAGATGGCTCGACGGACGGATCAAGGCCGTCTATCCCGCCCATCACAACCCCTCACAGCGGAGCGGTCAATAGCGGCCGGCCGGTCGCAAGCTACCGTGACCACAGGAGAGATGCATGTCGGACGCAAGCAGGGATGACCAAGGGGCACACGGAGCGTCAGGCGCGGCCATCGGCGCGGCCACGAAGATCGTCCATGCCGGCCGCGATCCCCGCCGCTTCGACGGATTCGTGAACACCCCCGTGGTGCGCGGCTCGACCGTGCTTTATCCGAACTATGACGATCTGATCCACCATCGCGCCCGCTACACTTACGGCCGCCACGGCAATCCCACCAGCGAGAGCCTGCAGGTGGCGCTCACCGCGCTGGAGGGGGGCGACGGCGTTGTGCTCACCCCGTCCGGCCTTTCTGCCGTGACGACGGCGCTGCTCGCGGTGGCCGGAAGCGGCGATCACGTCCTCGTGGTGGACAGCGTGTACCGCCCGACCCGCAACTTCTGCGACGGACTTTTCTCCCGCCTCGGCGTCGAGACCACCTATTACGATCCCCTGATCGGCGCCGGGATCGAGGCACTGATCCGCCCGAACACCAAGGCGATCTTCCTGGAAGCGCCCGGCTCCCAGAGTTTCGAGATGCAGGACGTGCCGGCCATCGTCGCGGTGGCGAAGGCGCGCGGAATCACGACGCTCATCGACAACACCTGGGCGACGCCGGTCTTCTTCAAGCCCCATGCCTTCGGCGTGGATATCTCGATCCAGTCCGGCACCAAATACATCTGCGGCCATGCGGACGTGAGCATCGGCACCATCTCCGCCATCGGCCCGGCCTTGTCGAAGGTGCGGGCTTCCTACAGCGCGCTGGGCATCACGGTCGGCCCCGATGACATCGCGCTCGCCGCCCGCGGGCTGAGGACGCTTGCGGTGCGCCTCGCCCAGCACCAGAAGGCGGGGTTGGAGATGGCCGAGTGGCTTGCCGCGCGGCCGGAAGTCTCGCGGGTGCTGCATCCCGCGCTGCCGTCCGATCCCGGCCACGCCATCTGGAAGCGCGACTTCTGCGGTGCCAGCGGCCTGTTCAGCGTCATCCTGAAGCCGGTGCCCGAGGCGGCGGTCGCAGCCTTCTTCGATGCGCTGACGTTTTTCGGAATGGGCTATTCCTGGGGCGGCTACGAGAGCCTCGCCATCCCGTTCGACTGCAAGGAGTACCGCACCGTGACGCCGTGGCAGGTGGAAGGGCCGGCCGTGCGCATCCACATCGGGCTGGAAGACACGGCCGATCTCAAGGCCGATCTCGACCGCGCCTTCGCCCGCATGCGCGACGTGGCCGGCGGCTAGACGCCTTCGGTATCGGGGAAACCTGAGGCGCGGGCGAGCGTTGTCCTGACGAGACACAACATCGTCAGGAGGCCGTAATGCAGGACCCGAACGAAGTCCGTGAGGACGTGGAATTCCATCGCACCGATGGCCGCACGAGGGATGGGGCGCCGGTGAAGCCGGCGGTCCAGGCGCGACAGGGGGTCACTTCGGGCCGTGTGCTGATGATTCTGTCCGTCGGCCTCGCGCTGGTCGTGATCGGCTTTGCGGCGAGCTATATGGGCGCGGTCTAGGCGCGCCCGTAAAATCACACCGGAATGTTATCGATCAGCCGTGTTTCGCCCAGCCATGCAGCTGCGAGCAGGCGGATCGGATCCCTGGCGTCCTTCAGCGGCGCCAGGGTTTCCGCGTGACGCGCGGCGACGTAATCCACTCTGAGGCCGACCGCCGCGATCATTCCGGAAGCCATGTCGACAGCTGCCTGCGGGTTGGTGCCTCCGCGAATCTGTTCGGCGGCCCGGGTGAGGGCGGCATAGATGACTGGGGCAATCTTGCGCTGCTCTTCGTCCAGATAGGCGTTGCGAGAGGAGAGGGCGAGGCCGTCTGCCTCGCGGATGGTCGGGACGGGCACGACTTCCACGCCGAGATCGAGATCCTTCGACAGCCGTGTCACCACCTTGAGCTGCTGGTAGTCCTTCTCGCCGAACATGGCGTAGTCCGGCGCGCACTGGATGAAGAGCTTGCCCACCACCGTGGCGACCCCGCCGAAGAAGTGGGGCCGGAAATCGGTCTCGAGACCTTCGGACGGCCCGCCGACGGCGATGCGGGTGGCGAAGCCCGCCGGATACATCTCGGTCGCGGTGGGCGCGTAGACGAGATCGACGCCGACGTCCGCCAGCCGGTTAAGGTCGGCCTCAAGCGCGCGGGGGTATTTGTCGAAATCCTCGTGAGGGGCGAACTGAGCCGGATTGACGAAGATCGACACCACGGTCCGTCCGGCCAGCTCGCGCGCCTTTTCGGCCAGCGCCACGTGGCCCACGTGCAGCGCGCCCATGGTGGGAACCAGCGCCACCTTGGAGCCCGCGGCGCGGAAGCCTGCTACCGCCGCCCTCAGGTCGCGCACGCGGCCCACAACCTTCGGCAAAGTCGCCATTGTCCCATCCCCTTGCCACGGCGCCCGGCCGCTTGGGGGGTGCAGATAGGCCCTGCGCCGCCCGGCATCAAGCCATAGTCCGCCGCAGGACGGGCAGGGGCCTTGGTGGGTCGGCCGTTGGAGCTTATGTGTGAGGGGGAGAGGATCGGATGGCAACGCGCGACGACAGCAAGGGAAAACTGGCGGAAGCCGGCGCGGCAGCATCCGTGCCCGTCTCGGGCGCCAGCGATGTGGAAGCGTTTCTCTCCACGGCCCGCAGCATGCCTCCGGCGCGACCGGCGGACGGGCGGGGCCGGCTGTCTTTCGCCCTCGATGCCACCGGGTCGCGCCAACCCACCTGGGCGCTCGCCTGCGACATCCAAGCCGACATGTTCGCCTCCGCCGCCGCCCACGGCGGGCTCGACATGCAGATCGTCTATTACAGGGGCCAGGACGAATGCCGCGCCTCGCCCTTCGTGCGCGACGCCGCGACGCTGGGCGGCATGATGCGCCGCATCTCTTGCATGGGCGGCCTCACCCAGATCAACCGTGTCCTCGGCCATCTCGGCAAGGAGGCGGAGCGCTCGGGGCTGAGGGCCGCCGTGTTCGTCGGTGACGCGGTGGAGGAGGATCCGGCGGCGCTGAAGGAGGCGGCCGGGCAGCTCGCCCTGCGCGGCGTGAAGCTGTTCATGTTCCAGGAGGGGCACGACGCCCGCGTGGAGGATGTCTTTCGCGGACTGGCGCAGGTCACCGGTGGTGCCTGGTGCCGGTTCGATCCCTCCGCCGCCGGCGAGCTGAGGCAGTTGCTTGCCGCCGTGGCGGCCTATGCGGCCGGCGGGCAGCGTGCCCTGACCTCCCGCCGCGACGACGGCGCCAGGCGCCTGATCGCGGCCATGGGCCGCTGACGCCGGTGGATCTTCACCCCTTAACGCATCCCGCCGGCGCATCAGCGCGGCGATCGCTCCGGAGTTTTGCGTGATTACCCTTGTCGCCGGTGGGTTGCTGCTGCTGATCGGACTCTACGGCCTCTCCGTCTGGACCAAGGCCGACCCCAAGGTGCTGATCGCGACGATGATGCGGACGCTGGCCTATGCGGCGTTGCTCGGTGCCGCCGGGGCGCTGGTGACGGGCCGGATCGGCATTGCGCTTCCGCTTGGCGCCGCCGGCATCGCGCTTCTGGGTCGGCTCGACCCGCAGGGAATCGGCGGCTATCTCGGGGGGCTGTTCAAGCGCCGCAGCGCGCCGAAGACCTCGGGTGTCCGCACGGCGATGTTCGAGATGGAACTCGACCACGCCACCGGCGACATGGGCGGTACGATTCTCGCCGGTGCCCATGCGGGGCGGCGTCTGGAGGAGATGGATATCCCCTCCCTTGTGGCGCTGCGCCCGCAGTGCGATGCGCAGTCGCTTGCGCTACTCGAAGCTTATCTCGACCGCCGGGCGCCCGCCTGGCGTGAGGACGCACAGGGACACCCGGGTGCGGGGGATGTGGGCGGAGGCGGTGGCCTGGACGCTGCGATGTCCGAGGAGGAAGCCTATCAGGTCCTTGGCCTTCAGCCGGGCGCGGGCGCGGAGGCTGTCCGCGCGGCGCACCGATCCCTCATGAAGAAGCTCCACCCCGATCATGGGGGAACCGATTATCTCGCGTCGAGGATCAACCGAGCGAAGGACGTGATCTTGCGCAAGCATCGCTGATTCTCTGGCAGGACTTCAGTTCCTGATAGGCATGCAGTCGAAATCGTTACGCTTGAGTAAACGGCAAGCTTCCTTCGCCGACTTCTCGTCAAAGCCGGCGAACCGGGCGCGGTAAAGTTCGGACGAACCCTTGGACACCTTCTCGGTGTAGGGATCGGCCCCGCTCAGCGCGGACTTCACGCGGGCACGGGCGGCGTCGAGCTTGCTGCGGGCCTCGCGCTCGCCGTCGAACGCGCCGATCTGGATGCTCCAGCCGATCTTCGCCGAGGCGGGCACGTGGCTGCGCTGGGAGGGTGCCGGAGCGGCCGCGGGCTGCGGGACCGCCACCGGAGCGAGGGACGCGGTGCGCACCGGCCTCGCGGGCTGCGGGACGGCCTGCGCACGGGCGGCATTGTCGACGACGCCTTCGCGCGCGGAGCGCAGGGCCCGGGCGTAGGGATC
>JAEZMT010000334.1 GCA_023442085.1 Pseudomonadota bacterium | reverse complement strand
CGGGCGTTGGCGTCGTAGGTGGTCCATTCGGTGAGCCAGGTGGCGCCGTAGCCGAGCGCCGCGCAGGCGACGAGGATGTTCTGGCAGCACGCCGCCGCCGAGAGGAGCTGCTCGTATTCCGGAATCTTAGCGTGCGGCGTCGCCCGCGACACCACCGCGACCACCAGTGGCGCGCGCAGGAAGCGGCGGCGTTCGTCGTCGAGATGCGTTTCGGCGACGCCGGGGTCGGAGAGCGCCCGTGCCTCGGCCAGCAGTTCGCCGGCCCGGGCACGCCCCTCGCCCGCGATCACGATGAAGCGCCAGGGGGCGAGCTTGCCGTGGTCGGGCACCCGCGCGCCGATGGTGAGGATGGTGTCCAGCTCTTCTGCCGAGGGGCCGGGCTCCACCAGATCGAACACGCGCGAGGAGCGGCGGGTGGAGAGGAGCGCGATGGTCTCGGGGCTGGACTTGAAAACGGCGCTGTCGGTCATGGGCAATCGCTTCCGATGAATGGCTGGGGGCAATCTACAGAGCGGTCGCCCGGTAAGGAACCGCTGGAGCGCGGCGGCAACCGGCCGCATGCCCGAATGGCGAGTGACTTGAATCCGCCCCGAATTTTGTGCACGTCAAGGGCATGATCCGCTTCGCTCGCGCCTTCTCCCGGTTTGCTCGCCTCCGGCCGTCCGATGCGGCCCGGCAGAGGCCGGCGGCCACTCGATGGGCGAACCGGCTCGCGCCGACGCTCCGGGCGATGCTGATGGCGCCCGTTCTGGTCCTCGCCGCCGCGCCGGCCGGGGCGCAATCCATGCAGTTTCTCGGGCCATCCGCTGCGCCCCCGCCGGCCGGCCCGTTCGCAACCCCGCCCAATGTGCGGCCCACCGGCCTGCCGCCAGGGCTGCCACCGCCCCCCGGACAGCCCGGCCAGCCGGGACGCGAGCCGCACGCGGTGCTGCCGCCGGCGCCTCCCGGCAAGGCGGCGCTGGGCGTCTATGCGCGGTTTGGTGCGGAAGGCGGCGCCATTCCGCGCGGCCTCGTCTGGCGCGTCTTCGCCGACCAGCCCGAGGCCTCCACCGGCGCCTTCCCGCTGGTGGCGGAGAGTTCGGAGCCGGCGCCCGTCTTCTTCCTCAATCCCGGCGGCTACATCATCCACGTCGCCTACGGCTTCGCCACGTCCGCGCAGCGGATCCAGATGGGGCCGGTATCGCGCCGGCAGGCGTTCGACGTGCCGGCCGGCGCCCTGCGCCTCGCCGCCGATGTGGACGACAAGCCCATCCCCGCCCAGAAGCTCACCTTCGACATCTTCGAGGGCTCATTCCTGCAGGGGCGCACCTCCAGCCAGCCCTATTATCGCGGCGCCGCCGCCGGCGACGTGGTGCTGCTGCCCGAGGGCACCTATCACGTGGTCTCCACCTATGGCGACGCCAACGCCGTGGTGCGCGCCGACGTGATCGTCCAGCCCGGCAAGCTCACCGATGCGACCGTCCACCACCGGGCGGCGCAGATCAGCCTGAAGCTGGTGAAGGTAGCGCACGGCGAGGCGCAGGCCGACACGCAATGGACGGTCATCACCCCCGGCGGCGACACCATCAAGGAATCCATCGGCGCCTTCCCCACCTTCGTGCTGTCCGAGGGCGACTATTCAGTCATCGCCCGCCGGGAGGGCAAGAATTTCAGCCGCGACATCAAGGTCGAGGCCGGCAAGAATCAGGAGGTGGAGGTTCTGGCGAAGTGACGCCGGGCCGCCGCCCCGTCCGGAGGGTTCCCATGGTGCGCCTTCTTCCGCGCTTGGCCGGCATCGCCACGCGCGTGGTCCTCGTTGCCGCCGGCCTCTTGGCCCTGCCTTTCGCCGCCACGCCATCTCTTGCCGCCGACGCCTCGGCCGGGCGCGCCCTCGCCGAGCGCTGGTGCGCCGGCTGCCATGTGGTCGGCACCGCGCCCCAAAGCGCCGCGAGCGACGCCCCCACCTTCTCCGCCATCGCCGCGCGGGACGGGGACATCTCGCCGTCCTGGCTCGCCTTCCGCCTCTTGAACCCGCACCCGCAGATGCCCCAGGTCTCCCTCACCCGTACCGAGGCAGCGGACCTCGCGGCCTATCTGGCGACGCTGCGGAAGTAGGTCAGCAGGCGATGGCCTGCAGATGCCCGCGGGCGGCGAAGCCGAGGATCAGCCGGTCGCGCGTCATCAGCTGGTAGCCGTGGTGGCGGGCCATGGCGATCATGATGCGGTCCACCGGATCACGCGGGGGCTCGTCCGGCAGGAAGGACGATTCGATCAAGGCTTCCGGCGGCATCGCCGCGAGCGCGACGCCGGGAAGGGCCACCAGCGCGCGGAACCACGCGGCCGGCGACTGGGCGAGCGCGATCTTCCGCGATCCCGCCAACTGGCCGATCTCCCAGGCCGTCATGGGGCAGACGTGGATGGGTTGCCCCGCCTCGCGGGCATCGGCCAGCCGCTCCAGCGCCTCGGGGGCGATCCGGTCGCCGTTGGCGATCCAGATGGCAGCGCAGGTATCGAGCAGGATGGGCAGGGCCATCTCAGCGTTCCGCCCGCCAGTCGGTGGCGGTAGGGGCGGTGAGGTCGGTGCCGTCGGCAACCGTGACGGTGCCCTTGAGCGCACCGTAGAGCGCCTTCAGCAGGCTCGCGCGGTCGGTGAAGGGGGCGGGCGGCGTTTCGGCAGCCGCTTCCTTGCGCTCTTCCTCCTCGACGCGCCGGAAAACCAGGCGGCCCGCCTCCATATCCACCTGCTCCGACTTGTATCCGGCAGCCAGCCACGCCCAGGTGATAACACTGTTGGTGGGGTTGTTAGACCACCACGCGCGGTGACGGCGGGCGCTGGCGGGGAGAGGGTGGCCCACGAGCGCCTCGATCTCCGCGAACGTCATTGCGACTTGGGATTGGCCGACACCGATGAGATATGCGGTCAGAGGCGCGTAGCGGGACTCGGTCGGGGCCTTCAATGCGGTAGACGATGCCAAGGGAACCTCCTTTTGTGATTGTTGGAGGCTAGCCAAAGAAACAGTGTTTGTAAACAGTGTTTGTCTATGTGCAAAAAGAAAGGCGGAGCCGCAGCCCCGCCTTGTCTCATCCTCACCGGCCCGTGCGCGTCACGCCGCCTTCGCGGCCAGAATCTTGCGCTTCTGATCCGGCGGCACGGCCTCCTCTACCAGCGCCGCGACCACCTCGTCGAGGGTGCCAGACGTCTGGGCGTTGGAGCCGAGGCGGCGGATGGAGAGGGTGCGTTCGGCCGCCTCCTTCTTGCCCGCCACCAGCAGCACCGGCACCTTGGCCAGCGAGTGCTCGCGCACCTTGAGGTTGATCTTCTCGTTGCGAAGGTCGAGCTCGGCCCGGAGCCCGGCCGCCTTCAGCTGCGCCACCACCTCGGCAGCGTAATCGTCCGCATCCGAGGTGATGGTGGCCACCACCACCTGCGTCGGCGCGAGCCACAGCGGGAAGTGGCCGGCGAAGTGCTCGATGAGGATGCCGGTGAAGCGCTCCATGGAGCCGCAGATGGCGCGGTGGATCATCACCGGCGTCTTCTTCTGCCCGTCCGCATCCACATAGAAGGCGCCGAAGCGCTCCGGCAGGTTGAAGTCCACCTGCGTGGTGCCGCACTGCCATTCACGGCCGATGGCGTCCTTCAGCGTGTATTCGAACTTCGGGCCGTAGAAGGCGCCCTCGCCCGGCAGGATACCGGTCTTGATGCGCCCGCCGGACTGGGCCTCGATCTCGGCCAGCACGCGGGTCATCACCTCTTCGGCGTGATCCCACACGGCGTCCGAGCCGACGCGCTTCTCCGGCCGGGTGGAGAGCTTCACCACGATCTCCTCGAAGCCGAAGTCGGCATAAGTGGAGAGGATGAGATCGTTGATCTTCAGGCACTCCGCCGCCATCTGCTCCTCGGTGCAGAAGATGTGGGCGTCGTCCTGGGTGAAGCCGCGCACGCGCATCAGCCCGTGCAGCGCGCCGGAGGGCTCGTAGCGGTGCACCGCGCCGAACTCGGCGAGGCGCATGGGCAGGTCGCGATAGCTCTTCAGCCCGTGCTTGAAGATCTGCACATGGCCGGGGCAGTTCATGGGCTTGAGCGCGAACACGCGCTCGTCCTTGGTCTCGTCGCCGGCGGACTGGACCTTGAACATGTTCTCCTTGTACCAGCCCCAGTGGCCGGAGGTCTCCCAGAGCGAATGGTCAAGCACCTGCGGGGCGTTGACCTCGCTGTAGTCGGCCTTCAGCCGCCGGCGCATGTAGGCCACCAGCTCCTGGAACAGCGTCCAGCCCTTGGGATGCCAGAAGACGGTGCCGGGGCCTTCCTCCTGGAAGTGAAAGAGGTCCATCTCCCGGCCGAGGCGGCGGTGGTCGCGCTTCTCGGCTTCCTCCAGCCGGTGGAGGTAGGCGGCAAGCTCCTTCTCGTCCTGCCAGGCGGTGCCGTAGATGCGGGTGAGCATGGGGTTGTTCGAATCACCCCGCCAATAGGCGCCCGCCACCTTCATCAGCTTGAAGGCGTTGCCGATCTTGCCCGTGGAGGGCAGGTGCGGGCCGCGGCAGAGGTCGAACCACTCGCCCTGCTTGTAGATCTTCACATCCTGGTCTTCGGGAATCGCGTCGACCAGCTCGACCTTGTAGTTCTCGCCCTTGGCGGCGAACACGCGCTTGGCCTCCTCGCGGGTCCACACCTCCTTGGTGAAGGGGCGGTCGCGGGCGATGATCTCGCGCATCTTCGCCTCGATGACCGGCAGGTCTTCCGAGGTGAAGGGGGCGTTGCGGGCGAAGTCGTAATAGAAGCCGTTCTCGATCACCGGGCCGATGGTCACCTGCGTGCCCGGCCACAGCTCCTGCACCGCTTCCGCCATCACGTGCGAGCAGTCGTGGCGGATCAGCTCCAGCGCGCGGGGATCGTCGCGGGTGACGATCTCGAGCTTCGCGTCGCGGGTGATGGGCTGGGACAGGTCGGCCAGTTCCCCGTCCAGGGTGACGGCGACGGCCTTCTTGGCGAGGGACTTGGAGATGGCGGCGGCGATGTCCGCGCCGGACGTCCCCTCGGTATAATCGCGCTTGGCGCCGTCGGGGAAGGTCAGGGAAATCATGTCTCGGCTCCTTGCGGCCCACTCCTGCGCACCTCGCAGGTAGGCCTTCTCGTTAAGCGCGCCCTTTTAGGCGAGGCCATGGCGCTCCGTAAAGCGCGCCGCGCCCGCCGCCGTGCGCGCGCCGCGCCGATGGAAGCCCGGCGACAGCTCCGGCGCGGTACGGGCGCGCTTCCACGCTTCGGATACCGTTCAGAAACCGTTCAGGGCCAAAATGCTGCACTGCTTCGGCCGCGTCCCCCCTTTCCCTCGCGCGCGGCCTCGGCTAATCGGGAAGCGGGGTCGTGAGTGTTCGCCATGCCGGCGTCGTTCCGGAAAGGTCCTGGGAGGGCCATTCCGGAAGGCAGGGCGGGTCACGCGGGGTGGGAAACCGGACGCGCGCTTTCAAAAGCTGCACGGCCGGCGAGGACACCGCTCGACCGGGCTTATCGCCCGGGATGCGTCTAGAAGAGGCCGGCATGATGCCTGTGACGATCAAGACCTTGACCTTCGCCGCCCTGCTTCAGGTGGGCGTTTTTGCCTTCGCGACCGGCGCCAGCGCGCAGGTCGGCCCGCGCGGCGGCCCCGGCGCGGTGATGGACATCGACGAGCAGCCGGGCCTCACCGCCCCTGACGACGATGTCGCCCAGCTCGATCCCCAGTTCCGCCACCAGCCGGTCTACTTCCGCACGACGGAGAAGCCCGGCACCATCGTGATCCACACGAACGAGCGCTTCCTGTACCTGGTGCAGGGCGACAACCGCGCCATGCGCTACGGCATTGGCGTCGGCCGCGACGGCTTCCAGTGGCAGGGCCTCAAGACCATCGAGCGCAAGGCCGAGTGGCCGGACTGGACCCCGCCGTCCGAGATGATCCAGCGCCAGCCCTATCTGCCGCGCTTCATGGCCGGTGGCCCGGGCAATCCCATGGGCGCCCGCGCGCTCTACATCGGCGGCACCGTCTACCGCATCCACGGCACGAACCAGCCGCAGACCATCGGCTACGCCGTGTCCTCGGGCTGCTTCCGCCTCGTGAACAGCGAGATCATCGACCTCTACAGCCGCGTTCCGGTTGGCACCAAGGTCGTGGTGCGCCAGCAAGCCGCCCTCTGAGGGCGGCTCTTTCTCCGATACTTCCTCACTGGGGGACTTCATGAAGACGATCCTGGCCCTACTGGCCGGCGCGGCCGTTGCGCTCGGCGCGACGGGGGCAACGGCGCAGACCCTCAAGACCGTGAAGGACCGCGGCGAGCTGGTCTGCGGCGTCTCCAAGGGGCTCCCCGGCTTCTCCGCCCAGGACGCCTCCGGCAAATGGACCGGCTTCGACGTCGACGTCTGCAAGGCGCTGGCGGCGGCCATCTTCAATGACGCGAACAAGGTGAAGTACGTGCCGCTGACCGCGGACGAGCGCTTCCCCGCCCTCTCCAAGGGCGAGATCGACGTGCTCTCGCGCAACTCCACCTGGACCCTGGAACGCGAGGCCAAGCTCGGCCTGCTGTTCACGGCCATCAATTATTACGACGGCCAGGGCTTCCTGGTGCGCGACGCCCGCAAGATCACGTCCGCCCTCGAGCTCGACAAGTCCAAGGTCTGCGTCCAGGCGGGCACCACCGCCGAGAGCAACACCAAGGACTATTTTGCCGCCAATGGCATGACGCTTGAGCTGGTCACCCTGCCCACCTCCGGCGAGCTGGTGAAAGCCTATGACGAGGGCAAGTGCGACACGCTCACCACCGACGTGTCGCAGCTCTACGCCCTGCGTCTCACCATGACGAAGCCCGGCGACCACATCGTGCTGCCGGACGTGATCTCCAAGGAGCCCCTGGGCCCCGTCGTCCGCCAGGGCGACGACCAGTGGGCGAACCTAGTGAAGTGGACGGTGTTCGCCATGATCAACGCCGAGGAACTGGGCGTCGCGACCACCACCCTCGACGCCGCGGTGAAGTCCCAGAAACCCGAGGTGAAGCGCCTCGTCGGCAACGAGGGCAATTACGGCGAAGAACTCGGCGTGACGAACGACTTCGTCGTGCGCATCGTGAAGGCGGTGGGCAATTACGGCGAAAGCTTCGAGCGCAACGTGGGCGCCGCCTCCAAGCTCGGCATCCCCCGCGGCATCAACCAGCTCTGGAGCATGGGCGGCATCCAGTACGCCCCGCCGGTGCGCTGATACGGCGTAAGAATCGGCGGTGCGCCGGTCCTTAAGGTTAAGCTACTGGTCAAGTTCGCGTATCAAGGCGCCGCGCTCGCAGGGATGTGAGCGCGGCGCTTCCGTATCGGCATCGATTTGTCTTGAAGCCTTGTCCTAATCTCCCGCCGCTTCACGCCCCGAGGAGAATTGGATGACCGAGGTTTCCCGCCGGACCCTTCTGGCCGGCACGGCCGGCATCGCCGGTGCCATCGCCGGCGGAATCGGTTCCGCCGCCGCCCAGAACCCCGCCCAGCCGGTCGCCGGCACCCAGTCCACCCCCGCCCCCAATCCCGACGCTGCCAAGAAGCCCGCCGGCCCAGCTCAGGTGCCGAGCGCCTATCGCTACAAGGTCGGCGACGTGGTGGTGACGGCCATCTCCGACGGCATGCGCACGATCCCGCTCTCCGACACCTTCGTGCGCAACCAGCCGAAGGACACGGTGAACGCGGCGCTGAAGAAGGCCTATCTGCCGGAAAACCAGGTGCCCATCTCCTTCACCGTCCTGCTGCTCGATATCGGCGGCAAGAAGGTGCTGATCGACACCGGCAACGGCGGGCAGGCGGGGCCGGTCGGCCTCGTGCGGGGCACACTGGAGGATCTGGAGATCGACCCCGCCTCCATCGACCAGATCGTGATTTCCCATTTCCACGGCGACCACATCAACGGCCTCCTCGCCGCCGACGGCACGCCGGTCTTTCCCAAGGCCCAGCTGATGGTCCCCGAGAAGGAATGGGCCTTCTGGATGGATGACGGCCAGATGAGCCGCGCCCCGGATGGTCTCAAGAACAACTTCCAGAACGTGCGCCGGGTGTTCAAGCCGTTCGAGGGCAAGGTGGAACGCTACGCCTGGGACAAGGAGCTGGCGCCGGGCCTGAAGGCCGTCGGCACGCCGGGCCATACGCCCGGGCACACCTCGTATGAGCTTGCCTCCGGCTCCGACGCCCTGTTCATCCAGTCGGACATCACCAACCTGCCGGCGCTGTTCGTGGCCAATCCCGGCTGGCACGCCATGTTCGACATGGACGCGGCGGCGGCCGAGGCGGTGCGGCGCAAGACCTACGACCGGCTCGCGGCGGAGCGCATGCTGGTGGCGGGCTATCACTTCCCCTTCCCCGGCGCGGCCTATCTGGAGAAGCAGGGCGACGGCTACCGCTACCAGCCCATCTACTGGCGCCCGGTGCTGTGAGGCATTGAGCGCAAGGCGGCGGGTTCAGCCCGCCGCCACCTCGCCGGCGATCCAGGCGAGATAGGCCGGCAGCCCGCCTTCCAGCGGCAGCACGACGATGGCCGGCACATCGTAGGGATGGGCGGCGCGCACCGCCTCCACCACCTCGGCGGCGCGCTCCGCGGTGGTCTTCAGCATCATCACCGCCTCGGTGCCGCGCTCGATCTGTCCCTCCCAGCGGTAGATGGAGACCATCTCCGGCAGGATGTTGGCGCAGGCGACGAGACGCGCCTCCACCAGCGCACGCGCCATCTCCTCGGCTGCCGCGACGCTGGGGAAGGTGGCGTAGACTATGCGCGCGGGCATGGGGTCCTCCGGGCGATGGGCTTCACCCGCGACCCTACCATCCCGCCCGGCGCCTCGACAGATTGCGGCGGGACCGCTAGACCGTTCCCGGCCCCTTCCGCTCCCGGCCCGCC
>JAEZMT010000246.1 GCA_023442085.1 Pseudomonadota bacterium | reverse complement strand
GAGCCGCCTCCGCGTCTCGTTCACGAGGTCGCGCACCGCGTCCACGGCGTTGTACCATTTCTGCTCGAAGGAGGGCGCGTAGGGAAAGTTCTCGGGGTCCATGGCCCGCTCGATGGCGGCGAGGTTGCGGACCTCCGTGTCGAAGATCTCGTAGACCGCGCCATCCTCGGCGGCCTCCTCGCGCAGGCTGATGAGGGTATCGCGATGCTGGATCTTCTGCGCATGCACCCGGCTCGCCAGCACCAGGGGGCGGCGCTTCGGCTGGGGCAAAGCGGAGCGCGTGACGTGGGCATTCTCCCACACCGAGGCGCGGAAGGCGTCGAAGCCCAGCGTGGAGAGATAATCCGGAATGGTGGGCACGATCACCATGTCGGCGAGGCGGATGGCCACCTCGGTGAAGGCTGAGATGCCGGGCGCGCAATCGAACAGCACCACGTCGTAATGCGCGCGCAGGTGCTTCAACGCCTCCTCCAGCACCTTCAGTGACTGGCCTTCCAGCGAGCGCAGCCCGTAATTCTTCTCCGCCAGCCGCAGCACGATCTCGCGCTCCAGCAGGCGCAGGCGGGGGCTCGCCACCACCATGTCGATGGCAAGTTCCTCGCCCGCCTTCATCACGTGGCAGATGTTCGGCGAGACGTATTGGGCGATGGAGGTGCGGTCGCCATAGAGCAGGCGGTCAGCGAGGAAGGACGTCACAGACTGGCGGCGGTCGAGGATCGCGCGCAGCTCGTCGTCATGGGCGAAGCAGTAGGAGGCGTTGGCCTGCGCGTCGAGATCGACTACCACCACCCGGGCGCCCTGCTCTGCAAAGCCTTCCGCCAGCATGACCACTGTGGTGGTCTTGCCGACCCCACCCTTCATGTTGGCAACGGCGATCACCTGCCCCCCGGCATCCGCCATCTCTGCACCACCCCTGCCAGCTCATGCTGCGCCGCAACCTAAAGGCGATGCTGCACCTGCTCAATAGAGGCCGGTCAAATAATAGAAGCCGATCACGACGAAGGCGGCGGTGGTCTTGATGATGGTCACGGCGAAGATGTCGCCGTAGGACTGACGGTGCGTTAGCCCGGTAACGGTGAGCAGCGTGATGACCGCGCCGTTGTGCGGCAACGTGTCCATGCCGCCGGCAGCCATGGAGGCGACGCGGTGCATCACCTCCAGCGGGATGCCATAGGCCTGTGCCTCGGCGATGAACTGCTGCGCCATGGCCCCGAGCGCGATGGAGAGGCCGCCGGAGGCCGAGCCGGTGATGCCGGCCAGCGTCGTCACGGTGATCGCCTCATTGATGAGGGGATTGGGGATGGAGGTCAGCGCCGCCTTGATGACGAGAAAGCCCGGCAGCGCCGCGATCACCGCGCCGAAGCCGTATTCCGTCGCCGTGTTGAGGCCGGCGAGCAGCGCACCGCCCACCGCGTGCTTCGAGCCGCCGGCGAAATGGCCGGCGATGGCCCTGTAGCCGAACGCCACCACTGTGAGGATGCCCAGCAGCAGGGCCGCCTCCACCGCCCAGATGCCCGCCCAGACGTGGGTCTCGACGCTCACCGCCGGCCCGCCTTGAACGAGCGTCGCGCTGGCCTGCGGCCCGAACCAGCCGGGGATGTGCCAGGCGAAGAACAGGTTCGCGAGGCCCACCACCACCAGTGGCAGCACGGCGAGCAGCGGCGGCACGGGGGGAACGCTGTCGTCCGGCAGGCTCTCGTTGATGTGGCCGGTGCCGTAGCCTTCGCCGGCACGGTGGGCCTGCATTCGGCGAAATTCCAGATAGGCGATGCCCGTCACGAAGATGAAGATGGAGCCGACGATGCCGAGGATGGGCGCCGCATAGGCCGTCGTCCCGAAGAAGGCGGTGGGGATGATATTCTGAAGCTGCGGTGTGCCGGGCAGCGTGTCCGCCGTGAAGGAGAAGGCGCCGAGCGCGATCACCGCCGGCAGCAGGCGCTTGGGAATGCCCACCTGCCGGAACATCTCCGCGCCGAAGGGATAGAGCGCGAACACCACCACGAACAGCGAGACGCCGCCATAGGTGAGCACCGCGCCCACCAGCACGATGGAGACGATGGCTCGCGTCGGCCCAAGAAGGTTCACCACCGCCGAGACGATGGAGCGCGAGAAGCCGGCGAGTTCGATGAGCTTGCCGAAGATGGCGCCGAGCAGGAAGACCGGGAAGTAGAGCTTGATGAAGCCCACCATCTTTTCCATGAACAGGCCGGAAAAGATCACCGGCACAGCCGCCGGATCCGTGAGCAGCACCGCGCCGATGGCGGCGACGGGGGCGAACAGGATGACGCTGAAGCCGCGATAGGCCACGATCATCAGGAAGAAGAGCGCGGCGAGACAGACGACGAAGCTCATGGCGGTGCATCCGGCGACGGTAGGGCAGTCCCTCAAGCGGGACAGTAATGCCCCCTACGGCCGAGCACCAGCTTTGGAATTCATAAGAAGTGTTGCGCTGCAAGAGTTTCCGAGGGGTGGTCCGGAAGCCCCAATCGTCATGGCCAGGCTCGTCCCGGCCACCCACGTGGGTCGGCCGGGAAACACCTTGCAGTCATCGTGCGGTCGGCACGACGTGGATGCCCGGCACAAGGCCGGGCATGACGGCGGACTCCGTCGGAGGTGGCCGCCGATCGGCCGATCGCCTCAGGGCATCAGCGCGATCTGCTCCAGGCCCTCGGTCTCGGGGAAGCCCATGACCAGGTTCATGTTCTGCACCGCCGAGCCGGACGCGCCCTTCACGAGGTTGTCCAGCGTCGAGACGATGACGGCCCGGCCGGGCAGGCGGTCCGCCACTACGCCGAGGAACACCATGTTGGAGCCGCGCACGTGGCGCGACTGGGGCACCTGCCCGAAGGGCAGCACATGGACAAACGGCGCGCCCTTGTAGAAGTCGGTCAGGATGCGGTGCAGGTCCTCGGCGGTGGCGCCGGTGGTACGCACATAGATGGTAGCGTAGATGCCCCGGTTCATGGGCGCGAGCACTGGCACGAACATGGGCTTCACCGGCCGGCCGGCGGCCTTGGAGAATTCCTGGTCCAGCTCGCCCATGTGCCGGTGGCCGGAAACCGCATAGGCGTGAATGCCCTCCGACACCTCGGAGAACAGCATCGCCTCCTTGGCCGCGCGCCCGGCGCCGGACATGCCGGTCTTGGAATCGATGACGATGCTCTCCGGCTCCACAGCGCCGGCCTCGAGCAGCGGCACGATGGGCAGGATGGCGGTGGAGGAATGGCAGCCCGGATTGGCTACGAGGCGCGCCTTCCTGATCTCGTCCCGATAGATCTCGGCAATGCCGTAGACCGCCTCCTTCTGCAGATCGAGCACCTGATGGGGATGGCCGTACCATTCCTCATAGGCGCCGGGATCGGAGAGGCGGAAGTCGGCGGAAAGGTCGACGACTTTCACGTTCGGGGCGACGTCGAAGACTTTCTTTATGACGAGCTGGGTCGTGGCGTGCGGCAGGGCGCAGAACACCACGTCGACGGCAGTGAAATCTACCTCGTCGATGGTCACGAGCTTGGGCAGCGGGAAGGGCGCGAACTGGGGGAAAACCTCGGCCATGGACTGGCCGGCCTTCCGGTCCGCGGTGAGCGCGACGATTTCGGCGCGCGGATGGCGCAGCAGCAGGCGCACCAGCTCGGAGCCGGTGTAGCCCGAGGCGCCCAATACCGCGATCCTTGCCTTAGCGTCAGACATCTTGCTCTCCCGAGGGGTCTCCCGTCGCACGGCCGCAGCCGGCGAACGGGGCCAAGGTGCTTACACCCAATCCCACGTCAGGGAAAAGACAGGCGCGTGCATGGCCGTTCCGCTTTCGGGCCGATTTCCCTTCTTCCCTCGTGGGAAAGGGGGGATGGTTTCGCGAAAGCGGCGCGGGGTCTTGCGCCTGGAATACCCCTCACCCCGGCCCCTCTCCCGCAAGGGGAGAGGGGAGGGAGGATGGGAAACCCCCGTCCCTTTCGGGTGTGGGTGGATCGCGGCGACGCCGCGAGACAGGTGAGGGGAGCTGGCGCCGGACAAGCAAAGGGGCGGGGTGAGCCCCGCCGCCCGGCTCAAGCCAGACGGAACTTGGAGAAGTCGCGATGCTCGGTGGCGATGCGGCGGACGGTGCCGGTGGCGGCGCGCATCACGATGGTGTCGGTCAGGATCACGTCCCGGCCGAAGCGCACGCCCTTCAGCAGCGCGCCGTCCGTCACGCCAGTCGCGGCGAACAGGCAGTCGCCGCGCACCATCTCGTCGAGCCTGTAGACCTTGGAGAAATCGGTGATGCCCAGCGCCTTGGCCTGGGTGCGCTTCTTCTCCGTGTCGAGCACGAGGCGGCCTTCCATCTGCCCGCCGATGCAGCGCAGAGCGGCGGCAGCGAGCACGCCTTCGGCGGCGCCGCCGAGGCCGAGATAGATGTCGATGCCGCTCTCATGCGGATTTGTGGTGTGCACCACGCCTGCCACGTCGCCGTCGGTGATGAGCTTGATCGCCGCTCCGGTCTTGCGCACGGCGTCGATCAGCCCGGCATGGCGGGGCCGGTCGAGGATGAGGGCGGTGACGTCTGAGGGCGGCACGCCCTTGGCCTCGGCCAGCGCGCGGATGTTGTCCTGCGGGCTCTGGGAGAGGGAGACGATGCCGTCCGGATAGCCCGGCCCGATGGCGATTTTCTCCATGTAGCAGGGCGGCATCTTGAGCAGCGAATCCCGCTCTGCGAGGACGAGCACGCAGAGCGAGCCCTCCATGTTCTTGGCGCAGAGGGTGGTGCCCTCCAGCGCGTCCACCGCGAGATCCACCTCGGCCCCGCCGCGCCCCAGCGTCTCGCCGACGAACAGCTGGTCGCACTCGCCCTGCAGCCCCTCGCCGATCACCAGCGTGCCCGAGACCGGAATCTCGTTCACCTCGCGGTGGCAGGCAGCCATGGCGGCGATGTCGGCGGCCTGCTCGTCGCCCCGGCCGCGCAGCCGGGCGGCGGCCACGGCGGTGCGCTCCGTGGCCTGCGCCATGTCGAGTGCAAGGCGGCGGTCGAGCACCTGCTGGGCTCGCGCGGCAGACTTCTCAGGCGTCCTCTGGGTCCGGGCACCGCTCATGACGTCGGTCCTTCTGGTTTTGTCGCCGCGCCGGATCAGTCCTTCTCGATCCGGATGACCTGGGGCAGGGAGGCGACGACGCCGTCCGCCTCGATGGCGGCGATGGCGCGGCGCACGGCGGCCTCGGTGGTGGCATAGGTGATAAGGATCACATGGGCCGTCTCGGACGGCGCCGCGCCGCCCGGCTGCCGCTGGACGATGGATTCGAGCGAAATCTGCTCATCCGCCATGCGGCGGGTGATGGTGGCGGCGGTGCCCGGCTTGTTCGTCACGGCGAGGCGGATGTAGTAGCCGCCCTCGTGGCGCTGCATGGCGGCGCGCTCGGCCTTGGCGAGGCGCTCCACCGGCAGGCCGAAGGCATAGCCTTTCGCGCCGCGCGCCACATCGAAGATGTCGCCCACCACCGCCGAGGCGGTGGCATCGCCGCCGGCGCCGGGGCCGACCAGCGTCAGCGTCACCGCATCGCCGTCCACCGCCACCGCGTTGGTGACGCCGGAGACCTGCGCGATGGGCCAGTGCTTGGGCACCATGGTGGGATGCACCCGCTGCTCGATGCCGGTGTCGGTCTTCACTGCCACGCCGAGCAGCTTCACCCGGTAGCCGAGATCATCCGCCGCCTCGAGATCCGCGAGGGTGAGCTGGCGGATGCCCTCCACATAGATCGCCTCCGCATCCACCTGCGTGCCGAAGGCGAGCGAGGTGAGGATGGCGAGCTTGTGGGCGGTGTCGAAGCCGTCGATGTCGAAAGTCGGGTCCGCCTCCGCATAGCCGAGGCGCTGGGCCTCCGTCAGGCAGACGTGGAAGGAGAGCTTCTCGTCCGCCATGCGGGTGAGGATGTAGTTGCAGGTGCCGTTGAGGATGCCCGACACGCGCTCGATGGCGTTGCCGGCCAGCGCCTCGCGCAGCGTCTTCACGATGGGGATGCCGCCCGCCACCGCCGCCTCGAAGTGCAGGCCCGCGCCCGAGGCCTCGGCCCGGCGGGCGAGATCCACGCCGCACTTGGCGAGCAGCGCCTTGTTGGCGGTGACGACGGGAATGCCCCGGTCCAGCGCGGCCGCGACCGCCGCCTTGGCCGGATCGCCGTCGCCGCCCATAAGCTCGACGAACACGTCGATGTCGCCGTCGCGGGCGAGCGCCACCGGGTCCTCGAACCAGGACACGCTCGACAGATCGACGCCGCGGTCGCGGCTGCGGTCGCGGGCGGCAACGGCCGTCACCTTCACGGTGCGGCCGGTGCGCGCTTCCAGCTCGCCGGCGCGGCGCTCGAGCATGCGGAAGACCGCGGCCCCGACGGTGCCGAGGCCGGCGAGGCCCACTTTCAGTTCGCTCATCTGTCCGTCCGGTTTCTGTCTTCGGCCGGCGTCATACCACAGCCCGCGCTGGCCTGGGTGCCGGCCCGATCGGCCCCGCCTTCAGCCGGGGCCGATGGCGAAGGTTCAGCGCGCGGCGCTGAGCGGAACCACGTTGTGCAGCGTGGTGCCGGCCTGCTCGAAGAAGCGGCGCACGTTGCGCGCCGCCTGGCGGATGCGCTGCTCGTTCTCCACCACGGCGATGCGGACGTAGTCGTCGCCATGCTCGCCGAAGCCGACGCCCGGCGACACCGCCACCTCCGCCTTCTCGATGAGGAGCTTGGCGAATTCCACCGAGCCCATGGCCCGGAAGGGCTCCGGAATGGGCGACCAGGCGAACATGGTGGCGCGGGGAACCGGGATGTTCCAGCCGGCGCGGCCGAAGCTCTCCACCAGTGCGTCGCGGCGCTTCTTGTACGTCTCGCGCATCTCGGCGATGCACTCCTGCGGGCCGTTCAGCGCAGCCGTCGCCGCCACCTGGATGGGGGTGTAGGCGCCGTAGTCCAGATAGGACTTCACCCGGGACAGGGCGGCGATGAGGCGCTCGTTGCCCACCGCGAAGCCCATGCGCCAGCCGGCCATGGAATAGGTCTTGGACATGGAGGTGAACTCCACCGTCACGTCCATGGCGCCGGGCACCTCCAGCACGGAGGGGGGCGGGTTGCCGTCGAAATAGAGCTCGGCATAGGCGAGATCGGAGAGAACGATGAGGTCGTTCTTCTTCGCGAAGGCCACCACGTCCTTGTAGAACTCGAGGTCCGCCACGCAGGCCGTAGGGTTGGACGGATAGCACAGCACCACCGCGATGGGCTTGGGGATGGAGTGCTGGACCGCCCGCTCCATGGCGTGGAAGAACTCCGGCCCCGGCTCGGACGGCACAGAGCGGATGACGCCGCCGGCCATCAGGAAGCCGAAGGCGTGGATCGGGTAGGAGGGATTGGGGGTCAGGATCACGTCGCCCGGCGCGGTGATGGCCTGCGCCATGTTGGCGAAGCCTTCCTTGGAGCCCAGCGTCGCCACGACTTGCCGGTCGGGGTCCAGCTTCACGCCGAATCGCCGCTCGTAATAGGCCGCCTGCGCCTTGCGCAGACCGGGGATACCCTTGGAGGCGGAATAGCGGTCGGTGCGCGGCTTGCCGATGGTCTCTTTCAGCTTCTCATAGACATGCGCCGGCGCATCGAGGTCCGGATTGCCCATGCCGAGGTCGACGATGTCCACCCCGGCATTGCGGGCGGCAGCCTTCACACGGTTCACTTGCTCGAACACGTAGGGCGGCAGCCGGCGAATGCGGTGGAAATCGGTCGTCATCTCAATGGCTCCAGAAGCCGCGCATGTCTCTCCCGGCGCGGCAGTCGGGCTTTGTAGCACTGTTCGGTGAATGAAAAAGCCTTGATTGCGGTGGCGATGGGGCAGGGCGCCGATATCGCACCGCACAACAGGCCCCGCGGGAGGTCACTGGGCCTGCGGGACCTGTCTCGCCTGCTGCTGGCGGGCGAGGCGCTCAAGGTCGCGCTGCAGCTTCTGCTGCTGCTCGGCGGTGAGTGGATCGCGCCGGTCCGGGGTCGGGCCGCCGAGGGTGGGAAACTGGGTGGCGTCCACCTCGGGCACCGCGGTCTGCGGCGGAGAGAGCCCGGGAATGTTGGAGCCGGCGCAGGCGCAGAGGCTGCCGGCCACCGCGAAAAGAAGCGCGGCGCGCAGCGAGGCGACGGCGCGGCCACGGGCCATCGGAGAGAAAAGGTCCATTATCCGTTCCGGCTGAATCCCGGTCCCGGCCATGACGATGCCGGGGCGAGATACCTCCTGTGGGGCCGCCGCCGTGCGGTCGTACCGCAGGTTCGACCAAGGAGATGGTCTAGAGGCGCCTCGGGCGTAGCCGTGAGGCTCGATCCTGTCACTTTCACACTCTAGAGTATGAAGGAAGCGCAGGCAGCGATAAAGATGGGCTACGTTTCGCAACGGCCCGCGAGCAAGACCCGCGAGAAGGAAACGCGAATGTCCCGTGTTGAGGAAACGCCGAACGTATCCGCCACCGCTCCCGTGATGTCGGTGGAGGCGCCCCCGCATCTCAGCGTCGTCCCTCCCGCGAACCCGCACAGCCCGTCTTCCGAATCCACGCCGGCGGCCAAGTCTGAGGCCGCGAGCCCCAAGGCCGAGAGCAGGGGCAAGGCGGAGGGGGCCTCCGGCGAAAAGTCCGAAGGCGCGCGCCCCGGCCTCGACATCGAGGCCTTCTCCCAGAACCTCGCGCAGATGGTTGACGAGGGCGGCAAGGCGCTCGCCGCCTATCTCGGCCCCCGCACGCAGGCAAAGACCGACGACCTCGCCGACGAGATCGCCGACGCTCTCAAGACGGTGGGCCAGGTCGCCGAATACTGGATGACCGATCCCCAGCGTACGCTCGAGGCGCAGACCCGCCTCATGGCCGGCTATCTCTCGGTCTGGACCAACACCCTGAAGCGCCTCGGCGGCGAGCAGGTGGAGCCGGTGACGGCGCCGGACGCCCGCGACGCCCGCTTCAAGGACGAGGGCTGGCGCGAAAGCCCCATCTTCGACGCGCTGAAGCAGGCCTATCTCGTCACCACGCGCTGGGCGGAAGACATGGTGGAGGAGGCCGAGGGCCTTGATCCCCATATCAAGCACAAGGCCGGCTTCCTAGTGAAGCAGGTGACGAACGCCATCTCGCCTTCCAACTTCGTGATGACCAATCCGGAGCTGATCCGCGAGACCTTCTCGTCGTCCGGCGAGAATCTCGTGAAGGGGATGAAGAACCTCACGGAGGATCTCGTCGCCGGCAAGGGCTCGCTCAAGATCCGCCAGTCGGACCTGAGCGCCTTCGAGGTGGGCCGCAACCTCGCCACCACGCCGGGCAAGGTGATCTACGAAAACGACCTGATGCAGCTTATCCAGTACGAGGCCACGACGGGCAGCGTGAAGAAGATGCCGCTGCTGATCGTGCCGCCGTGGATCAACAAGTTCTACATTCTCGACCTGACGGCGGAGAAGTCCTTCATCAAGTGGCTGGTGGACCAGGGCATCAGCGTCTTCGTCATCTCCTGGGTCAATCCCGATGCCCGCCTCGCCGAGAAGGGCTTCGACGATTACATGCGCGAGGGCATCATGGCCGCCCTCGACAAGGTGGCCGTCGCCACCGGCGAGCGGCAGGCCCACGCCATGGGCTATTGCGTCGGCGGCACCCTGCTCGCCACGACCCTTGCCTACATGGCCGCGACCGGGGATGACCGCATCGCCTCCGCCACCTTCCTCACCACCCAGATCGACTTCACCCATGCGGGCGATCTGAAGGTGTTCGTGGACGAGGACCAGCTCGCCGCCATCGAGCGGAAGATGAAGCAGACCGGCTATCTCGAAGGCAGTAAGATGGCCTCGGCCTTCAACATGCTGCGCTCGAACGACCTGATCTGGCCCTATGTCGTGAACAACTACATGAAGGGCAAGGCGCCGTTCCCCTTCGACCTTCTGTTCTGGAACGCCGATTCCACCCGCATGCCGGCGGCGAACCATTCCTATTATTTGCGCAACTGCTACCTCACCAACAACATCGCCCGCGGCCTCGCCGAGCTGTCCGGCGTGCGCATCGACATGACCAAGGTGAAGGTGCCGGTCTATTCGCTGGCGACGCGGGAAGACCACATCGCCCCACCCAACTCGGTGTTCATCGGCGCCAACATGCTTTCGGGCCCGGTGCGCTACGTGCTGGCCGGCTCGGGCCACATCGCCGGCGTGGTCAATCCGCCGGCCAAGATGAAGTACCAGTACTGGGCCGACGGTCCCACGGGGCCCAGCTACGATCTGTGGGTCCAGGGTGCGCAGGAGCACAAGGGCTCCTGGTGGCCGGACTGGTTGAACTGGTTCTCCAGCTATTATCCCGAGGACGTGCCCGCCCGCGCCATCGGCGGCGGCCACTTCACCCCCATCGAGGACGCCCCCGGCCGCTACGTGCGCGAGAAGAGCTGAGGGTTAAGAACCGTCGCCCTCCGGCTTGACCGGAGGGGCCATCCCCCCGCTTCAGCCATCGTGCGGACACCGGGACAAACGCCGCCATGGGTCCTCCGGTCGAGCCGGAGGACGACGACGCGGGCGGCCAACGCTCAGCGCCCAAGCGCCCCTCGGCACACCCCCTCGCTCCCCGCCTTTCCCGCGAGCACGCTTGCGGGTAGTTTGGCGACAGGCCCGCTTTGGGCCTCTCAAGACCTGTCGAGGGCCCGTGCGTTACGTTTCCACCCGGGGCGAAGCTCCTGTCCTGTCGTTTTCCGATGCGCTGCTGGCTGGTCTGGCGCGCGACGGCGGCCTCTATGTGCCGGAGGCGTTCCCGACTTTGAGCGCGGATGAGATCGCCGCGCTGCCGGGAAAACCCTATCCGGCGGTGGCCAAGGCGGTGATTTCCCCCTTCGTCGGCGATGCGCTGCCCGAGCGCGTGCTCGACCTGATGATCGCCGACGCCTACGCCTCCTTCCGCCATCCGGCGGTGACGCCGCTGACGCAGCTCGGCCCCAACCGCTTCCTGCTGGAGCTGTTCCACGGCCCGACCTTGGCTTTCAAGGACGTGGCGATGCAGTTGCTCGCCCGGATGATGGACCATGTGCTGGCCGCCCGCGGCGCCCGTGCCACCATCGTCGGCGCGACCTCGGGCGATACGGGAAGCGCGGCCATCGAGGCCTTCCGCCATTCGGACGCGGTGGATGTGTTCATCCTATATCCGCACAAGCGGGTGTCCGAGGTGCAGCGCCGGCAGATGACGACCGTGAACGCGCACAACGTCCACGCCATCGCCGTGGAAGGCACGTTCGACGATTGCCAGGCCCATGTGAAGGC
>JAEZMT010000241.1 GCA_023442085.1 Pseudomonadota bacterium | reverse complement strand
GACGAGGAAAAGCGGGCGCTGCTGTCGTCCTGGGCATCCGACCGCCACGCGGTCGAGAATGCGCCGGCGCTCCGGCGTCTCGACAGCGGCGCGGTTGTTTCCATCGACGACATTATGGCCGCGCTGGCGGCGCTTCCCGCCGCGCCTCCCCAATGCGGACAGGGCGGGAGCTGGACCGCCGTCGACCGCCGCCAGAAGCCGTTCCCGCCGCCGTGGCGCAAGGCGCGGTGGCGACCCAAAAGCGACCCGCCCCCGCGCGGCGGCGGTCGGGCCGCCCTGCGGCTGATCCCGGTTGATGACATGAACGCGTGAAGCGGTGCGGCGCTGGTGTGATCCAGCGCCGCGCCCGACGAGAATCAGCCCATCGCGGGCACCGGGGCCGTCACGACGGCGACCACCTCCAACTGGTGGCGTCGCCCGTCCCGCGCCGTCCAGGAGATGGTCTGGTTTTCGGACAAGCCGATCAGCGCCGCCCCGATGGGGGTCATCACCGAGACCTTGCCGTCCGCGATATCCGCATCCTCGGGGTACACCAGCCGGACGGTGCGGGTTGTGTCCCCCGACCGGTAGGTGACGGTGGTGCCCATCTGGACCGAGTTCGGCGGCGCGCGGTCGGGTGCCACGAGCCGGGCGCGATCCAGCTCGGAAAGCAGTTCCTCGGCCACGTCCGGAATGGTGTCGAGGGCCGCGGTGGCAAGGCTGGTGAGGCGGCCGTGATCGGCGCGATTGAGGATGAGCGCCGGCAGGCGCTCCCGGCGGGATTGTTTCGTCATGTGGTCGATCTTTCGCACGAGCGCGCGCCGCGGCGGCTGTCGGTGCAGCGGCCGTTGGAACGAGACGCGATGGGATGGCGGATTTGCGCTATCGGCGGCCGCCGCCTCGGGTCGGGCACGGCATCGCATCACCCCGGCATCCAGGGCGCAAACGCCGGACGCGGGGCTACTCTCGTGCGATAGGGCAGGGGCGGCAGTGAATGTATCGAGCGCCGTTCATGCGCCCATGAGGCCCCCGACCTTCCCTTATGTCAAGTCGGTCGGTGCGGTGCGCTGATGGGGCGGGAGGGCGAGATGCAGGCCTTTCGCCGCGTCATCCGGCAGCCACAATGGCGGCCGTGAAAAGATCGAACCCTGCCGTCCGAGCGGGGACGGCAGGGTACATGGTTCAGTTGGCCTTCTTCTCCCCGCGCGCGGCGATCACCGCGGGACAGGCGCTTTCGGAGAGGGGGCGGAAGGCCTCGTCGCCGGGCAGGGTGGCAACCAGCTTGTAGAGGTCCCACTCGCCCTTCGAGGCCTCGGGCGACTTCACCTCGAACACGTAGAAATCATGCACCATGCGCCCGTCCTCACGGAGCTTGGCGTTGCGCACCACGTCGTCCTTGATGGGCAATTCGCCCATCCTCTTGACCACGGTCTGCGCATCATCGCTCTTCGTCGCCGCCACAGACTTCAGATAGTGCAGGACGGAGGAATAGACGCCGGCGTGAATGGCGGACGGGATCTTGCCGTTCTGCGCCTTGAAGCGCTCGGTGAAGGCGCGGGTGCCGTCGTCGAGGTCCCAGTAAAAGCCTTCGGAGAGCAGCGTGCCCTGCGCCACCGGCAGGCCCACGCTCTTCACGTCCAGCGCAGTGAGGAAGAAGGCGACCAGCTTCTGCTTTGAGGAGGTGATGCCGAATTCGCGGGCGGTCTTGATGCCCGTCACCGTATCATTGCCGGCATTGGCGAGGGCGATGATGTCGGCCCCCGAGCCCTGCGCGGTCAGCAGCGGGGAGGAGAGGTCCACCGCCGGAAAGGGATGACGCACGGAGCCGAGCACCTTGCCGCCCTTCTTGCCCACCACGGTCTTGGCATCAGCCTCGAGTTGCTGGCCTAGGGCATAATCCGCCGTCACCAGATACCAGGACGTGCCGGGCTGGGTGAGGCGGTTGGCGATGCCGGCCACCTGCACGTAAGTGTCCCACATCCACTGGACCACATGGCCGGGCTGGCAGGCATCGCCGGTCAGGCGCGCGGTGCCGCCGGGAAACAGCGCGACGCGGTTCTTCTCCTTCACCAGCGGCGCGATGGCGAGCTGGATGGAGGCGTTGGACATGTCGGCGAGGACATCCACGCCGTCCTGATCGATCCACTTGCGCGCGGTGGCGGAGGCAATGTCGGCCTTGTTCTGGTGGTCGGCGGAGACCATCTCGATCTTCATGCCGGCGCAGTCGGCCTTCAGGCAATCATCGATGGCCATCTGCGCGGCGATCAGCGAGCCCTTGCCGGTGATGTCCGAATAGACGCCGGACATGTCGGTGAGCACGCCCACCTTCACCGTGCCGCCGGAGATTTCCGCCGCCGCCGGGGCTGCGGCAAGGCACGCCGCCGCTAAGGCGAGAGCCAAGGCAGGGGCCAAGGCTGGGGCAACGCGGCCGAATTTCGCTGTCATGGATGTCCTCCCGGTCATTCTTGTCATTCGTCGGCGCTCACCAGTGGACCATGGGCAGGCCCGCGACCGGTGAATGGAAAAAGGGAATGCGGGTGCCGCGGAGGCTGCCCACATAGACGGTCCGAAGGTCCGGCCCTCCGAAGGTGACGCTGGCGAACCAAGGCGCGATGGTGCCGCCGCAGGCGAGCATCAGCTCGGGCGTCACGGCGTCCTTCTCCAGAGCCGCCATCAGCGCCTTGCCGGCGGCGCTGCCTTGGTCGTCGTCGAGGATGATGCGCAGGTCCCCGTCCGGAGTGATGGCGAAGATGCGGTCGGTCATCACATGGGTGCCCCAGAGGTTGCCATGCGCATCGAAGGCGATGCCATCGATGAAGGCGCCGTGGTCCGAGGGGCCGAAGGTCTCGCGGTCGGTGAGGTCGCCATTGGGCAGGGCCCTGAGGCGGGTCACCCGCTTGCCGCCGGTCTCCACCACATAGAGCCATTCCTCGTTGGCATCGAAGCGGATCTCGTTGGTGAAGCAGAAGCCGTCGGCGACGATGCGCAGATGGCCGTTCTCGTAGAGCGCGACATAGCCGTCCGAGACGTTCGGGCTCATGGCCTGCATCCAGTTCTTGATGCGGGTCGAGATGGTGAGCCAGATGCGGTCCCTTCTGTCGCGCAGGACGAAATTGACCTTGCCGATGGGCGTGCCGTCGATGGTGTCGGCGAGCACACGGGATTGCCCGTCGCGGGTCATCACCTCGAGCCGGTCGGTGCCGAAATTGGAGATGAGGATGTCCCCGTTGCGGGCGAAGGCAAGGCCGTTGGGCAGGGTGCCGGAGACGAAGCGCGTCTCCTCGTCGGTGGCGGAGGCGAAGTGCGTCGCCTCGCTCTGCGCGATCA
>JAEZMT010000169.1 GCA_023442085.1 Pseudomonadota bacterium | reverse complement strand
GGCATCGTCGCGGCCGAGGCCGGCCTCAAGCCCGCCGACAAGATCGCCGCGCTGGACGCCCTCAAGGCCCAGGGCCGCCGCGTGCTCATGGTCGGCGACGGGCTCAACGACGCGCCGGCGCTCGCGGCCGCCACCGTCTCCCTCTCGCCGGCGAGCGGAGCTGCTGTCGCGCAGGCCCATGCGGATGCGGTGTTCCTCGGCCGCCGGCTGTGGCCGGTGCTCGCTGCGGTGGATGGCGCCCGCACGGCGGCGCGGCTCATGCGGCAGAACCTCGCCATTGCGGTCGGCTACAACATCATCGCGGTGCCGCTCGCCATCGCCGGCTTCGTGACGCCGCTGGTGGCGGCGCTCGCCATGTCCGGCTCTTCCATCCTTGTGACCGTCAACGCCTTGCGCGCGGCCCGTCCCGGGCGCAAGGAAGAGGCCGTGGGGGACGACGGCGCGACGGGCGAAGCCGGCGTGCTCACGGAGGTGGCGGCGTGAACGTCCTCGTCTATCTCGTGCCCCTCGCCCTGCTGCTCGGTCTCGGCGGCCTGTTTGCCTTCCTGTGGAGCTTGAAGAGCGGGCAATATGACGACCTCGACGGCGCAGCCGTCCGCATGCTCTCCGACGACGATTTGCCGGATGGGAAGCAAACCGAAAGGCGCCGGCCGTGAGGCGCGCCGCGCCCGCTCCCGAGCCCCGCGCGGGGATGCTGGTCTGCGTCTGCGACCCGCAGCTCAATGCCCCGGCCAATGACAACGGCCCGCGTGCCGTCTCCACCTTCGGCCTCGCTTTGGGCTTCGCCTTCGCCGTTCTGGCGCAGACGGTGGCCTCCGCCGCCTTGCCGCTGGCCGGCGCGCAACTGGCGCCCCGACCGGAACTCGTCACCTGGCCGTTCGCCGCCCTGCTGCTCGGCGCGGCGCTCGCCTCCTTCCCGGCTTCCTTCCTGCGCGATGCTTTCGGTCGGCGCACCGGCTTTGCGCTCGGCGCCTCTCTCGGCATCGCCGGCGGCGCGCTGCTGGTGGCGGCGCTGATCCAGCGCCAGTTCGCCTGGGCCTGCCTCGGCGCCCTCTGGCTGGGCATGGCGCAGGGTTTCTCCTTCTTCTACCGGCACGAGGCCGCCGCCGCGAGCGGGCGGCCCGCCGCCGCCACCGCCGGCGTGCTGGCCGGCGGCCTCCTTGCCGCCGTGGCCGGGCCGACGCTGGCGAGCTTCGCCGAAAGCCTCGCGGCGCCCTTTTTCCTCGTCGGCGCTGCTGCGCTGGCGGCGCTGGCGCACACCTGCTCGCTCGGCGTCGCGGTGATGCTGGCGGACGATCCCAATTCCACCTTCCGCCCCAAGGTGACGGCGCCGCTCTCGGCCATCGTCTGGCCGACCGTGGTCGCCGGAATCGCCTGGTTCGGCATGAACGCGGTCATGTCCGGCGCGCCGCTGGCGCTGGTGGGCTGCGGCATCGGCGGGGCAGCGGTATTCGGTTTCATCGCCTTGCACGTCGCCGCCATGTATGCGCCGGCCGTGCCGCTGGCGCTCGCGGGTGATCGCCTGCCGCCGCTGGCAATCGCGCTGACGGGCGTCGTGCTCGTCGCCATCGGCGTGCCACTCCAGCGGCTCGCGACGCCGGAGAGCATCACCGCGGCCCTCATCTGCGTCGGCGCGGGCTGGTCCGTCGCCACCGTGGGGGCGACGGCGTGGATCTACCAGTCCGGCCAGCCGAGCCGCCTCGCGCTGGCGCTGCATGACGGGGGGCTGTTCGCCCTCGCCATCTGCGGTGCGCTCACCGGCTACCTGCTGGCCTGAATCATCCCGGAGCGGTAGGCAGGGGAGAGCAACCCCGGAGCCCGCCGTGACACACCCCTTCGCCCTCGACGGACAGACCGCCCTCGTCACCGGCTCGGCGTCGGGCCTCGGCTTCGAAATGGCGATGGCGCTGGCCCAGGCCGGCGCCCATGTGCTCGTGAACGGGCGTCATGCAGACCGGCTCGGCGCGGCCGTCACGGCCATCATCCGCAAGGGCGGCAAGGCCGAGCCCTTCCTGCTCGACGTGTTCGACGCAGCGGCTGTGGATGCGGCCATGGCCAAGGCGCCGCCCATCCACATCCTCGTCAACAATGCCGGCGCCCGCGACCGGCGCGCCTTCCTGGACATGGAGGATGCCGACTTCCGCCGGCTCGTGGAGGTGGACCTCCTCGCACCCGCCCACCTCACCCGGCAGGTGGCGCGGGGCATGGTGGCGCGCAAGGCGGGCGGGCGCATCATCAATATCACCTCCATCGCCGGTCCGCTCTCCCGCGCCGGGGATGCCGCCTACACCACCGCGAAGGGCGGGCTGGAGGCGCTGACCCGCGCGCTCGCCGCCGATCTCGGCCCGCACGGAATCACGGTGAACGCCATCGCGCCCGGCTACATGCTGACCGCGGCCAACGAGGCGCAGTCGCGCGACCAGACGCTGCGGGAATGGCTCTCCCGCCGCACCTCGCTCGGCCGGTGGGGCCATCCGGAAGAGGTGGCGGGGGCGACGGTGTTCCTCGCCTCACCGGCGGCGTCCTACATCACCGGCCAGATCCTGGCGGTGGACGGCGGCTATATGGCCCACTTCTGACGGCAGCGGCGGGATCAGCGCAGCCAGAAGCGGGGCATGAACAGCACCAGAACGGTGAGGATTTCGAGCCGCCCCAGCATCATGGCCGCCGTGAGCAGCCACAGGGCGGGATCGGGCAGGCTGCCGAAGTTGGAGGCCGGCCCCACCACCGGCCCGAGACCCGGCCCCACATTGGCGAGGCAGGCGATGGCCGCGGAGAAGGCGGTGCGCAGATCCAGCCCCATCAGGTTCAGCGCCACGCCGATGAGGAAGAAGGTGAGCAGGTAAAGGAAGACAAAGGACAGCACCGAGCCGACCACGTCGTCCGCCACCGGCGCCCCGCCATAGCGGATGGGGAAGATGCCGGCGCGGAAGGAGATGCGCTTGAGGTGCTGGCGGATGGCCTTGGCGGTGATGGAGATGCGCAGCGCCTTGAGCCCGCCCGAGGTGGAGCCGGTGCAGCCGCCCAGGAACATCAGCACGAAGAAGAGGGCGTCCGAGAACGGACCCCAGTTCGTGTAGTCCACCGACATGAAGCCGGTGGTGGAGATAAGCGAGCTGACGGTGAACAGCGCGCCCCGCAGCGCCGTCTCGCCGCTGGCGATGCCCTGCAGGCTCTGCTGGGCGAAGGACAGAAGCGTGAACACAGCGACGATGGCGAGGAAGACCCGCACCTCGGAATTGGTGAACAGCCGGCCCGCATCCCCCGACAGCGCCCGCACGTACAGGGGGAAGGGCATGGCGGCGGCGAGCATGAAGACGATGGCCACATAGTCCACCGCCGGGCTCGCGAACACCGAGAGCGAGGAATCCGAGTTGGCGAAGCCGCCGCTCGACAAGGTGGACATGGCGAGCGTCACCGCATCGAACGGCTTCAGGCCCGCCGTCAGATAGCACCCGGCGCAGATGATGGTGAGCAGCACATAGGCCTGGAGCAGGCGCTTGGCGATGCTGCCGGCGCGCGGCAGGAACTTCTCGGACTTGTCCGAAGATTCCGTGCGGAACAGCTGCAT
>JAEZMT010000155.1 GCA_023442085.1 Pseudomonadota bacterium | reverse complement strand
GGCTTCGCCTCCACCGTGTACATGTAGATTTCGCCGAGGCCGGTGGAGATCGGCCCCGGAGCGGTCTCGACGCCCTGCGGCAGCTGGTCCTTCGCCTGCTGGATGCGCTCGTTGACGAGCTGGCGCGCGAAGTAGATGTCCGTCCCGTCGCGGAACACCACAGTGACCTGCGAGAGCCCGTAGCGCGAGAGCGAGCGCGTGTACTGGAGCCCCGGCAGGCCGCCCATGGCGGTCTCGATGGGGAAGGTGATGCGCTGCTCCACCTCCAGCGGCGAGAAGCCCGGCGCCTGGGTGTTGATCTGCACCTGGACGTTGGTGATGTCCGGCACCGCATCGATGGGCAAGCGGGTGAAGTTCCACGCGCCGAATGCGCCCGCCATCAGACAGGCGAGAACCACCAGCCAGCGCTGGCGGATAGAGAAGGCGAGGATGGCGTCGATCATCGCACGCCCTCCCGCGTTTCGGTTGCCGGCGTGCCGGCCTCGCGGATGCGGACGAAGCGTTCCACGGCCGAGACGAAGATCACCCCATCGCCGCGCCGCCCGGTCCAGCCGGCATCCGCCAGCGCGCGCACGATCAGGTCCACCGCCGCGGCGCGGCAAACGATCTCGATGCGGATGTGGCGCTGGTAAGTGAGGTCGTATTCGCTCGCGACATAGGTTCCTCCCGCGCCACGGCCACGGCCCTGGCCGCGCGCCTCAACGATGGAGAAGCCGGGAAACTCTTCCAGCGCATGCAGGGCCTGCACCGCCCGTGCCTCCAGATGGGGCTGGAGAAAGGCGGTGATGCGCTGGAGGTCGTTGTGAGATGGGTGCGCCGTCTCAGTGCTCATGGCTGGCGCTCCCCTTGGCGAGTTCCGCCTTGACCACGAAGCTGTTCTTCGCGGCGTAGACGTCGCCCGGCATGAGGCCGAACACGACCTCGGCCCATTCCCCATCGCGTGCGCCCGTCTCCACGTCGCGCGGCTCGAAGGCGTCGCCGTTGCGCACGAAGACCACCGTGCGCCCCTCGATGGATTGCAGCGCCGGGAGGCGCACCGCGAGGTCCACGGGCCGCTCGGCGAGGGTGATGGTGCCGCTGGCGAACAGCCCCGGCCGCATCCGCAGGCCATCGTTGGGAATGACCACCCGCGCCAGAGCCGACTGGGTGTCCGCCGAGCCGATGGGCGAGACGTAGGAGACCTTGCCGATGATGGGCGGCGCCCCGTCGTCGGGGTCGATGGCCACCGCGTCGCCCACCCGCACGCGGGCGAAGTCGCGCCGGTAGACGGAGAGATCCACCCAGAGCGTCGAGAGATCGGCGACGACGAAGGACGGCTTCTGCTCGGAGGCGTATTCGCCGAGCGCCACCTGACGGTCGACCACGGTGCCGGCGATGGGTGCCTTGAGGTCGTAGCTGGTCAGACTCTGGTTGCTCTCGATCACCGCGAGCACGTCGCCCTTCTGCACGGTGTCGCCGATGCGCTTGCGGATCTCGCGAACGATGCCGGGAAAGCGCGGTGTCACCTGCACGACGGCTTCCTGGTTCGTCTGCACCAGCCCGTTGAGCCGGAGCGTCTGCCGCAGGGTGCCGGGAGCGGCCGTCTCCAGGCCGATGCCGGCGGCGGCAAGCTTGGCGTCGTCCAGCTCCACGGCACCTTCGCCATGGCTGTCGCCGTGGCCGCCTTCCGCCTTTTCGGCGTGGCTGTCTTCCGCCGCATGGCTGCCGCCCACCGGGGCGGCGCGGTCCGAGAATGTGTAGACGGCACCCGCTCCGGCCAGCAGGCCGACGAGCAGCATCGCGAGGTCCCGTCGGGCCGAGCGGCTCATTTGGATTTTCCCTTGGCGAAGGCGACGGGGCGGCCGGTGAGGCCTTCGATGGTCGCGAGCGCGGTGTGATAGGTGACGAGCGCGTCGAGTTCGCGCAGGGATGCGTCGGTGAGGGCGGATTGCGCGTCGAGCAGTTCCAGCAGCGTGTAGCGGCCCTGGGCGTAGCCGGTCTCGACCCCTTCATGGGCGCTGCGCGCGCCGGGAATGGTGCTGCCACGCAGCAGCGCCACCTCATCGAAGGCGGCCTTCAATTGGTCGTGGGCGCGCCCGAGCTGGGACACCAGCGCGCTGCGGGCGATCTGCTCCTCCGCCTCGGCCCTGAGGAGGGATTCCCGCGCCTCGCTGATGCCGCCCTCGTTGCGGTCGAACAGCGGGATGGGCACCGACAGGGTGAAGATCATCCCGCTCTCGGCGGTCTCGTTATAGTGCCGGTAGCCGACGCCGAGGGTGACGTCCGGCACCGCCTTTGCCTGGGCGGAACGCAGCTCGGCGCGGCGCTGGGCCTGAAGGGCGGTGAAGCGGGTGAGCTGCGGATTGCCCTGCGCGGACTTCAGCAGCTGCGGCAGCGGCGGCGGGGGCGCCACCCGCACCAGATTGCCCGTGGCGCGGGAGAAGTTCGCGGCGCCGAGGCCCATGAGAAGCGCCAGCTCGCGCCGTGCCGTGCCGAGGGCCGCCTTGGCGCGGTCCAGCTCCACCCGCGCGAAATCGGCCGCCACCCGGGCGCGGGAGATTTCGGAGGGCGACGATGCCCCCGCTTCCACCCGCTGCTGAAGGAGCGGCGAGAGACGGCCGATGGCCTCGGCCTGGGCATGGAGGATGTTGACCCGCTGCTGGGCGCCGAGGACGCCGGCGAAGGCGGCCGTCGTCTCCGCCAGCACCTGCAGGCGGATGGCCTCGCGCTCCCAGCGGGCGATGCCGACGCCCGCGCCGGTGGCCGCCATGCGGGCCTCCCGCTTGCCGCCCAGCTCCACCAGCTGGCTGATCTGAAGCGTCTGCTCGGCCAGGTCCAGCCCCTGGTAGGGCCCGGAGCCGAACGCGTTGTCCACCTCCAGCGAGAGGTTTGGATTCGGCAGCGCCGCGGCTTGCCGGTCGCGGCCGGCGGCCATGCCGATGTCACGCTCGGCGGCGGTCAGCCGTGGATTGGCGGCGAGCGCGCTCGCGAGGGCACTGGTAAGGGTCAGCGGGCGTTGGGTCTCCGCGCGGCCGGGCAGAGCGGAAAGCAGCGCAAATGCTGCCCCGAGCGCGAGCGCGAGAGCCTGCCCGTTTGCACGGGGCGGCATGATCTGATCCGGAGTCTGATTGCGATGGGCCGATGCAGGGCATCGGCGCGCGAACAGAGAGGATCAGGCGCGCGGGGGGCGGGGGTCGGCCGGAATGGCGCGGCCGGAACCGAAAGCCGGGCTAGAGGCGCCCGTCACACCCACCACCTCGGCCAGCCGGGTGGCATCGGCAGCGGGGAGGAGCACGGCGGCGCAGCCATGGCAATCATGGTCCGCGGAGGGGACGACATGCTTCGTCTGGGCGGCGTCGCCGCTCTTGGCGCTGTCGACGGTCCCATCCGGTTGAGCCGTGGTCGAAACGGCAGCGTCCGCTATGGCCACGGCCGCCGCGAAGGCGGGGCTGTCCAGATCGTCCGCATGATGGGTGACAAGACCGGCGGCGACGGGGGCCGCAACCATCGACAGCACGACGCAGGCCGCGATCAGCCGGCGCAGGGCCAGCGACCACAGACGTGCAACGTGCCATGCCGGGGTTCGGAGCATGGCGAGGAGAGAGCCGAATGCCGCCTGAAATGTCAAGCAGGGCTGGCGGTCAAGTTGCCTCGGGGCCAGCAGA
>JAEZMT010000145.1 GCA_023442085.1 Pseudomonadota bacterium | reverse complement strand
TCCGGGGTGCGGTAGTTGCTGGCCGCGACGGTGTGGCCCTCGGCGTCGATGAGGTAGATGACGCCGGTGCGCGCCTCCTGCGCCAGCGCCTCGAGCCGCCGATCGAGCGCGTCGAGGCGGGCCGGGCCCGGCGCCTCCAATGCGCCCCGCACGTCCGGATCCTGCGCCAGCACCACCGGCAGGGAGCGCTGCTTGTCGATCTCGCTGCGCAGCACCGCGACGCGCAGCGCGGCAGCGGTTTCGGCGGCGGCCGCCACCTGCGCCACCGCCCAGCGCCGCGCCGCATAATCCGCCCCCCTGTCCAGCGCGACCATGAGCGCGAGCGCGGCCAGCGCCGCGCCGCCCACCGTAAGCAGGCGCCGGCGGGGCGGTGGTTCGGCCCGCGACGGGACGTCGGTGTCGGCCAAGCGGGGTCTCCAGATGTGCGGATTTCCGCACAGGTCTGGCGGGTAATGTGCGCCTGACCGCACGGCGAGTCGAGAGGGCTCGCCGCGCATGAATAAAAGATGCTGCCGAATCAATCTGTTGCGACTGCCCCGCGTGCGACTCGGAACTGGCATGCGCCTTGCGCAGGGGGAGGCGTCGAGGCGCGCCGCGCCGTCCCTTAACGAAGCACCCGATCCTGAAGTGCCCTGGCCGGTTCGGCCGAAAGAGGCACCTATGGCCCGGCGGAGGAAGGTCCAAGATGGCCCACGCGATTCCGGCGCATCACGCGCCCAAGCCCCATCACGCCCGCAAGTTCTACCACCACCTCTATTTTCAGGTGATCGTGGCGATCATCGCCGGCTCGCTGCTCGGCCATTTCTATCCGGATTTCGGCGCCAGCCTGAAGCCGCTGGGCGATGCCTTCATCAAGCTGGTGAAGATGGTCATTGCGCCGGTCATCTTCCTGACCGTCGTCACCGGCATCGCCGGCATGCGCGACATGGGCAAGGTCGGCCGCGTGGCCGGCAAGGCCATGATCTACTTCCTCACCTTCTCCACGCTGGCCCTCGTCATCGGCCTCATCGTGGCGAACGTGGTGCAGCCCGGCGCCGGGCTCAACATCGATCCCAAGACCCTCGATCCCAAGGCCGTCGCCACCTATGCGGCGAAGGCGCATGACGCCTCCATTATCAACTTCCTGATGGACATCATTCCGCAGACGCCGGTGTCCGCCATGGCCAATGGCGACATCCTGCAGGTTCTGTTCTTCGCCGTGCTGTTCGGCATCGCGCTCGGCGGCGTGGGCGACCTCGGTACCCCGGTGCTGAAGGTGTTCACCGCGGCCTCGCACGCCATGTTCCGTCTCGTGGCCATCGTGATGAAGGCGGCGCCCATCGGCGCGTTCGGCGCCATGGCCTTCACCATCGGCAAGTACGGCATCGGCTCGGTGAAGAACCTCGCCTTCCTGATCGCCACCTTCTACCTTACGGCCGCGCTGTTCGTGTTCATCGTGCTGGGCCTCGTGGCGCGCTACAACGGCTTCTCCCTGTGGAAGCTGCTGCGCTACATCCGCGAGGAACTGCTTCTCGTGCTCGGCACCTCCTCCTCGGAAGCCGCCCTGCCCGGCCTGATGCTGAAGATGGAGCGCGCCGGCTGCGCCAAGTCGGTGGTCGGCCTCGTGATCCCCACGGGCTATTCGTTCAATCTCGACGGCACCAACATCTACATGACGCTGGCGGCGCTGTTCATCGCCCAGGCCACCGGCATCCACCTGTCGCTTGAGGAGCAGGTGCTGCTGCTGCTGGTCGCCATGCTCTCCTCCAAGGGCGCGGCGGGCATCACGGGCGCTGGCTTCATCACGCTGGCCGCGACGCTTTCGGTGGTGCCCTCGGTTCCGGTGGCGGGCCTCGCGCTCATCCTCGGCATCGACCGCTTCATGTCGGAGTGCCGGGCCATCACCAACTTCATCGGCAATGCGGTGGCCACCATCGTCGTCGCCCGCTGGGAAGGCGAGCTCGACAAGGCCAAGCTCCTGCGCGTGCTCGACGGCGAGCCGATCTCGCTGGAAGACGAGTTCGACGACGGCCTCATCTCCACCGCGCCCGGCGTGAAGGCCGTGGCCTGACGGCCTCGCCTTCGGGGCCTCAAGGACGCCGTCGCCTCAGGGCGGCACCAGTCCTCCCCAGCTGCCCGCCTCTCCGGAGGCGGGCTTTTTTCTGTCCGCAGCGCCACGCTTGACCGAGGGTGGCGGCGATGACATCCAGACACGGATGGGGGGCTGACCATGGCAGATGACGCGGTCGAGACGCCGGAAGACCGTTCGGTGGGCTCTCCCGGCGAGGTGTTCCGCGCCTTCCTGAAGCTCGGGCTCATCTCCTTCGGCGGTCCCATCGCCCATCTCGGCTATTTCCGTGCCGAGCTGGTGGAGCGCCGCCGCTGGATCGACGATGCCGGCTATGCCGACCTCGTGGCGCTGTGCCAGTTCCTGCCCGGCCCGGCCTCCAGCCAGCTCGGTTTCGCCCTCGGGCTCATCCGGGGCAAAGGCTTCCTCGGCGGGCTCGCGGCCTGGGCCGGCTTCACGCTGCCCTCCGCGCTCCTGCTCGCCGCGCTCGCGCTGCTCTCCTCCTACATGGGAATCAACGCCCTCACCGGCGGCGTCATCGGCGGCGTGCTGCACGGGCTCAAGCTGGTCGCCGTCGCGGTGGTGGCGCAGGCGGTGTGGGGCATGGCGCGGACCCTGACCCCGGATCAGGAGCGCGCCGGCATCGCGCTCGGCGCCATCGTTATGGTCACGCTGGCGGCGGGCAGCTTCGGACAGGTGGCGGCCATCGCCATGGGCGCCATCGCCGGCCTGTTCCTGTGCCGGGACGCGGGCGCGCAGGCCGGGAGCGCAGCCGCGACAACCGCCCCCAGTCATCTGCCGGTGCCGCTCAAGCGACGGACGGGTGCGATCCTGCTCGCCGTCTTCGCCGTGCTGCTGGTGGTGCCGCCTCTCTTCAAGGTCGCATCGCCCTACATCGGCGTGTTCGACTCCTTCTACCGTTCCGGCGCCTTGGTGTTCGGCGGCGGCCATGTGGTGCTGCCGCTGCTGCAGGCGGAAGTGGTCACCACCGGCTGGGTGCTGCCCGGCCAGTTCCTCGCCGGCTACGGCCTCGCCCAGGCGGTGCCCGGCCCGCTCTTCACCTTCGCCGCCTGGCTCGGCGCGGTGATGGCCCCGCCCGCCGGCGGGGTGACGGGCGCGCTGGTGGCGCTGGTCGCGGTGTTCCTGCCCGGCCTGCTGCTGGTGACGGGGATGCTGCCCTTCTGGGGCGCGCTGCGGGGCCAGCCGCTGGCGCAGGCCGCCATGCGGGGCGCCAATGCGGCGGTGGTGGGCATCCTCGGCGCCGCGCTCTACACCCCGGTCTTCACCGGCGCCGTGCTGCGGCCGCTGGATTTCGCCGCCGCCGTCACCGGCTTCCTGTTGCTCACCGTGTGGAAGGTGCCGCCGCTGGTCGTGGTGGTGGTGCTGGCCGTGCTCGGCCCGTTCCTGGCGGGGCTCTACTAGGGCACGCGCCGATCTGATTGCGTCGCAATCAGATCGGATCACGCGTTCTCTTTCCGAGAGTTCGAGCTTTCAAGCAGCGCTCAGCGCCGGCGGCGCTGGCGGTGCTCTTCCAGCTTCACCCGCACGCCGTCGAGGGCGCGCAGCGTGCCCTCCAGCCGCCGGGCGATGGCGCGGCGGAACTTGGCGGTGACTTCGGGATAGCGTTCCAGCACGCGCGTGAACACTTCCTGCGGCAGGCGGATCACCACCGTCTCTTCCCCCGCCACGGCGGTGGCCGGGCGCGGGGTGGCGATGATGAGGGCGGTCTCGCCGACGAGGGCACCGGCGGTGACTTCCTTCAGCAGGCGCGGAGCCTCGGGAATGCGCTCGTCCATCATCTTCAGCCGGCCGGACACCACCACATAGGCGCCGTTGGAGGTCTCCTTGGCGCGGAACAGCACGTCGCCCTCGGCGAGCCGCACCTCCTCGGCGCCCGAGGCGAGCATGCGCACGGCGCCGTCGCTGAGCAGGTCGAAGGTGGCGACCCCCCGGAGCAGCGCGATGTCCCTGTCGATGCTCACGGACGGCGTTTCCTCAAATGGGTGTGCATGATGGTCAGGCCCGGCCCGTCAGGGCACGAGCTTGTAGCCCCCGGCCTGGGTCGCAAGAAGGGTGGGATTGGAAGGATCGGGCTCGATCTTCTGGCGCAGGCGGTAGATGTGGGTTTCCAGAGTATGCGTGGTGACGCCGGAATTATAGCCCCACACCTCCTGCAGCAGCGTCTCGCGCGGCACCGGGTTTTTCCCCGCCCGGTAGAGATAGCGCAGGATAGCCGTCTCCTTCTCCGTCAGGCGGATCTTGGAGCCGCGCTCGGTGAGGAGGAGCTTCGCCCCCGGCCGGAAGGAATAGGGGCCGATGGCGAACACCGCATCCTCGCTCGCCTCGTGCGAGCGCATCTGGGCGCGCAGGCGGGCGAGCAGCACCGCGAAGCGGAACGGCTTCACGATATAGTCGTTGGCGCCGGCCTCGAGCCCCATGATGGTGTCGCTGTCGGTGTCGTGGCCGGTCAGCATTAGGATGGGCGCTTTGAAGCCGTTGCGGCGCATCTGGCGCACGGCGTCGCGCCCGTCCATGTCGGGCAGGCCCACGTCCATGATGACGAGGTCGATGGCCCCGTTCTTCGCCTGCTCGACGGCACCGCCGGCGGTGTCCGCGCCCACCGGTTCGAATTCGTCCTGGAGCGCGAGCTGCTCGATCAGCGCATCGCGCAGCTCCGGGTCGTCCTCGACCACCAGGATTTTCCACGCATTGGGCATCAATTCCTCCTGCGCCCTTGCGGGCGCGCGAATCGCGCCAGTAGAGCATGGACATGGCTCTGCGCAAATTCCATCCCGGGAAGGCTGTGGAGAGGTATCAATCTGGTCATGACCCCCGTTCATCCTGTGGGAATCTCCCGCATCGTCGTCAGCCGCCGTCCCGGCGCCCGCCATCTGGGGGTTCTGCGGGCCGGCGGGCTGTCGATGCCGGTGGCGCTGGGGCGCTCCGGCATTGGCTTCGACAAGGCCGAGGGCGACGGTCGCACCCCCGCCGGCCGCTGGCGCATCCTCGTCCTCCTCTACCGGCCCGACCACGGCCCGCGCCCCATGACGCGCCTGCCCGCCCGTCCCATCCGCCCCTCGGACGGCTGGTGCGACGACCGCGCGGACCGGCGCTACAACCGCGCCGTCACGCTGCCGATGGGCGGGGCGCGCAAGGTGTCCCACGAGAGGATGTGGCGCGACGATGCGCTGTACGACCTGGTGCTGGTGATCGATCACAACCAGCGCCCCCGCGTCGCCGGGCGCGGCTCGGCGGTGTTCGTGCATCTCGCCCGGCCGGGCTTCAAGCCCACCGAGGGCTGCGTCGCGCTGAGGCGCGCGGACATGAAGCGCCTCTTGGCGCGGCTCAGGCCGGGGGCGGTCATCGAAATCAGGTGAGGGGGATGGCGCAGGGGCCTTTGGCCCCGCCCGTCATTTCGCCGCCCCGGGCGCGGTGCTATAGAGCCGTTCCAATCAGCGGCGGGCGTTTGCGCCCGATCCAACGCACGGGGCATCATGACCGCGCACTTTCCGCCCGATGCGGCGCGCCCTCCACGGGTGGGCCTGTTCTCCACCTGCCTCGTGGACACCATCCGCCCCTCGGTGGGCTTCGCCGCCGCCAAGCTGCTGGAGGACGCCGGCTGCGAGGTGGACGTGCCGCCCCAGACCTGCTGCGGCCAGCCTGCCTTCAATTCGGGCGACCGCGCCACCACCCGCGCGCTGGCGGAACAGATGATCGCGGCGTTCGAGACCTTCGATTACGTGGTCGCCCCCTCCGGCTCCTGCGCCGGTATGATCAAGACCCATTATCCTGAGCTGTTCGTCGGCGAGCCGGACTGGGCCGGGCGGGTGGAGCGCTTCTGCGCCAAGGTTTTCGAGCTGACCGCCTTCCTCGTGGACGTGCGCGGCGTGAGCGTGGTGGATGCCACCTATCCCGGCACCGTCACCTATCACGACAGCTGCTCGGGCCTGCGCGAGCTGGGCGTGAAGGACCAGCCCCGCCGCCTCCTCGCCTCGGTGGAGGGGCTGGCGCTGGAGGAGATGAAGGACGCCGACACCTGCTGCGGCTTCGGCGGCACCTTCTGCGTGAAATATCCTGACGTCTCCAACGCCATCGTGGAGAAGAAGTCCGCCAACATCGCCGCCACCGGCGCCGGCACGCTGCTCGCGGGCGATCTCGGCTGCCTCATGAACATGGCCGGCAAGCTCCAGCGCGAGGGGCGTCCGGTGCGCGCGCTCCACGTGGCCGAGGTGCTCGCCGGCATGGGGAATGAACCTGCCATCGGGGAGCCGGCCGCTCGGGAGGCGAAGCGATGAGCGTCGAGATCACCACCCCCCGCTTCAAGGACAATGCGAAAGCTGCGCTGGCGGACCTGCCGCTGCAGGGCGCGCTCTCCAAGGTCGGCCCCGGCTTCATCGGCAAGCGCGCGGCCGCGGCCGAGAAGCTGCCCGAGTTCGACGCGCTGCGGGACTCGGCGCGCGACATCAAGAACCACACGCTGGCCCACCTCGACCTTTATCTCGAACGCTTCGAGGCGAAGTTGAAGGAAGCCGGCGGCCATGTGCATTTCGCCGTGGATGCGGCGGACGCGCGGGCCATCGTCACGGACATCTGCAAGCGCCTGGCTGCCAAGACCGTGACCAAGGGCAAGAGCATGATCTCGGAAGAGATCGGCCTCAACGACCATCTCGCCGCCGCCGGCATCCAGCCGGTGGAGACGGATCTGGGCGAATATCTCATCCAGATCCGCGGCGAGGCGCCCTCCCACATCATCGCCCCGGCCATCCACCTCAACAAGGATCAGGTGGAGGAAGACTTTCGCCGCGTCCACGCCCATCTCCCCCCGGAGCGCGACCTCTCCGAGCCCACCTCGCTGCTGGCCGAGGCCCGGGGCGAACTGCGCCAGAAGTTCCTGGTGGCGGACGTGGGCATAACCGGCGCCAATTTCCTGGTGGCGGAGACGGGCACCTCCATCATCGTCACCAACGAGGGCAACGGCGACCTCACCCAGACCCTGCCGAAGGCGCACATCGTGCTCGCCTCGCTGGAAAAGCTGGTGCCGACGCTGGAGGACGTGAGCCAGATCCTGCGCGTGCTGGCCCGCTCGGCCACCGGGCAGGACATGAGCGTCTACACCACCTTCTCCACCGGCCCCCGCCGCCCCGGCGATCCGGACGGGCCGGGTGAATATCACGTGGTGATCCTCGACAACGGCCGCTCGGCCATGCTCGGCGGGCAATTGCGCGAGGTGCTGCGCTGCATCCGCTGCGGCGCCTGCATGAACCATTGCCCGGTCTATCACGCGGTGGGCGGGCATGCGTATGGCTGGGTCTATCCCGGGCCCATCGGCTCGGTGCTGACCCCGGCGCTGATCGGCGTGGAGAAGGGGCGCAATCTGCCCAACGCCTCCACCTTCTGCGGCCGCTGCGAGGACGTGTGCCCCATGCGCATCCCCCTGCCCAAGCTGATGCGGCACTGGCGGGAGAAGGAATTCGAGCGCCACCTGACCCCCGCGACGCAACGCTTCGGCCTCGGCGTGTGGGCCTTCTTCGCTCGGCGCGGCTGGCTCTACCGGCCGGCGACGCGGCTCGCCATGGGCGCGCTCTCGCTATTGGGACGCACCAAGGGGCGCTTCGCCTCCCTGCCCCTCGCCGGCGGGTGGACGCAGCACCGCGATTTCCCGGCGCCGCAGGGCGACACCTTCCAGGCGCAATGGCGCGCCCGGCAGGCCGAGCGGCGCGCGGCGCGGACGCAGGGGGCCGGCCGATGACATCTTCCCGCGATACCGTCTTCGCCTCGATCCGGGCGTCCCTCGGCGTCACGTCGCAGGAGGCGCCGCGCCGGCAGGCGGTGGCTGACCGGATCGCCTCTCATCCGCGCGGCGTCATTCCGGCGCGCGGGCAATTGCCGGAGGCCGAGCGTCTCGCCCTGTTTCGCGACATGGTGATTGGCGCGGCGGCGACCATCGATCACCTGCCCTCCACGGCCGAGGTGCCGGAGGCGGTCGCCGCCTATCTCAGGTCGCGCAACCTGCCCATGACCATCCTGCGCGGCGCCGACGCGCGCCTCGCCGCTTTGCCATGGGAGCGCGCCCCGGCCCTCGACGTCTGGATCGGCCCCTCGGACGGGCGCCAGCTCGCCGGCCTCTCCCACGCCTTCGCGGGCGTCGCGGAATCGGGCTCGCTGGTGATGCTCTCCGGCCCGGACAATCCGTCCACCCTCAACCTGCTGCCGGACCACCATCTGGTGGTGGTGGATGCGGCCGACGTGACAGGGGACTACGAGACGGTATGGGACCGCATTCGCGCCCGCTTCGGCGACGGCGTGCTGCCGCGCACGGTGAACTGGATCACCGGCCCCTCGCGCTCCGCCGACATCGAGCAGACCCTGCTGCTCGGTGCCCACGGCCCGCGCAGCCTGCATGTGCTGCTGGTGGGCGGACCGGCTGCGGCCTAGAGCACGCTCCGATCTGATTGCATCGCAAGCAAATCGGATGACGTGTTCCAAAAGTCAGAGCACGATCCGAGCGGATTGATCCGATCCGCTCGGATCGTACTCTAGTCGGAGAAGCGCATCGCCCAGATGCCGATGCCGACACCAAGGGGCAAAGCAAGGAACAGGGTGAGCGCGACGGTGAGGTAGCCGCCGAACAGGAGGCCCATGACCGCGCCCGACAGGCCGGACATCAGGGCAAGAATCAGGATGCCGCCCGGTGGCCGGTCCTGTCGCGCGCCGGCGTCCGGCGGTCGCACCGGGGAGGGATTGGGCGTGCTGGGCTCCGGCCTCGCGTTCGCCAGCGCGGGCACGGCAGGCATGAAGGCGAACCCGCGCGGCCAGCGCGGACTGCCCCCATCGAAGGCGAAAACGGGTGTCAAAGGTGTCGTCCTCATCCTGACCTGAGGGAGCGCACTCTCGATCTTATACAACTCCTGCGAAGCTTTGAACCGATCCAAATCAAGCGTGGCTGTACTTTTTCGCATTTTGCACGTTGATGCAGGCGCGACACGGGGCGGGAAAAAACGCCTGTCCCGGCCATCCTGCTGTGCCGGATAAGCAATCCGGTATTGCCCGGCCGGCGTTTTGTCGGCAGTACTCGGTCACTTTTCAGGAACGGTGAGACAATGAAAGTTGGCTTGCGCTTCGTCCGCGCGCTGTTCGCGGCCTTCGCCGCCCTTTGCGTCGTCCTGTGCGTCGCCCCGCCGGCGATGGCCCAGCAGAACCGCGGCCACGTCTATCTTCTCAGGGGGCTCGCCAACGTCTTCTCGCTGGGGATGGACGATCTCGCCAAGAAGCTGAACGCCCGCGGCATCCCCGCGACGGTGCATGAGTACGGCCAGTGGGCCGCCCTCGCCGATGCCGCCGCCGCCGAGAGCCGCGCCACCGGCAATTCCCCCATCATCATCGTCGGCCATTCGCTGGGCGCCGACGCGGCGGTGGAGATGGCCGAGCGCCTGACCGCCCTCGGCACGCCGCCCAAGCTGGTGGTGACGTTCGATCCGGTGGGCGTGACGCAGGTGGGCGCTGCGTCCGGCTATTTCGTCAACTACTACCAGTCCAACAACGGCTACGGTAAGCGGCTGACGGCCGGCGCGGGCTTCCGCGGCAACATCGTCAACCGCAACCTCAACGCCATCGGCGGCATCGACCACTTCAACATCGAGAAGTCGCCGCGCCTCCATGACGAGGTCATCACCCAGGTGCGCTCCATCACCGCGCCGAAGCCCAAGCCGAAGCCCAAGCCGGCGGACCCCGCCGTCACCCCGTCCCCGCCCACCGCCTCCCCCGGCACGCAGGCGGCGGCCAAGCCCGGCGCGCCGGGCTGAGGGCGAACCATTCGATGAGGATCAGCGGCGGGCTCTGGCCCGCCGTTCTGTTTTTTGGAACGCGTTCTGGCGTTGATTGCAGTTATCGCCCGCCGTGTGCGGGCGATCCACGGACCGTTCATGAGCGCCGCCCGGCTGGGTGGATCGGATCGGCGGGTCAGCGAATAATCCCGGCTGAACCGGGGATGACGGCCTGAAGGGTCCGCGGGCGCTGCCCCCTACCCCCAGAAGGCCCGGATCCCCGCCGCCACGGCCATGGCGACCACCACGGCGAGAAGATCGCTACGGGTGAGGCGGGTGACGACGAGGGCGGCGGCGAGGCCGCCCAGCATGCCCATGTCGCCCTTGACCGCACCCTGCACGGCGCTGGGCACCAGCAGTGCCACCAGCACCGCGCCGGGCAGGCAGTCCAGCACGCGCCGCACGCGGGGCGTGACCGGCACGAGCCGCATGAGCCAGAAGCCGCCGGCGCGGTTGAAGGCGGTGGCGGCCGCCATCACCAGGATGGCGGTGAGGGTGCCGGCATCAACGGTCATCGTCGGTAAACCCGCCAGCGAGCGCGCCCGCCACGGCGCCGATCACGATGAACCACCAGCCCGGCAGCACGAACGACACGGCGGTGGAGACCGCCGCCGCCGCGCCCCAGCCCACCGCCTCGCGCTTGCCCTTCCAGTTGGGGAGCAGCATGGCGATGAAGAAGGCGGGCACCACGAGGTCGATGCCCACCGCCTTCGGATCGGGAATGCCGCCGCCCACCACATGGCCGAGGGCGGTGGCCAGCACCCACACCACCCAGGTGATGAGGCCCGAGCCGACGAAATAGCCCACGTCGTTGCCGCCCTCGGCGCGGTAGCGCAGGGCGGCGGCCCAGTTGTTGTCGGCCATCATCATCAGCGCCGGATAGGATTTCCACGCCGGCAGCGTGCCAAGCCAGGGGCGCAGCGAGGCACCCATCAACACATGGCGCATGTTCACGGTGAGGGTGAGAAAGCCCAGCGCCAGCAGGGAGCCTGCCGTCCAATGCTGGGTCCAGCCTTCCAGCGCCACCATCTGCGACAGGCCGGCGAACACGATGGCGCTGGAGAGGGTCGCCTCGATGAGGGAGAAGCCCTTCGGAATGGAAGCGGCGCCGAAGGCCATGCCGAACGCGGTGATGCCGGGCATCAGCGGCAGCATGGCGCGCGCGCCTTCGGCCACGCCGGCGAGGGTCAGGGGTGCGGGGTGGGGCTTGGTCATCTGGAGCGGAGCAATCAACAGTCGCTAAGCGGAAATACCGTCCTTATGGACGTCCCCGCCGGAAAGGCCAACCCGATTTCCCCTTTTCGCGGCGGGACCGGGGCTGCAAGGGAAAATGCCGAGCTTTCATCCAGCGTCATCCCCCGGCTCGGGCTCGAACAGGCGGGAGAGGCCCTCGTCCCACGGCGGGATGCCGCCGTGGCCCTGGCCGTAGAGGGCGGCGAGGTGATCGATGAAGACGCGCACCTTCTGCGGCAGGAAGCGGCGGGAGGGATAGACCGCGAACAGGCCCACCCGGTGGGAGGCGCGCCAGCGCGGCAGCACCACCTTCAGCGCGCCGGAGCGCAGTTCCGGCCCCACGTCCCAGGTGGAGCGCAGCGCGATGCCCACCGAGGCGAGCACCGCCTCGCGCACCACCTCGTTGGAATTGGTGCGCAGCTGGGAATGCACGCGCAGCGTCACCGGCCCGTCCGGCCCCTCCAGCTTCCACGGGTCCTGCCCGTGGGTGGCGAGGAGGACATGGGCGGAGAGTTCGGAGATGTGTTTCGGCTCGCCGGCGCGAGCGAGATACTCCGGCGTCGCGCACAGCACCCGGTGGACCGGGGCGAGGCGGCGGGCGACAAGGCTGGAATCATCAAGGTCGGCGATGCGCACCGCCACGTCGAAGCCCTCGCCCACGATGTCCACGAACGAATCCGACAGTTCGAGATCGATGGTGAGGTCCGGGTTCGCCTCCATCAGCGGCAGGAGGTTCGGCGCGATGTGCAGCCGGCCGAAGGAGGTGGGCGCCGACACGCGCAAGAGGCCGCGCGCCTCGGTGGACTTGCGGGCGAGCTGGCTTTCCGCCTCCTCGATGGAGGCGAGGATGGTGACGACGCGCTCGTAGAAGCCCTGTCCCGCCTCGGTGAGGGCCACCTTGCGGGTGGTGCGCTGGAACAGCCGGGCGCCGAGCCGCTCCTCCAGCCGCTGCACCCGCTTCGACACCACCGGCGGCGACAATCCCATCTCCCGCCCGGCGGCGGACAGGCTGCCGGCGGTGACGATGCGCGCGAAGATTTCCAGATCGCCCAGATTGCCGATCATCGATCGACGCTCCTCCTGGCCGGGGTGAACCGCGCCGGCCGATTGTTTTCTCTTCCGCCGCCGACTTTATCCGTCAGGGAAAGAATGGGCGACGTTTTTTCCCGAATGAACCGATTATAGTTCCTCCAACAAGAACGGCTCAAAGGGACGCCGACATGACGGGAACCACTCCGGGCCTCAGGCCGCCGGAAGCGGATGCTCGGGTGCTCGCCCGACGGGAGGAGATCATCGCCGCGCTCCGGGCCATCGTGCCCGGCGAGGGCGTCATTTCCCACGAACGGGAGATGCGGCCCTACGAATCCGACGGCCTCACCGCCTATCGCCAACTGCCCCTCGTGGTGGTGCTGCCGTCGACGACCGAGCAGGTGGCCGCCGTCCTCAAATATTGCCATGACAACGAGATCCGTGTGGTGCCGCGCGGCTCGGGCACCTCGCTCTCCGGCGGCTCCCTGCCGCTTCAGGATGCCGTGCTGCTCGGCATGGGCAAGTTCAACCGCATCCTCGACATCGACACCGCCAACCGCGCATGCGTCGTGCAGCCGGGGGTGACCAATCTCGGCATCTCCAAGGCGGTGGACCATCTCGGCTTCTATTACGCCCCCGACCCCTCCTCGCAGATCGCCTGTTCCATCGGCGGCAATGTGGGGGAGAATTCCGGCGGCGTGCACTGCCTGAAATACGGCCTCACCACCAACAATGTGCTTGGCGTCGAGATGGTGCTCATCACCGGCGAGATCGTGCGCCTCGGCGGCAAGCACCTCGACGCCGGCGGGCTCGATCTCCTCTCCGTCATCATCGGCTCCGAGGGGCTGCTCGGCGTGGTGACGGAAGTCACCGTGCGCCTCCTGAAGAAGCCGGACACCGCCCGCGCTCTGCTGGTCGGCTTTCCCACGTCCGAGGATGCGGGTGAGTGCGTGGCGCGGATCATCGGCGGCGGCATCATCCCGGCCGCCATCGAGATGATGGATCGCGACGCCATCGCCGCCGCCGAGGCCTTCGTGAATGTGGGCTATCCGCTGGATGTGGAAGCCCTGCTCATTGTCGAGCTGGACGGGCCGGAGGCGGAATGCGCCCACCTTCTGGAGGAGGTGACGCGCATCGCCGAGGGCTGCAATTCGGTGACGCTGCGCGTCTCGACCAGCGAGGCGGAGCGGCTCGGCTTCTGGGCCGGGCGGAAGGCCGCCTTCCCGGCGGTGGGGCGCCTCTCGCCGGATTACCTCTGCATGGACGGCACCATTCCCCGCCGCCAGCTGCCCTATGTGCTCTCACGCATGCGCGAGCTCTCTGCGCAATACGATCTGCGGGTCGCCAATGTCTTCCATGCGGGCGACGGCAATCTCCACCCGCTGATCCTCTATGACGCGAACGCGCCGGGCCAGCTTGTGGCGGCGGAGAATTTCGGTGCCGACATCCTGCGGCTGTGCGTGGAGGTGGGCGGCGTGCTCACCGGCGAGCATGGCGTGGGCGTCGAGAAGCGCGACCTGATGCCGACCATGTTCAACGAGGTCGATCTCGCCCAGCAGCTGCGGCTGAAATGCGCCTTCGACGACAAGAGCCTGCTCAACCCCGGCAAGGTGTTCCCGACCCTGCACCGCTGCGCCGAGATGGGCCGCATGCACGTGTCGGGCGGCGCGCTGCCCTTCCCGGACCTGCCGCGCTTCTGAGCGCGCGCCTCCTCTTATTCGAGGCCCAGACATGAGCGACATCATCGCAGCGCGCGACGAGCAGGAGGTCGCGGAGGCGGTCCGCACCGCCCTCGGTGCCGGCAAGACGCTGGAGGTGCGCGGCCACGGCTCCCAGCAGGCCCTCGGCCGGCCGAGCCAGACCGACCTCACCCTCGACCTTTCCGCCCTCTCCGGCGTCACCCTTTACGAGCCGGAGGAGCTGGTGCTCTCCGCCCGCGCCGGCACGCCCCGCGCGGACATCGAGGAGATGGTGGCGGCGCGCGGGCAGATGCTCGCCTTCGAGCCCATGGACACCGGCCCGCTGCTCGGCGGCACCGCCGGGCGGGGCACGATCGGCGGCATGTTCGCGGTGAATTTCGCCGGCCCCCGCCGCATCAGCCACGGCGCGGTGCGCGACCATGCCCTCGGCCTCAAGGGGGTGTCGGGACGCGGCGAGCCGTTCAAGTCCGGCGGGCGGGTGGTGAAGAACGTCACCGGCTACGACCTCCCCCGCCTGATGGCCGGCGCCTTCGGCACGCTCTGCGTCGCCACCGAGATCACGCTCAAGGTGCTGCCGCGGCCGCCCATGGAAGAGACGGTGATCGCCCGCGTCGCTTCTCCCGGCGAGGCGGCGGCGGCGCTTTCGGCCGCCATGGGTTCCTCCTGCGAGGTGTCCGGCGCCGCCTTCCTGCCGCAGGGCGTGGCGGGACGCCTGCCGGGCCTCTCCGGCTCGCCGGCGCTGGTGGCGCTGCGCATGGAGGGCGTCGCGCCCTCCGTCACCGCGCGTCGCACCATGCTGCTCAAGGTGCTCGCCGGCATCGGCCCGGCCGAGGTGCTGGAAACCGAGACCTCCCGACCCCTGTGGCAAGCGGTGCGCGACGTGATCCCCTTCGCCGGCTCGGGCGAGCGGGCGGTCTGGCGCATCTCCACCCAGCCGAAGGTCGGCCCGGAGCTGGCGGCGAAGCTCGCGGCCGATCTCGGCGGCGAGAGCTATTGCGACTGGGCCGGCGGCCTCATCTGGCTGTGCCTTCCGGGCGAAGCCTCCCACGCCGATCAGGTGCGCGCGGCCCTTGCGCCCTATGGCGGCCACGCCACGCTCATTCGCGCCAGCGCGGCCGAGCGGGCCCGCACGGCGGTGTTCCAGCCCCTCGAGGGAGCGCTGGCGGCGCTCACGAAGCGGGTAAAGGAGAGCTTCGACCCCGGCCTGGTGCTCAACCCGGGCCGCATGCATGCGGGGATGTGAGATGGCCCGCACCCCCGATCCCTCGTTCCTCCGTCACGGCTGAGCGCCCATGCAGACCAACTTCACCCTCGCCCAGCTCGCCGATCCGCATGTGGAGGCGGCCAACTCCATCCTGCGCAAGTGCGTCCATTGCGGCTTCTGCACCGCCACCTGCCCCACCTACGTGCTGCTGGGGGACGAACTCGATAGCCCGCGCGGGCGCATCTACCTCATCAAGGACATGCTGGAGAATGACCGGCCGGCGACGCAGGAGGAGGTGAAGCACATCGACCGCTGCCTGTCCTGCCTCTCCTGCATGTCCACCTGCCCCTCGGGCGTGAACTACATGCACCTCGTGGACACCGCCCGCGTCCACATCGAGAAGACCTATTCCCGCCCCGCCCCCGACCGGATGATCCGGGAAGTGCTGGCGCGGGTGCTGCCCTATCCCGACCGCTTCCGCCTCGCCCTCATGGGCGCGCTCGCCGGCAAGCCCTTCGCCGGCCTGTTCGCGAAAGTGCCTGCGCTGAAGCCGCTGGCCGCCATGCTGCGCCTCGCTCCCGGTCTGCCCCATGGCCGCGCGGCGGACGACAAGGGCGGCGTGCACCCCGCCGAAGGCACCCGCCGGGCGCGGGTGGCGCTGCTGAAGGGCTGCGCCCAGCCGGTGCTGAACCCCGGCATCGACGAGGCCGCCATCCGCCTCCTCACCCGGCAGGGTGTGGACGTGGTGCGGGTGAAGGGCGAGGGCTGCTGCGGCGCGCTGGTCCATCACATGGGCCG
>JAEZMT010000097.1 GCA_023442085.1 Pseudomonadota bacterium | reverse complement strand
GCGTCGAGATCGGTGGCGATGACGCGCGCGCCCTCGCGCACGAAGGTTTCCGCGATGGCGCGGCCGATGCCCTGTCCCGCCGCCGTCACCAGCGCGGTCTTGCCCTGAAGTCGTCCACCCATGGTCTGTCCTCTTTCATTGTCGCGCGGGGTTACAGAGCCGCGCGAATGTCCTCCAGCCGCCGGAGCTGGCGGCCGTTTTCATCGAAATTCTCCGGCGCCAGCCACGCCTCGAAGGCCGCCTTGGCGCGCGGCCATTCGCTATCGAGCAAAGAGAACCAGGCGGTGTCCCGGTTGCGGCCCTTGACGATCATGTGCTGGCGGAACAGCCCCTCGAAGGTGAAGCCGAGCCGCGCCGCCGCCTGCCGGGAGGGGGCATTGAGCGCGTTGCACTTCCATTCGTAGCGGCGATAGCCGAGATCCTCGAAGGCATGGCGGGCCATGAGATACATGGCCTCCGTCGCCCCACGCGTGCGCTGGAGCGCCGGGGTGTAAATGATGTTCCCCACCTCGATCACCCGCTGCCCCGGCTCGATGCGCATGTAGGTCGCATGGCCCACCGCCCGGCCGCTCGTCGTCTCCTCGATGGTGAAGAGCAGCGGGTCCGCCTTCTTCGCGGCCTCGGCATAGAAGGCGGCGAAGGCGGCTTCGTCCGGGAAGGGAGCAGGGGAGAGATAGGCCCAGAGCGCCTCCTTCTCCGGCCCGTGGGAGAGCGCGAAGAGCGAGGCTGCGTGCCGGGTCGCATCGAACGGCACGAGGCGGACGTGGCGGCCCTCCAGCGTCGTCGGCTCCGGCCGGCGGGCCGGGGCGGTGTCCACGGGCGCGCCGAGGGGGATGGCGGAATTTTCGGCCATCACATGCCGCTCCCGGTGCGGAAGAAGCCGTTGATCTCGGCGAAGGGCACGGCGCCCGCGAACTTGCTGAATGTGCCCGCGTCGCGGATTTCCTCCACCGAGGCGATGAAGGCGCCCCAGGCGACCCGGCTCAGGGTGCTGCCCACGCTGATGCGGCGCACGCCGAGGCCCGCGAGGTCGGCGAAACCGAGCCCCGTCGACCCCGGCATCAGCACGTTCACCGGCAGCGGCGCCACCGCCTCCACCACGGCAGAGATGTCCTCCCGCGTGCGAATGCCCGGTGCATAGAGGCAATCCGCCCCCGCCGCCGCATAGGCCTTCAGGCGGGTGATGACCTCGGCGAGGTCGGTCCGGCCCACCAGGAAGCATTCCGCGCGGGCTGTGAGGATCACGTCGGCGCCAGTGGCGTCGATGGCCTTGCGCGCCGCACGCACCCGGGCAACCGCCTCATCCAGATCATAGAGCGGATGCGCCGCATCCCCCGTCGCATCCTCGATGGAGAGGCCCGACACGCCGGTGCCGACGCACAAGGTGACGCTCTCGGCGACCCCGGCCGGATCGGGCGCATAGCCCGCCTCGAAGTCCGCATTCGTGGGCAAGGCGGTGGCCGCGACGAGATCGGCGATGTGGGCCAGCACCTCGTCCCGCCCCACGGCGCCGTCCGGGCGGCCGGTGGAGAAGGCATAGCCGGCGCTGGTGGTGGCCAGAGCCTTGAAGCCGGCGGATTCCAAATAGCGCGTCGTGCCCACGTCCCACGGGTTCGGCAGCACGAAGCAGCCGCTCTCGTGGAGCGTGCGGAAGGCGCGGCGCTTGTCTGTGGGCGAGGTCATGAGGGCAATCCCGTGCACCGCCGGGGCGTGGCGGCGGGGGGAGATTAGGACCGGGGCGGGCGGACGGGAATGGACCGTCCACCCGTCCGCATCGCGATCAGTGGTTGTCGCGCGGCACGCCCATGGTCTGGGCGATGTGCTGGTATTTCACCGCCGGCTTCAGCACCATGCCCTCGTCGAACTGGGCGACCATGGAGCGCTGGATTTCCTGCCACGGGGTCTGGCTCTCCGGCGCCTTGTAGCCGCCATGACCCTGCAGGTCGGCGCGGCGCTGGGCCAGCTCCTCCGGCGAGATCAGGATGTCGGCGGTGCATTTGTTGAGATCGATGCGCACCCGGTCGCCGGTCTTCAGCAGCGCAAGGCCGCCGCCCGCCGCCGCTTCCGGCGATGCGTTCAGGATGGAAGGCGAGCCCGAGGTTCCGGACTGGCGGCCGTCGCCGATGCAGGGCAGGGCATGGATGCCCTTCTTCAGGAGGGCGGCCGGCGGCTGCATGTTCACCACCTCCGCGCCGCCGGGATAGCCGAGCGGGCCGGTGCCGCGGATGAACAGCAGGGTGTATTCGTCGATCCCCAGCGATGGGTCGTCGATGCGGTGGTGGTAGTCCTCCGGCCCGTCGAACACCACGGCGCGGCCCTCGAAGGCCTCCGGATCGTTGGGGTTGGAGAGGAAGCGGGCGCGGAACTCCTCGGAGATCACCGAGGTCTTCATCACCGCATTGTCGAACAGGTTGCCGTGCAGCACGATGAAGCCGGCATCCTCCTTCAGGGGCGCGTCATAGGCCTTGATGACCTCGCGGTCCCAGGAGAGCTTGCCCTTGCAGTTCTCGCCCATGGTGCGCCCGTTCACGGTGAGCGCGCCCTCGTGGATCTTGCCCTGCTCGATCAGCTCCGCCACCACCGCCGGCACGCCGCCAGCGCGGTGGAATTCCTCGCCGAGATATTCGCCGGCCGGCTGGAGGTTCACCAGCAGCGGGATCTTGTGACCCACGGACTGCCAGTCGTCCACGGTCAGCGGCACACCCACATGGCGGGCGATGGCGTTGAGGTGGATGGGGGCGTTGGTGGAGCCGCCGATGGCGCTGTTGACGCGGATGGCGTTCTCGAACGCCTCGCGGGTGAGGATGTCGGAGGGTTTCAGGTCCTCCCACACCATGTCCACGATGCGCTTGCCGGTGTCGTAAGCGATCTGCCCGCGCTCGCGATAGGGCGCCGGAATGGCCGCGCAGCCGGGGAGCGACATGCCGAGGGCTTCCGCCAGCGCGTTCATGGTGGAGGCGGTGCCCATGGTGTTGCAGTGGCCCACCGACGGGGCGGAGGACGCCACCACATCCATGAACTCGTCATAGTCGATCTCACCCGCTGCGAAGCGTTCGCGGTTCTTCCACACCACGGTGCCGGAGCCGGTGCGCTCGCCCTTCCACCAGCCGTTCAGCATCGGCCCGCCCGAGAGGACGATGGCCGGGATGTTCACGGTGGCGGCGGCCATGATGCAGGCCGGGGTGGTCTTGTCGCAGCCGGTGGTCAGCACCACGCCGTCGAGCGGGTAGCCGTAGAGGATTTCCACGAGGCCGAGATAGGCGAGGTTGCGGTCGAGCGCGGCGGTGGGCCGCTTGCCGGTTTCCTGGATGGGATGCACCGGAAACTCGAACGGCACGCCGCCCATGGCCTCGATGCCCGCGCGCACGCGGTGGGCGAGGTCCAGATGGTGGCGGTTGCAGGGGGAGAGGTCCGAGCCGGTCTGGGCGATGCCGATGATCGGCTTGCCGGACTGCAATTCCTCGCGGGTGAGGCCGAAATTCAGGTAGCGCTCCAGATAGAGCGCGGTCATGCCGGGATTGTCCGGATTGTCGAACCACAGCTGCGACCTGAGCTTCAGGCCGTGCTTCTCAGGCTGGTCGCCCTTGCGCTCGATCGTTCCGTTCTTTCCCTGGTCGGCAGGACCGGACATGGCTTTCTCCACTGCTCCGGCGTTCGGATGCGCCGGATTTTAATCGATTTGATCGGCGGGATTTATGCGCCCGGCGGCGACGGAAATCAATCCGGGAATGACGGTGGCGCAGTGTGCAATGCACCCTTGGAAGGCGCCCTATACCGATGGCACCCTTGCCTCGACGCGCGAACCGTTTATCGGAAGGAGAGCCAGCAGGAGACGCCATGTCACAGATGCCCGCCGCCGACCCGCGCCCCGCCGCCGCGCCCTTCGCGCGGCTCGCTGGGGTCGAGGTGACGCGCGGCGCGCGGACGGTCTTCTCCAATCTCAATCTCACCCTGTCCGAGCGGCGCATCGGCCTCGTGGGCGACAACGGGTCGGGCAAGTCCACCCTGCTGCGCCTCATCAACGGGCTGATCTTGCCGGACACGGGCACGGTGACGGTGGAGGGCCTCGACACCCGCCGCGACCGGCGCAAGCTGCCGGCGACGGTCGGCTTCGTGTTCCAGAACGTGGACCACCAGATCATCTTCCCCTCGGTGCGGGAGGAGATCGCCTTCGGTCCCATCCAGCAGGGCACGCCGAAGGCACAGGCCAATGCGGACGCCGAGCGGCTGCTCGCCCGCCACGGCTGCGCCGGCTGGGGCGACCGGGCGGTGGCGGATCTCTCCGAAGGACAGAAGCAGCTCGTCTGCATCCTCTCGGCGCTGGCCGCCGACCCTTCCGTGCTGCTGCTGGATGAGCCGTTTTCCAGCCTCGACCTCACCACCCGCCTCACCCTCGCCGCCCGCCTCGGCGCGCTCGACGTGACCATGGTGATGGCGAGCCACGACGTGGATTTGTTCGCCGGCTTCGATCGCGTTCTCTGGCTGAGGGGCGGCGAGGTGGTGGCCGATGGTGCGCCGGCCGAGGTCATCCCGCTCTACGAGGCGGATGCGCGCGCCCGCGCCGAGCGCGCCGTGGCGCGGCCGTCCGGGCGGGCCGTCCCATGATCGCCGGCTATCTCTCCGGCCGCAGCCTGCTGCATCGCCTGCCCGCTGGCGCGAAACTGATCGCGCTCGCGGTGCTCTCCGTGCTGATCGTGCCGCTGGACAGCCCGGTGCTGCTGGCCATGGCGCTCGCCGCCGTGCTCATCGTCTATTGCGGCTTCGGCCGGCCGGGGCTGCGGCGGCTCGCCCACTGGCGGAGCCTCGCGCCGCTGCTTGTGGTGATCTTCGCGCTGCAGGTGTGGGCGGCGTCCGTCGAGGTGGCGGTGGCGAGCGTGCTGCGCATCTGCGTGATGGTGCTGCTGGCCGATCTCGTCACCCTCTCCACCCGCATGCAGGACATGATGGACGCGCTCGCCCTGCCGATGCGCCCGCTCAAGCGCTTCGGGCTCGATCCCGATCGCATCGCGCTGGCGGTGGCGCTGGTGGTGCGCTTCGTGCCGGTGCTGCTCGACACCTGGCGGGGTCGCGAGGAGGCCTGGCGTGCGCGCAGCCCCCGCCGTCCGGGACTGGCGCTCGTCGGCGCCTTCTTCTCCGGCGCGCTCGCCATGTCGGATCAGGTGGCGGAAGCCCTCGACGCGCGCGGCTTCGGCGCACCGCGCAAGCCGCGCATGCCGTCGCGACCCGCGCGCAGGCCCAGAATTTGAAAGGGGACAGGCCCATGGACAGCCAGATCTTCGAGACGCGCACGCTGGTGCGCATCGCCCTTGTCGCCGCCCTCATCGCGGCGCTGGGCTTTGTGCCGCCCATCTTCCTGCCCATCGCGGCGGGTGTGCCCATTACCGCCCAAAGCCTCGGCGTGATGCTGGCCGGCCTCCTGCTCGGCGCCCGCGCGGGAGCGGCGGCGACGGGGCTGTTCGTGTTCGTGGTGCTGCTCGGCGCGCCGCTGCTGTCGGGCGGGCGCGGCGGCCTCGGCGTGCTGGCGAGCCCGACCGCGGGCTTCCTCGTCGGCTACGTCGCCGCCGGTTTCGTCACCGGCCTCGTGGCCGAGCGGCTCGCGGCGCGCAATCTGCCGGCGCTGGCGACGGCGCTGATCGCCGCCATCACGGGCGGCATCCTCACCCTCTACGCTTTCGGCATTCCGGGAATCGCGCTGATGGCGCACATCAGCCCGCTGAAGGCGCTCATCGGCGCGTCCGTCTTCGTGCCGGGCGACCTCATCAAGGCGGTGGGCGCGGCACTGCTCGCCACCACCGTGCTGCGCAACTGGTCGGTGGCGGCGCCGCACCGCCCGTGAGCATCACGCGCCACCTCGCCCGCCACGCGGTCGAGCGACCGGACGCGCCGGCCCTCACCTGCGCCGGCGAGACGCTGACCTACGCCGCCCTCGATGCGCTGGTGACGCGCTGCGCGACGCGGTTCGCGGACGCGCCGGCCGGGGGCATCGGGCTCGACCTGCCGAACGGCGCGGCCCTCGCCATCCTCTTCCTCGCCGCCGCCCGCGCGGGGCGGGAGGCGCAGATCCTCGATCCTGGCTGGCCGGAGGGACAGCGTCGGGACGTGCTGGAGCGGGTCCGGCCCGGATTGCTCGTGAGCGGGAAGGCCGGCGACATCCACCTTGCGCCGGGGCAGGGGGCGGCAGGGCTGGCCGACGCCATCGGCGCCGGGCCAGCCATGGCGATGGCGGCGCCGCACCCGGAGCTGCCCTTCTATGTGGGCTTCACCTCCGGCTCCACCGGCCTGCCCAAGGGCTATCGCCGCGCGCACCATTCCTGGACTTCGAGCTTCGATGCGGACACGGCGGAGTTCGGCATCGGCCCGGAAGACGTGATCCTCGCCCCCGGCGCGCTCACCCATTCGCTCTTCCTCTATGCGCTGGCGCGGGGCCTCGATGCCGGCGCCCATGTGCTGCTGGCCCCTCACTTCCGCCCCCGTAGCGCTGCCGAGCTGGCGCGCGCCCATGGCGCGACCGTACTTTATGGCGTGCCGACGCAGATCGCGCTGCTGCTGGACCATCTCGCCGCCGAGGGCGAAACCCTGCCGGGCCTGCGCCTTGTATTGTGCTCCGGCGCCAAATGGCCGCCGGGGCGGCGGCAGATGCTTGCGCACTTCATGCCCAACGCGGCCTTCGCGGAATTCTACGGCGCCTCCGAACTCTCCTTCGTCACCGTGGCGAAGGAAGCGGAAA
>JAEZMT010000050.1 GCA_023442085.1 Pseudomonadota bacterium | reverse complement strand
TGGCCCAGGCATCGGCATGCTTCGGGCCGTTCTCGCCCCAGAGCAGGGCATAGGCGATCCGCTCCTGCGGCCGCACCTCCCGGTAGAGATGGTGGTTGGGGAAGACGGTGCCGTCCGGCCCGATCATCTCGAACACCCATTCTCCGCCCTGCCGGAGGTCGATGCGCGCGGTGCGGCAGGAGAAGCCCTCCGGACCCCACCATTGCGGCAGTGAGGCGGGGTCCATCCACGCGCCCCAGACAGCGGTGCGAGGCGCCCTAATGACCCGCTCCAGGACCATGGTGCGGGCGGCCACGGCGGCCAGGTTGCCGAGGCCGGCGTCAAAGCCCTCCCGGTATCCCGCCTCCATATCCACGTTCATCTCCGCCGCGAGGGCGGAGAGCTGGACGGTCACCACCAGCCGGCTGCGTTCACCGTCGCCAGAGAAATCGGCCGTCACCAGCGCCGCCGATTGCGGGACGCCCTCGGTGGAGACCACCTCATAGTTCACGCTGCGCGCCGAGGGCGCGAGCGCCAGCCAGCCGCATTCGCACCGGATGTCAGGCTGGCCCGCGACCTTGCAGAGCGACACCTCGCGGCCGCCCACGCGCGTGTCGGCCTCCAGGAAGTCCACCGTGACGGCTGGCGTGGGCGCCGCCCAGACCGCCCGCGCGGCCGGGGCGGTCCAGGCCTGCCAGAGGGTCGCGAGCGGCGCGGCGACCTCGCGGGTGAAGGTCAGGGTGGCGAAACGGCCGGGCTGGTCCGTCGGGGTCATTGTTTTCCTCCCTTCTTCGCGTTGGTCACGAAGGCATCCAGCCGGTCCAGCCGGGCCTCCCAGATCGCGCGCTGTGTGTCGAGCCATGTGCGGGCGGGCTCCAGCGCCTCTGGCCGGATGGCGCAGGTGCGCACCCGCCCGTCCTTGGTAGTGGCGATCAGCCCGGCTTCCTCCAGCACGGACAGATGTCGCATCACCGTCGGCAGGCGCAGCCCGGTGGGGCCGGCGAGATCCGTCACTGCCGCCGGCCCCTCGGCAAGGCGCGTCAGGATCGACCGGCGGGTCGGATCGGCCAGCGCGTGAAAGAGCAGGGAGAGATCGGGATCATGCTTAGCCATATGACTAAGTATACGAGCGCAAGATCGCGCAGCAAGGAAAACTTCGCTCTTTAGCTAAGTATCGTCTCCGGCGCGGTGCAGGAAAGCGCTATTCGCCGCCACCGCCGTCACCGCCACCTCCGTCGCCCGAGCCGCCGCTGTCGCCGGAATCGGGGCCGCCGCCGCTGTGGCCCACATGGGGGGATTCGCCCCCCGCCTCGCCAGAATGATGATGGGCGGAATAACCGGCCGCGATGATGAGCGCGCCACCGACTGCCGCAGCCGCAGCGGCCCGCTGCGCATTGGCACTATCCGGCTCGGTGTTCGCAGCCGATGCCGCAGGGGCAGGGGAGTCCTCCCGGCCAAGGCCGTAGTCGGCCGGCGGCTTCGCCCGGTTCGAGGTGGCGTCCGGCTTGGTGTCTTGCTTGGCGGCATCCGCCTTCCCGGCTGCGGCCTTACCGCCGCCGCGCAGGCTGAGGAACAGCGCCAGTGGCGCGCCGATGACGAGGAGGGCGACGAGAAGCTGCGTCGCATCCATGGATCAGCGCTGCTCCCGCCGGGCGAGAAAGGCGAGGCGCTCGAACATGTGCACGTCCTGCTCGTTCTTCAGCAGCGCCCCGGCGAGCGGAGGAATCGCCTTGCGCACGTCCTTCTCGCGCAGGGTCTCCAGCTCGATGTCCTCGGCCATCAGCAGCTTGAGCCAGTCGATCAGCTCGGAGGTGGAGGGCTTCTTCTTCAGCCCCGGCACGTCGCGCAGCTCATAGAAGATGCGCAGAGCCTCGCCCACCAGCCGCTGCTTGATGCCGGGGAAGTGGACTTCGACGATGGCCCGCATGGTCTCGGGATCGGGAAAGCGGATGTAATGGAAGAAGCAGCGACGCAGGAAGGCGTCCGGCAACTCCTTCTCGTTGTTGGAGGTGATGATGACGAGGGGGCGCTGCGCCGCCTTCACCTGCTCGCCCGTCTCGTAGACGTGGAACTCCATGCGGTCGAGTTCCTGCAGCAAATCGTTGGGAAACTCGATGTCCGCCTTGTCCACCTCGTCGATGAGCAGCACGGGCCGCTGGTCCGATGAGAAGGCGGTCCACAGCTTTCCCTTGCGGATATAGTTGGCGATGTCGTGGACCTTGGGGTCGCCGAGCTGGCTGTCGCGCAGGCGGGCAACCGCGTCGTATTCGTAAAGCCCCTGCTGCGCCTTGGTGGTGGACTTGACGTGCCACTCGATCAATGGCGCCCCAAGCGCCGCAGCAACCTCCTGCGCCAGAACGGTTTTTCCCGTGCCGGGCTCACCCTTGATGAGCAGCGGTCGTTCGAGGACGAGGGCCGCGTTGACGGCGACCTTGAGGTCGTCGGTGGCCACATAGCTCTTCGTGCCCTCGAACCGCATGAGACGTGTTTCCTTCCCGCGCTCTCTCGCGCCGCAGCAAGGTCGGCACCCCGCGTCCATCCGTCAAGGGGCGCGGCGGAGAGGGGGCCGGGCGCCAGGGTGCATCCCCTACGCGTCAAAACCGGTGCGCGCAGGTGGGCGGGATCGGACATGCCGGTTGTCGTAACCCCAAGGCGTCGATATAAGCGCGGCGACCAAGGGGCGTCCTCCTGGCCGAAAGGTCGGCTCCGCCGGCCCGCACGCTGGGGCGGCAGCCCTTAAGTTCCGTGACGGGGAGTTCGCCATCGGGACTCGGCGCCACGCAAGGCCGGATGGGCACGATCCGCCTTTCGCGTCGGGCTTCGACGGCAGAGCGACGCATATCGAGGACCTTGCTGATGTCGATCCAAATCGACGAGGACTATCGGCCCCGTGAGGACGAGCCCTTCATGAACGACCGGCAGCGCGAGTATTTTCGCATCAAGCTGCTGCGTTGGAAGGACGACATCCTGAAGGAGGCCCGCGAGACCCTGCAGCACCTTCAGGACGAGAACCAGAATCACCCGGATCTTGCGGACCGGGCCTCGTCCGAAACCGATCGCTCCATCGAGCTGCGCGCCCGCGACCGCCAGCGCAAGCTGATCGCCAAGATCGACGCGGCGCTCCAGCGGATCGAGGACGGCTCCTACGGCTATTGCGAGGACACCGGCGAGCCCATCTCGCTGAAGCGCCTCGAGGCCCGGCCCATCGCCACCCTCTCGGTGGAGGCCCAGGAGCGTCACGAGCGGCGCGAGCGGGTCTATCGCGACGACTGATCCAGCGTTCCGGCCGCCCCTTCCGGCGGCGCGTTCGCACTTACGAAGAAGGCCGGCGGAGCCATCGCCCCGCCGGCCTTCTTGCGTCTGGGTACCCTGCGAAAGGGTCAGCGGCCGCGGGCGTTGGTGCGGCCGAGCAGGCTCGCCATCTCGGCGTCGAAATCGTCCAGTGGATCGCGCGGCGCCTCCGGCTCGACGTTCGGCGCGTCTCCGGCGGAGGGGGCGGCGACGGCGGGAGCCGGCTGGACCAGGGCGGTGATGGACGGCGCCGGCGCGTGGATCACGGGCGCGGCGATGTCCGTGGAAACCGGCGTCGCGGTCGGGGAGGGCGCGCGCAACAGCGGGCTGGCGACATCCGGACGAGGGGTTCCCTCCTCGCGGCTCACGTCGCGCAGGGCGAGGGGCTCGCGGCGGGGCTGCGCCGGCGACGGCAGCGGACGGCTCTCGCCCGCCGGGCGGAAGGAAAATTCGCGGGGGCGCAGCGGAGCTTCCGGCCGCGGTGTCTCCGTGCGCAGCGGCGCATCCACGCGGGCGCGGGGCTCGGTGGGGCGAACATCGGTCGCGCGCGGCTCCGGGCGCGGCTCAGCTCCGCGCGATTCCGCGGCGCGGGTGCGCGACTGGTAGAGAAAGCGCGACAGCGGACCTTCGCCACGCGGGGGCGGCGGGGGCTCGATCACCGGCTCGGCGCGCGGCGCCGGGGCGGGCTCGGCGGGAGCCGTGGGCTCGTCGCCGAGGAGGTCGGACAGGCTGATCTGCGGCGCGGCAGGGGCCGGCTCGGGATGGACGAGGGCGGCATCGAGGCGATGGGGCGTATCCTCGAGTTTCGGCGCGGCTTCGCTGACGGCGGGGGGCGCGTCCTCAGGCTCGGCCTTCAGCGCCTCCACCTTGGGGGCGCCCGCAGGCGCGGTGTCGATCCGGGGGGCGTCGACCTTCGGGGCGTCGATTTTGGGCGCGTCCATTTTGGGCGTGCTGGCGGCAAACTCGGCCTTGAGGGCATCGAGGCGGGCCTGATCGGGGCGCGGCGCCTCGGCGCGGGTGGGCTCCCGGGCCGCAGGTTCGGGCGCGGCATCGGCGGCGCGCGGGGCGGGGCGGCCGGACAGGGTGCCGTCGCCGCGCATCAGCGGCCGGCGCGACAGGCCGGCGCGGCGCTCCTCTCGGGGCTCGGTCGGCGCGGGCGCAGCTTCCGTCACGGCAGGATCGGGGGCGGGAAGGCCGGCCGCGGCGGGCTCGGTGGTCAGCGTCGCGGCGGCGGGCGCAGCCGAGAGGGCGCGGCGCGGGGTCGGACGCTGAAGCGTCGGGGCCTCACGGGGCGGGGCGACGGCGGCGGGTGCGGTCTCCACGGCCTCCGCTGCGTCAGCGGCGCCGATGTTCTGTTCGATCACGAGATCGCTGTTGCCGCCGATCAGCAGCAGATGCTCCACCTCGTCACGGCGGATGAGCACGAGGCGGCGGCGCTGGTCCACGGAGACGCTGTCGAGCACGGAGAGGCGCGGGCCGGGCCGGCCGCGGCGATCGCCTCCGGTGCCGCGGGCGGCGAGGCGGCGCATCACCAGCACCGTCAACCCCAGCAGCGC
>JAEZMT010000006.1 GCA_023442085.1 Pseudomonadota bacterium | reverse complement strand
ATCCCGACATCGACTTCGTGCGCCCCTGCAATCTCTGCCCGCACATGAAGAAGATCACGCTCCGCAACATCCGCGCGGCGCTGGAGAACAACCTCCACGAAGTCACCATCGACCCCGAGGTCGCCGCCCGCGCCCGCGCCTCGGTCGAGCGGATGCTGGCGCTATGACCGGGGACAGGCTGGACGGCCGCCCCGTCATTGTCGGCGCCGGCATCGCCGGGCTCGCCGCCGCCCTCTTCCTCGCTCCCGAGCCGGTGGTGCTCGTCACCCGCGCGCCTTTGGGCGCGGACGGCTCCAGCCCGCTGGCGCAGGGCGGAATCGCCGCCAGCGTCGGGGCGGACGACGACGACGCCCTCCACCTTGCCGACACGCTGGCAGCCGGCGACGGTCTCTGCGATGCCGAGGCGGCCCGCCGCATCCTGTCTGCCGGGCCGGACGCCATCGCCGCCTTGGAACGCCTCGGCGTGCGCTTCGACCGCGACGCGGCCGGCGGCCTGCTGCTCGGCCTCGAAGCCGCCCACAGCCGGCGCCGCATCGTCCATGCGGACGGCGACGGCACCGGGCGGGAGCTGGTGCGCGCCCTATCGGAAGCCGCGCGCGCCTGCCCCTCCATCACGCTGGTTCAGGGCGAGGCGCGGCGCATGCTGATGCGCGACGGCGCCGTCTGCGGCCTGCTGGTGGCCGCGGCGGACGGCGCCCGTGTGCTCGCCACCCGCCGCCTCGTGCTGGCGACGGGCGGTGTCGGCGCGCTCTATGAGCACACCACCAATCCCGTCGCATCGTGGGGCGTGGGCCTCGCGCTGGCCGCGGAGGCCGGGGCGGAGCTGGCGGACCTCGAATTCGTGCAGTTCCACCCCACCGCATTGGCCACGCCCGCCCGCCCGCTCCCCCTCATCAGCGAGGCGGTGCGCGGGGAAGGCGCGCTCATCGTCGATGGCAGCGGCCGGCGCATTCTGGAGAATGTGCCGGGCAAGGAACTAGCGCCGCGCGACGTGGTGGCCCGTGCCGTCTGGCGCGAACTCACGGCCGGACGCGAGGTGTTCCTCGATGCCCGCGCCAGCCTCGGCGCGCGCTTCGCCGCCCGCTTCCCGCAGGTGGCGGCGGGCTGCCGGGCCGCCGGTGTCGATCCGGCGACCGATCTCGTGCCCATCCGCCCGGCCGCGCACTACCACATGGGCGGCATCGCCGTGGATGCGCACGGCCGCAGCACCCTCCCCGGCCTCTGGGCGGCAGGCGAATGCGCGGCCACCGGCCTGCACGGCGCCAACCGCCTCGCCTCCAATTCGCTGCTGGAAGCGGTGGTGTGCGGGCGGGAGGTCGCGAACGACATCGCCGGCCGCCCGGCGGGACGGACGATCGTCCCCGCCCCCTCCGCTTTGCCTCCAGCGGCGGATGCGGCTCCGGCCCGCGCCATCGTTTCCCGCCTCGTCGGCGTCACCCGCGATGCGGAGGGGCTGACGGCGGCGCTCCAGCGCCTGCTGCCGCTGGCCGAAGGCGCCACCCCGGCCGCCGCGCCCGCCCGTGTTGGCCTGATGATGGCGGCCTCGGCCCTCGCCCGCACCGAGAGCCGCGGCGCCCATGCGCGCACGGATTTTCCCGACACCGCGCCGGTCGCCCGGCGGTCACGCATCACCCTCGCCGAAGCGCGCGCCGCCGCCGGTCGCTTGCGCGTGCCGGACCTCGCCTTCGCCTGAAACCTGACGGAGCCGCCATGGCCGCCCTCGACCCGCTCCCCGAATTGATGGTGGAGCCCATCGTCCGCGCCGCGCTGCTGGAAGACCTCGGCCGCGCCGGGGACATCACCACCGATGCGGTGGTGCCGGCCGGACACGTCAGCCGCCTTGTGCTCGCCGCCCGTCAGGACGGCGTGGTGGCGGGGCTCGATTGCGCCCGCCTCGCCTTCCGCCTGCTGAACCCGGACGTGCGCTTCACGCCCATGGTGGCGGACGGTTCGCGGGTGACGCCGGGCACCGTGCTGGCAGAGGTGGAAGGCCCCTCGCGCGCGCTGCTCACCGGCGAGCGCACCGGCCTCAACCTCGCCTGCAGCCTCTCCGGCATTGCCACCGCCACGGCGTCGCTGGCGGATGCGGTGGCCGGCCACAAGGCGCAGATCGTCTGCACCCGCAAGACCACGCCCGGCCTGCGCGCGCTGGAGAAATACGCCGTGCGCGCCGGCGGCGGCGCCAACCACCGCTTCGGTCTCGATGATGCGGTACTGGTGAAGGACAACCACGTCGCCATCGCCGGCTCGGTCGCCGAGGCGGTCAGGCGCGTGCGCGCCCGCGCCGGTCACATGGTGAAGGTGGAGGTGGAGGTGGACACCCTCGCCCAGCTGGAAGAGCTGCTGACCCTCGGCGCCGACGCGGTGCTGCTCGACAACATGACCCCCGCCACCCTCACGGAGGCCGTGCGCATGGTCGGCGGGCGGATGCTCACCGAGGCCTCCGGCCGGGTGAACCGCGAGACGGCCCCCGCCATCGCGGCATCGGGCGTGGACCTCATCTCCGTGGGCTGGCTGACCCACAGCGCCCCCATCCTCGACATCGGCCTCGACTGGGTGGGCTGAAAAGAAAACGGCCGGGCGATGCCCGGCCGTCCGTGTTCAGAAAGGAAGCTCAGGCCTTCGGCCAGTTCCGCACGTCCACGAAGTGGCCGGCGATGGCCGCCGCCGCCGCCATGGCGGGGGAGACGAGGTGGGTGCGGCCCTTGAAGCCCTGCCGGCCCTCGAAATTGCGGTTCGAGGTGGAGGCGCAGCGCTCCTCGGGGGCGAGGCGGTCGGCATTCATGGCGAGGCACATGGAGCAGCCTGCCTCGCGCCACTCGAACCCGGCCTCGAGGAAGATCTTGTCCAGACCCTCGGCCTCGGCCTGCTCCTTCACGAGGCCGGAGCCCGGAACGACCATGGCGCTCACGCGCGGGTTCACCTTGTGGCCCTTCACCACGGCGGCCGCCGCGCGCATGTCCTCGATCCGGCCGTTGGTGCAGGAGCCGATGAAGGCCCGATCGATGGTGATGTCCTGGATCTTCGTGCCGGCGGTGAGGCCCATATAGGCCAGCGCGCGGACCTTGGCGGCGCGCTTCACCTCGTCCTCGATGAGCGACGGGTCGGGCACCACGCCTTCCACGGAGATCACGTCCTCGGGGCTCGTGCCCCAGGAGACGATGGGCGGCAGGTTCGCGCCGTCGATGTGGATCTCAGCGTCGAAATGCGCGCCCTCGTCCGAGCGCAGGGTCTGCCAGAACTTCACCGCGGCATCCCAGTCGGCGCCCTTGGGGGACTTCGGGCGGCCCTTGAGATATTCGAACGCCTTCTCGTCCGGTGCCACCATGCCGGCGCGCGCGCCGCCCTCGATGGACATGTTGCAGACGGTCATCCGCCCTTCCATGGAGAGGGAGGTGATGCCTTCGCCGGCATATTCGATGACATAGCCGGTGCCGCCGGCCGTGCCGATGGTGCCGATGATGGCGAGCACCACGTCCTTGGCGCCGACGCCCTCGGGCAGCGGCCCGGAGACGGTGACGCGCATGTTCTTCGCCTTCTTCTGGATCAGCGTCTGGGTGGCGAGCACATGCTCCACCTCGGACGTGCCGATGCCATGGGCGAGGGCGCCGAACGCGCCGTGGGTGGAGGTGTGGCTGTCCCCGCAGACGATGGTGGTGCCGGGCAGCGTGAAGCCCTGCTCGGGGCCGACCACGTGCACCACGCCCTGGCGCTTGTCGAAGCCGTCATAATATTCGACGCCGAACTCCCTGGTGTTCTCGGCGAGCGCGGCGATCTGCGCGACGCTCTCCGGGTCCGGGTTCGGCAGGGTGCGGTCGGTGGTGGGGACGTTGTGGTCCACCACGGCGAGGGTCTTCTGCGGCGCGCGCACCTTGCGGCCGGTCATGCGCAGGCCCTCGAAGGCCTGCGGGCTGGTCACTTCGTGCACGAGGTGGCGGTCGATGTAGAGCAGGCAGGTGCCGTCGTCCTGCCGGGAGACGACATGGTCGTCGAAAATCTTGTCGTAGAGGGTCTTGGGGCCGTTGACCGGGGCGTTCATCGCGTCGTGTCCTGAGGAAAGGCCGGCGCGCGTCGGGGCGGCCGGGCCGGTAACGATGGAAGGGCGGTATCCGTCGCGCCGCTTATGGGCGCGTCACCATGCGGGCGTCAAAGCACCGAGGACGCCGCCGTGGTGAAGCGGCCGAAGAAGCGACCCGGCAGGCGCACGTGGTCCGGCACCGCCGCGAACTCCATCGTCGTGCGCGCGAACGGGCCGGCCCCGCAATGGGCCGCCCGGTCGAGGCTGTGGCGATGGTCACGCGTCTGTCGCATGGGGCGGGTTTTTAGCAGTTCCACGATGGCGCGACAATCCGGCGCGCGGAACCGTGAAGGCTCGGCGTGAGGCGGGCCGTCACGGCCCGCGACCTTGGCCTCGCCATCATCTTGGGCGAGGCATTGGGCCATCGTCGGCGGTGGTGCAGGGCAAGGAGTTTCGGGTGCAGTTCGTTTCCAATTTCCACGGGGTGCAGTTCCTCGATACCGTGGTCAGCCTCGCCGCCGCGTTTCTGTTCGGCACCCTCATCGGGGCCGAGCGGCAGTATCGCCAGCGCACCGCCGGACTGCGCACCAACGTGCTGGTGGCCGTGGGCTCGGCCGCCTTCGTCGATCTCGCCGCCAGCCTCGGCGGGCCGACCGACGCCATGCGCGTCGCCGCCAATGTGGTGACGGGCGTTGGCTTCCTCGGCGCCGGCGTCATCATGAAGGAAGGCATGAACGTCCGCGGCCTCAACACCGCCGCGACGCTCTGGTGCTCGGCCGCCGTGGGCAGTTGCGCCGGGGCCGACAGGCTGGCCGAGGCGGCGCTCATCACCTTCATCATCATCGCCGGCAACACGGTGCTGCGCCCGGTTGCCCGCGCCATCGACCGCGCGCCCCTCGATGCCCGGCGCTCGGAGGTCAGCTACGAGGTGCGCCTGACGGTGGATTCCGCCGCCGCCGCCGATCTGCGCGACGTGCTGATCGACACGCTGGAGGCCGAGAAATATCTCGTGCGCGACGTGGACGAGGAGCCCGGCACCGACGGCGCCGTGGTGCTGGTGGCGAAGCTCGTCACCACCTCGGTCGTTCCGGCCGAGCTTGATGCGATCACCGACCGCCTCGCGAAGCGGCCGAACACGCGCCACGCCACCTGGGAAAGCGTTACGGAGGAATAAGGGCCGGTATCGGCACATCCTCCGCCAAACCGTCATCCCCCGGCCCGTCGGGGGGATCCACTCCGCCATTTGTCCCCGCCCGCGCCCGACCGATACCCCTCCCCGCCGTACCGTGGATCGCACGCACAAGTCGGCGATGACAGCCGGATGGGCTGGCGCGCACCTTCGTTCAAAGAGACGCGCGACGCGGTCGGGGCAGACGGCGGCCCCCGCACCGCCATGCACCGGCCCGTCACAGCGCCCGTTCCCCCGCCTCCATCGCCTCGATCAGAGCCGGGATCACGCTCGCGCGCATTCTTCTGCCGTAGAAGAGGCCGAAGTGGCCGCAGTTTGCGACGCTGACGTGGCGGCGGAGGGCATCCGGGACGGCGCGGCAGAAATCGTGCGCCGCCTCGGTCTGGCCGGGGGCGGAGATATCGTCCTGCGCGCCCTCGACCGTGAGCAGGGCGCCGCGCAGGGCCTCTGCCCGCACCCGATGCCCGCCGATCTCCAGCGTGCCGCGGGCCAGCGCGTTGTCGCGGAAGATGGTCGAAACGTTCTCCATGAAGAATTCGCCCGGCACGTCCATCATGGTCCAGCACAGGCGGGAGAGCGGGAAGCGCAAAGGATCGGCGCCCTCGTCGAACAGCAGGCGCATGGGCAGGTCGCCGCCGCTGATGGACTGGCGCCAGAGGTACAGCGCGAAGGTGTCGATTTGCCGCCACGCCGGAAACACACGCCGCCCGGCGCCGGGCAGGCCTTGCGGGACCTCCTCCATCACCTGCGCGTCCAGCGCCTCAAGGGAGCGCTCCTGGAGCATCTTCCACAGGCGCGTAGGGTTGCGCGCGGGGTCCATCGGCCCGCCGACGAGGCTGAGGCTCGCCACCGGCACCCCCTCCTCCGCCAGCAGGCAGGCGGCGGCGAAGGCGGGCAGCGCACCCTGGCAGACACCCACCAGATGGACCGGCCCCGTGACGGCGAGCGCGCGGGCCATCTGCGCCGTCTCCAGGCAATTCTCGGCGAACCCGAAGCGACCGGCGCCGATCGGCAGGTAGCGGGCATTGGGCCATTCGGTGATGCCCACGCGCCCCGCGACGGGCAAAAGCGCGGCGATGAGATCGCGCATGAGGAAGGGATAGCCGCCGGCGATGGGCGCCACCACCAGCACGGTGCGGGCGGGCGCCCTGTCCGTCGCATCCTGCCGGGAGAACAGCCGCAGCCGGCCAAAGGCAAGACTGGCCGGCACCTCCTCGCGCACGATGCCGCTGGCCAGCCCGAACGCGCGATAGGCGTCCTCGGTCGCGCGGGGCAGCGGATCGGCCGCCGCGGGACGGAAGGGCCGCAGATCGTCAAGCCACATGAGGCGCGGTCCGTCCTTTGCGGTCCGGGTGGGGCGACGGCCCATCATAGCCGAACGCCCCCGGCGCACCATGCCTGTGGCGGAAATGTTAAGCCGGCTTCAGAGCGAAGCCGCCGCGCGGGCGGCCTGGTCGTAATGGCCGGAGAGCGTGCGCATCAGCGCCGCGACCTCGGACAGGCGGCCGGGATCGATGCCGGTGGCGGCCACCGCGTCGGCGAGCAGCGCCTCGCGCACCTCGCGATAGCGGGCGCAGGCGGCACGGCCGGTGAGGCTGGCTGAGAGCGTCTTCTCCTTGCCCCGTCGGCCGCTTTCGACGAGGCCGAGGGCCTGCAGCTTCTTCGCCGCATAGGTCACGAGGTGGGTATCCTCGACATCAAGCACGAGGCAGAGGTCGGCGATGGTCTTGGGCCGGTCGCGATGGACCACATGGTGCAGGATCAGCACGTCCAGCGCGGACAGGTCCGGCACGCCGGCCGCCGCCATGCAGCGCACCATCCACCGGCTGTAGGCGTGGGTGAGCATGTTGAGCCCGAACTCGAACTCGGACAGCGCCGGCAGCGCCCCGTCGGCAAGATGCGCGGAGGAGACGATGGAGGGGCCGGCCTTGCGGCGGGCGCCATCGGCCGGCTTCGAGAAGGTGTCCTTGGTCACGGGCTCGGTCCTTGGGGAGGCGGCCGGGGCGGCGTTCCGTCCCGGCCGCGCGCCATCACTTCTTGTAGGCGGCGATGATCTCCTGGCCCGTCGCGCCAGCCTTGGCGAGCCAGGCTTCGGACAGGGTGCCGCCGATCTTCTCGAAGCCGGCCTTCAGTTCGGGCGAGGGCGGAGCCACCTTCATGCCCTTGGCGGCGAGGGTGTCCATGTAGCCCTTGGTCTTGGCTTCGGAGAGCTTCCACCCGCGCTCCTCGGCGGCGGCGGCGGCCTTGAGCACGGCCTCCTGCGTGGGCTTGTCGAGGGCGTCGAAGGCGGCCTGGTTCACGAACACCACGTTCTTCGGCAGCCAGGCCTGGATGTCGTAGAAGTTCGGCACGCTCTCCCAGATCTTCACATCGTTGCCGGTGGCGCTGGAGGTGATGAGCGCGTTGACGACGCCGGTGGCGAGCGCCTGAGCGAGTTCCGCCTGCTGGACGGTGACGGCCTGCGCGCCGACCATCTCGCCGATGCGCGAGGTGCCCGGATTGTAGGCGCGCCACTTGGCGCCCTTGAGGTCCTCCACCTTCTCGACCGTCATCTTGGAGAACAGGCCCTGCGGCGGCCACGGCATGGCATAGAGCACCTTGATGCCCTGGGTGGCGAGCTTCTTCTCCACCGCCGGGCGGGAGGCGTCCCACAGCTTCTTGGACTGCTCGAAGGAGGTGGCGAGGAAGGGCACCACGTCCACGCCGAAGACCGGGTCCTCGTTCTCGTGGATGGAGATGATCACCTCGCCCGCCTGCGCCTGCCCGGTCTGCACCGCGCGCTTGATCTCCGGCGCCTTGAACAGCGAGGCATTGGGATGGAGCGTGATGACGAGCTTGCCGCCGGAGGCGGTCTCCACGTCCTTGGCGAACTGGGCGAGGTTCTCGGTGTGAAGGTTGTCGGCCGGATAGGCGGACGGCAGGTTCCACTTGGTCTGGGCGAGCGCCGGGCCGGCGAAGGCGAGGGCGGCGAGGCCGGCCGCGAGAAGCGCGGGAGCAAGGGTACGGAAAGGCGCCATGACTGGTCTCTCTCTGTTTCGTTGTTGACGACGCGTACTCGTTTCCCTCTCAGCCGCTAGGGAACACCCAGCGCGGCAGCACCAGAGCGATTTCCGGAAACGTGGTGATGATGATGACCGCGATATTGAGAAGAATGAAGAACGGCAGAGCCGCCTTCGCCACGAAGAGCGTATCGCGTCCGCTCATGTTCTGCAGCACGAACAGGTTGAAGCCCACCGGCGGGGTGATCTGCGCCATCTCGACATGGATCACGAGATAGACGCCGAACCACACGAGATCGAAGCCCGCCTGCTTCACCATGGGCAGGACGATGACCGCGGTGAGCACGATCATCGAGATGCCGTCCACGAGGCAGCCGAGGATGATGTACATCACGGTCAGCGCGAGGGCGAGCTTGCCGGGAGTGAGGTTCAGCCCCTGCACCCACTCGGCGAGCGCGGCGGGAATGCCGGTATAGGCCATGGCCGCGGTGGTGAAGGCGGCGCCGGCAATGATCAGCATGATCATGCAGCTGAGCCGCGTGGCGCTCATCACGCTTTCCACCAGCGTCGTCCAGGTCAGCGTGCCGCTCCACCACGCCAGCGCCAGGGCTCCGGTGACGCCCCAGGCGGCGCATTCGGTGGCCGTGGCGAAGCCCAGCACCAGCGAGAGGAAGACTCCCGCAATGAGCAGAAGGCAGGGCAGGAGCCGCGCAGACTGCCGGAGCTTCTCGACGAACGGCATGGGCGGATCGCGGGGCGGCGTGCGACCGGGATTGAGCAGCGACCACAGCATGATGTAGCCCGAATAGAGCCCCATCACGAGCAGGCCGGGCAGGAACCCCGCCAGGAAGACCTGCAGCACGGAGACGTTGGCCGTCACCGCATAGACCACCATCGGGATGGACGGCGGGATGAGCAGGCCGAGCGTGCCGGAGCCGGCCAGCGAGCCGAGGCTCATGCTCCTGTCGTAGCCGCGCTTGTCCAGCTCCGGCAGGGCGATCTTGCCGATGGTGGCGCAGGTGGCGGCGGACGAGCCGGACACCGCCGCGAAGATGCCGCAGCCGACCACGTTCACATGAAGGAGCCGGCCCGGCAGCCATTGCAGCCATGGGGCAAGACCCCGGAACATCTCCTCGGACAATCGGGTGCGGAAGAGGATCTCGCCCATCCAGATGAAGAGGGGCAGGGCGGCGAGCGTCCACGAGGCGCTGGCGCTCCACACCGTGGTGGCGAGCACCTGGCCGATGGGCACGGGCGTCGTCAGCACCATGGCCAGCAGGCCGACGAGGCCGAGGCCGAGGGCGATCCACACGCCGGAGGCGAGGATGGCGACGAGGAAGGCGAGGAGAAGCAGCGAGAGCTGAATGAGATCGAGGTGCGGCATGGCTCAGACGCCGCCCCCGGACGCAATGCGCTCCACCAGTTCCTCGGGCGAGGAGACCGGCTCCTTCTCATAACGCGGGCGGTTGCCGCGGGCGACGTTGACGAACTCGTCCACCATGGCGATCAGCAGGATGGCGAGGCCGGCGGCGTAGCCCGTCTGGGGAATCCACAGCGGAACCGCGACCACGCCCTGGGACATGTCATCGAAGCGCCAGGAATCGTAGGTGAGGCGCCCGGCATTCCAGGCAAAATAGGCGAGGAAGGCGATGCCGACGGTGAGGGCGAACAATTCCAGCGCCTGTCGCCGCCGCCCGGTGAGATGCTCCAGCACGAGGCCGACGCGGATCATCTCGCCATAGCGAAAGGTGTGAGCGAGACCGAGGAAGGCCATGGCGGCCATGGACCATGCGGCGAAGTCGTCGCCGGACGCGATGTTGATGCCCAGCTGGCGGCCCACCGACAGGCCCATCATCAGAAGAAAGATGAGCACCAGAAACCCGGCCGCCGCAACTCCGGACACAAAGTAAAGGCCATCGAGCAGCTTGCGGATCATCGCGACGCCCCCACCGGTGGGGCCGGAGGCGGGGCGCAGGTCCGCGCGCCTCCCGTTCGGTGACGGAATTCTTCGCTGGTCATCGGAACCCCTCTGGAGACCGGCACCATTGTTCAGCCGGCCATGAAGAACCGGGCGATCAGGCGCTCTTGCCAGGATGTTCACCCGCCTTCGATATTTCGTCAACAAATTGTTGACGTTTTATCGCCCCCGTGACTTCCTTATTTGCGAGCGGAGCCTTGTGCTTCGCCGGCGCACCCATGCTGCGCCAAATCAGGGGAGCAGGAATCCTGAGAGCAGGAATCTTGCCAACCCCGCCAGCCATCATCCAGACGGGAAACGGGGCCGATGTCGAGCGACGATGTGAAGACGAGCGCAGTTGCCGAAGCCGAAGCTGCGGCGACCCCCTCCGCATCGGTCACCACTACCCCTCCCGCCCCTTGGGAATTCTGGATCGACCGGGGCGGCACCTTCACCGATATCGTCGGCAGGCGGCCGGACGGGACGCTGGTCGCGCACAAGGTGCTGTCGGAAAATCCCGAGGCCTATCGCGACGCCGCCGTGCACGGCATTCGCGAACTGCTCGGCCTTGCCCCCGGCGCGGCCATCCCGCCCGGACTGGTTTCTGCCGTGAAGAT
>JAEZMT010000458.1 GCA_023442085.1 Pseudomonadota bacterium | reverse complement strand
CGGTGGGCTTCAGCCTCGGCCTCACCGGGGCGGCCTTGCAGGGGCTGATGCGCAATCCTTTGGCCGACCCCGGCGTGGTGGGAGTCTCCGGCGCGGCGGCACTGGGGGCGGTCATCGCCTTCTACTTCGGCTTCTCGACCTCCTTCGCGCTGGCCTTGCCGTTGGGCGGCCTCATGGGGGCCGCGGCCGCAACCGCCGTGCTGCTCGCCCTCGCCGCGCGGGGGGCGGGGACGGTGATGCTGATCCTTGCCGGCGTCGCCCTCTCCAGCCTCGCGGGCGCGCTCACCGCGTTGGCGCTGAACCTCGCGCCGAGCCCCTATGCGGCGCTGGAGCTGGTGTTCTGGCTCATGGGCTCGCTGGCCGACCGCAGCCTCGTGCATGTGGCGCTGGCGCTGCCCTTTATGGCCGTGGGCTGGGTTCTGGTGCTCCGCACGGGTCCGGCGCTCGATGCGCTGACGCTGGGCGAGGATGCCGCCGAGAGCCTCGGCTTCCCGCTGCGCCGGGTGCGCCTTCTCGTCATCGGCGGCACGGCGGCGGCGGTGGGGGCGAGCGTGGCGGTGGCGGGAGCCATCGGCTTCGTGGGCCTCGTGGTGCCCCATCTGGTGCGCCCGCTGGTGGGCCACCGGCCGGGCCGGCTGCTGGCGGCCAGCGGGCTCGCGGGCGCGGCGCTGACCCTCGGGGCGGATATCGTGGTGCGGCTCATCCCCACCCGGCCGGAGCTGCAGCTCGGCGTGGTGACGGCGCTCATCGGCGCGCCCTTCTTTCTCTTCCTCCTCGCCCGGCTGAGGGGGAGGGAAGCATGAAGCTCGCGGCCCGTTCCGTCACCGTGACCCGGGGTGCCGCGACGTTGGTGCGCGACCTCAGTCTGGAGGTCGAAGGCGGCACCTTCCTCGGCCTCCTCGGCCCCAACGGCGCCGGCAAGACAAGCCTGATGCGGGTGCTCGCCGGCCTCGAGGCGCCGGCCGCCGGCCATGTGCTCTACGATGGCCGAGACGCCGCTGGCATCGGCCGGCGCGCCCTCGGCAGGACCATCGCCTATCTCCCGCAGGATGGCCGCATCCACTGGCCTCTGCCGGTGGAGGAGGTGGCGGCGCTGGGGCGCCTGCCCCATGGCGCTGCGGTCGTGGACGATGCCGCGCGGCGGGCCATGGCGGCGGCCGGGGTGGAGGCGCTTGCCCGCCGCTCGGCGGACACCCTGTCCGGAGGTGAGCGGGCGCGGGTTCTGCTCGCCCGCGCGCTGGCGGTGGAGGCGCCCATTCTCCTCGCCGACGAGCCCTCCGCCGCGCTCGATCCGCTCCACCAGCTGGAGGTGATGGCGCTGCTGCGCGACACCGCCCGGCGCGGCGCCGTGGTGGTGGCGGTGCTGCACGACCTGACGCTGGCCGGCCGCTTCTGCGATCGCCTCGCGCTGATGAAGGACGGCCGGCTCCTCGCCGAGGGGGCCGCGGCGCATGTGCTCGACGACACCCATCTCGCGGATGCCTTCGGCGTGGACGCCGTGCGCCTCACCCATGCCGGCGAGACGGTAGTCCTGCCGTGGGCAAGGCGGGAATAGGGCCGGCAGACCATCCGTCGCCTTCCGCAACGGGACTGCGGTGACAACGCGCACCCTGTCCGGTTCCGTCCCCGGCGCGAAGCGGATAGCAAGGAAGGCCTTCGCTTTTCTCGTCCCCCGCCGTCCTCACAGCAAGCGGATATCGACACCATGGCCAGCGTCTGCACCAGCGGGGTGGACACCGGGTTCGTCGCCCTCGGCACCGGCAAGGTCGCCATCCTTGGCGTCGTCCAGGGCATCACCGAGCTTCTGCCCATCTCCTCCACGGCGCACATGCGCCTCGTGCCGGCGCTGCTCGGCTGGCCCGATCCCGGCTCCGCTTTCTCGGCGGCCATGCAACTCGCGGCCCTGTTCGCGGTGGTCACCTATTTCTGGAGCGACCTGCGCGCGCTTGCCTGCGGCTCCCTCTCGGCCGTGCGGGTCGGAGATTTCAACGCCCACGCGCCGAAGACCGTACTTGGCATCATCCTCGGCACCATCCCCATCGTCATCGCGGGCGTGCTGCTGAAGGAGAAGCTCAATGCCTGCGGCTCGCCCCTGCGCGAACTGTGGGTCATCGGCGCGGCGAGCCTCGTCATGGGCCTCCTGCTGGGCATCGCGGAAATGACCAGCCGCCACACCCGCACGTTCGCGCAGATCCGGCTGCCCGACGCGCTGGTGGTGGGCCTCGCGCAGGTGGGCGCGCTCATTCCTGGAGTCTCGCGCTCGGGCTCGACGCTGACGGCGGCCATGTTCCTCGGCCTGCGCCGCGAGGATGCCGCCCGCTTCTCCTTCCTGCTCGGCCTGCCGGCCATCTTCGCGGCGGGCGTGAAGGAACTCCTGGAGCTGCACCACGCCGGCCTCGACATGCAGGGCTGGGAGGTGCTCGGCGTCGGCCTCCTCACCGCGTCCCTCTCCGCCTTCGTCGCCATCTGGACGCTGATGCGGGTGATGGAGCGTCTCTCCTCCTGGCCCTTTGTGTTCTACCGTGTCGGCATGGGCGTTTTCCTGCTGGTGGCGGTGTGGCGGGGCGTGCTCTCCTGAGCCCGTCGGGGGCGCTCGACACATGGCGCGCCTTGGGTAACCTCTGCGCCGCTGCGAGTAGCGAGGGCGCGATGACGGGCGTTGACGTTGCGGACCATGCCGGCCTGCGCCGGACCGTGCTCGTGGTGGCGCTGGCGAACCTTGCCTATTTCGGGGTGGAGTTCGCGGTCGCGCTGGCCATCGGCTCGGTCTCGCTGTTCGCCGACAGCGTGGATTTTCTCGAAGACGCCAGCGTCAACCTTCTGATCTTCGTCGCCCTCGCATGGTCGGCACGGGCGCGGGCGAAGGTGGGCATGGCGCTGGCGCTGATCCTGCTCGTCCCCGGCCTCGCGACGCTTTGGACGGCGTGGGAAAAGTTCCTCGATCCCGTGGCGCCGCAGCCCCTCGCGCTTTCGCTCACCGGCCTCGGCGCGCTGGCGGTGAACCTCACCTGCGCCTTCCTCCTCGCCCGCTACCGGCACCATCGCGGCAGCCTCACCAAGGCCGCCTTCCTCTCCGCCCGAAACGACGCCTTCGCCAACGTGGCGATCATCGCGGCCGGCGCCGTCACCGCCTTCCTCTGGCGCTCGGCGTGGCCCGACCTCATCGTCGGCCTCGCCATCGCCGCCCTCAACCTCGATGCCGCACGGGAAGTGTGGGAGGCCGCCCGCGAGGAGCACCGCGCGGAGCCGTAGGCGGCCCTCGCAATCTTGAGCATGGGCTGGATCTGGACCGGTTCCGGCGGCGTTGTCACGCTGCCGCTGTGTCGTGCCCTGATGACGGGACGATTCGGCCGCTTTTCCGCGTAGGGGTTGAACGAGTTGGGGGGCTGCCGATGGTCGCGGGTGATAGTCAGGCGGTGGGGCAGGGCGGTGGCGCGGCGGCCCATCCGGGGCCATCGCGCCGGGCCATGCTGGGGCTCGATGCGCTCAATTTCTTTCTCGCCGACGTCCGCGACGGGCTCGGGCCCTATCTCGCCATCTATCTCCTCGCGGTGCGCGGGCCGGAGCAGGGCTGGACGGAAGCGACCGTAGGCTTTGTGATGACCATCGCCGGCCTCACCGGCCTCCTCGCCCAGACGCCGGCCGGCGCGCTCATCGACAGCAGCCGGAACAAGCCGGCCATCGTGATCGCCGGCGCGCTGGCGGTGACGCTCGCGTGCCTGTCGCTGCCGTTCCTCTCCAACTTCTATCTGGTGGCGGGCAGCCAGTCGCTGGCGGCCATGGCCGGGGCGATCTTCCCGCCCGCGCTCTCGGGCATCACCCTGGGCCTCGTGGGGCAGAAGGCGTTCGCGCGGCGCATCGGGCGCAACGAGGCGTTCAACCATCTCGGCAATGCGGTGTCCGCCGCTATCGCCGCCGGCACGGCGGTGCTGTTCGGGCCCATCGTGGTGTTCTGGCTGATGGCCGTGCTGGCCGCGTGCAGCATCGGCGCCATGCTGGTGGTGCCGCGCTGGGAGATCGACGATACGCTGGCGCGCGGCCTCGCCCATGACGCCGCCCACCACGAAACTCCGTCGGGCCTCAAGACGCTCCTGTCGAGCCGGCCGCTGCTGATCTTCGCGCTCACCTGCTTCCTCTTCCACCTCTCCAATGCGGCCATGCTGCCCACAACCGGCCAGCTTCTGACCTATGTGGTCGGCAAGGAGCAGGCGACCTCGCTCATCGCTTTGTGCATCGTGGCGGCGCAGTGCGTGATGGTGCCCATGGCGATCATGGTGGGTGCGAAGGCGGATGCGTGGGGGCGCAAGCCCATCTTCCTCGTCGCCTTCGCGGTACTGGCGCTGCGCGGTGCGCTCTACACCCTCTCCAACGATCCGTTCTGGCTGTTCGCCGTGCAGTGCCTTGATGGGGTCGGCGCCGGCATCTTCGGCGCGCTCTTCCCGGTGGTGGTGGCGGACCTGACGCGCGGCACCGGGCGCTTCAACGTGAGCCAGGGGGCGGTGGCCACGGCGCAGGGGCTGGGCGCGGCCTTCTCCGCCTCCATCGCCGGCGTGACCATCGTCGCCGCCGGCTACAGCGCCGCCTTCCTCACCCTTTCCGCCATCGCGGCGGCCGGCTTCCTGCTCTATCTTTTCGCCATGCCGGAGACGGGCACCGCGGTCGCCGAGGCGCCCGCCGCCCCGCCCTCCGGCAGCGCGACCGTATCGCCATAGAGCGCTTCGGCCTCGACCTTCAGCCCGCCGCGAATGACGAAGATCTCGCACGCGCGGCGGGTGGCGTCGCCCAGCGTCGCCTCATAGTGGACCACCATGCGCTGGCCGGGCTCGTCGCAGATGGCGGCGAGGAGGCGGAATTCCAGCCGCTCGATCCGCGCCAGCGCCTCTTGCCAATAGGCCTCGATGGCCGGGCGGCCCTCCAGGGTGGCGCTCCCGGTCATCTGCAGGGCGATGGGGCTGCGGAAGCGGGCGTGGTCGGCGAAAGCGGAGAGGACCGCCTCCACGTCGCGCCGGTTCCAGGCGGCGATCCAGGCCTGTGCGTGGGCATGCATCTGCTCGCGCGTAAGCGTCACGTCGGGAGCCTCCGATTGGCTCATGCGCCCACCGCCGCATGGCAGCACACGCAGATCTTGTTGCCGTCGCGGTCGCGGAAATAGGCGCCGTAATAGTTGGGGTGATAGTGGGGCCTCAGGCCCGGCCCGCCCTCGTCCGTGCCGCCGCCGGCCAGCGCCATGCGGTGGATGTCGTCCACGCTCGTCCGGTCCGGTGCGAGGAGGGCGACCATGGCGCCGTTGCCGGGAACGGCGGGGCCGCCGTCAAAGGGCCGGCACAGCAGGAACAGGGGCCGTCCGCCCGCCGCCGGCTCCCACCCCGCCCAGAAGCGGGCGGCATCGAAGAAGCGCAGGCGCCAGCCGAGGCGCGCCATCAAAGGATCGTAGAAGGCCTTCGCGGCAACGATGTCGTTGGTGCCGACATTCACGTGGGAAATCATGCGGACCTCACCATGGCGTGCCGTCCTTGCGGGTGAAGGACCAGCCGGTGGCGGAGAATTGCGCCACGAGATCGTCCTCGGGATAGGTGCCGGCATCCTCGGGGTCGCGATCGCCGACTTCCAGATAGCGGACGTCCGCTGCGCTGGTGTTGACGAGGTGATGGGCGAGGCCGTTGGCCGGAAAGCCGATGCACATGCCGGGCGAGAGAGGGAACTCGCCCTCGTCCGTGCGCAGGGTGGGCGTGCCTTCGAGGATGTAGACGAACTCCTCAGACCGGCTGTGCCGGTGGAGCAGCGCGGACTGCGCTCCCGGCGCCAGCGTGGTGAGGTTCACGCCGAAGCGGGAGAGGCCGAAGGCGTCGCCCAGCTGCCGCTTCTCCCGCCCCGCCATGCGCGCGGCGAAGGGGGCGGGGTAGTTCGAAGGCTTGGTGCGCGGCGGCACGTCCTTGGCGAGGAGCGGCGTGCGTGCGGGCTCTGTCATTGAAGTCTCCTCACGGGTGATGGGACGGGACGGCGGCGGGGGGCGTCATGATTCAGCCGGCCGCGGTTGCTGTCCAGACGCCCGGATAGGCCGGCGTGCGGCGGGCGATCCAGGCATCGAGGCCCTCGCGCAGGTCGGCGGTGGGGGCCATGCGGGCGAACTGCTCGGCCTCCACCAGCAGGCCCTCGGCGATGGGCAGGTTGATGCCGCGCGTCACCGCCGTGAGGATGGTCGAGACCGCGAGCGGGGAGTGGACGAGGATGCGCTCAAGGAGGTCGCGGGCGCGGGGCAGCAGTTCGTCGTGGGGCACCACGGCATTCACCAGCCCCAGCTCCAGCGCGCGCTGCGGGGTGAAGGTCTCCCCGGTGAGCAGCAGCTCCATGGCCCGTTTGCGGCCGGCGAGGCGCGGCAGACGCTGGGTGCCGCCGAAGGTGGGCGGCATGCCGAGGCGGATCTCGGGCTTGGCGAACACCGCGCGATCGCTGGCGATGGCGAGCGGCGCCGCCTCCGTCACCTCGCACCCGCCGCCATAGGCGAGGCCGTTGACCGCCACCACCAGCGGCTTGCGGAAGGCTTCCACCCGCGCCGTCAGCCTTTGGCCGCGCGCCACGAAATCCCGCACCGCGGCCTCGGGGCTCTCAGCCACCGAGCGGGAGAATTCGGGAATGTCGCCGCCCGCCGAGAAGGCGCGCCCGGTGCCGGTGAGGATGACGCCGCGGATGCCGTCGTCGCCCTCGATTTCGTCGAGGTGGCGCAGCAGCGTCTCGATGGTGTCGTAGCTCAGGGCATTGAGCTTTTCCGGGCGGTTGAGGGTGAGGGTGGCGATGGCGCCGTCCACCGTCTTCAGCACGCGTGCCGTCATGAATGATCTCCCCGTTCAATGAGGAACCCACCCTGCACGCGGCGGCCAATTGAGTATACTCACTGTACGGTATACTTTCTCGCCATGCCAAAGCATTCAGACACCCGCACCAAGATCGTCCAGGCCGCCTCGAAGCTGTTCTATGCGGAGGGGATCGGCCGCGTGAGCATGGATGCGGTGGCGGAGAAGGCAGGCGTCACCAAGCGCACGCTCTACTATCATTTCGACAGCAAGGACGATCTCGTCGCCGCCTATCTCGACGCCCGCGACCAGCCCAATCTCAAGCAGATGGCGGCATGGTTCGCCACCGCCGAGGGTGGGGCGGACGCGAAGGTCGCGGCCATCTTCGCGGCCCTCGCCAAGAGCGCGCGGCATCCCAAATGGAAGGGCTGCGGCTTCCTGCGCACCACGGCGGAACTGGCCGCGCTGCCCGGACACCCGGCGGTGAAGATCGGCGCACGCCACAAGGCCGCCTTCGCCACGTGGCTGGCGGGCGAGCTGGAGGCCGCCGGCTTCGACGCGCCCACGGCGCTGGCGCGGCAGATTCTGCTGCTGCTGGATGGGGCCTTCTCCGCCTCGCTGGTGCATCGCGACGCGAGCTGGTTCGAGGAGGCGGGCGCCGCCGCCGGCGCCCTGGTGCGCGCCCATCCGCGCGCGACGAGCGCGGTATCGTGATGCGCTGAGCGCTTGCAAGTGGCGCCCCGGCGGCCATGGTGGGCGCCTTCATCGCGGGAGACGGCCATTGGACTACGTGAAATTCGGCGCGACCGGCCTTGAGGTCTCGAAATTGTGCCTCGGCTGCATGACGTTCGGCGAGCCCAACCGCGGCTCCCATGCCTGGACCCTGAAGGAGGAGGAGAGCCGCCCGCTCATCCGGCAGGCCCTCGACCTCGGCATCAATTTCCTCGACACCGCCAACGTCTATTCGGACGGCACGTCGGAAGAGATCGTCGGCCGCGCGCTGAAGGATTTCGTGCGGCGCGAGCAGGTGGTGCTCGCCACCAAGGTGTTCAACCGCATGCGCCCCGGCCCCAATGGCTCGGGTTTGTCGCGCAAGGCCATCATGGCGGAGATCGACGCCAGCCTGCGCCGCCTCGGCACGGACTATGTGGATCTCTACCAGATCCATCGCTTCGACCACGCGACCCCCATCGAGGAGACGCTGGAGGCGCTGCACGACGTGGTGAAGGCGGGCAAGGCGCGCTACATCGGCGCCTCCTCCATGCCGGCATGGCGCTTCGCCAAGGCGCTCTACATCTCGCGCCTCAATGGCTGGACCCGCTTCGTGAGCATGCAGAACCACATGAACCTCCTCTATCGCGAGGAGGAGCGGGAGATGCTGCCCCTGTGCATCGAGGAGGGCGTGGCTGTCATTCCATGGAGCCCGCTGGCGCGCGGCCGGCTGGCGCGGGCTTGGGACGAGGCGACCTATCGCCTGGAGAGCGACGAATTCGGCAAGACGCTCTATGTGGCGGGCGACCGGGAGGTGGTGGACGCGGTGGGCGCCATCGCCGCCGCGCGGGGCGTTCCGCGGGCGCAGGTGGCGCTGGCCTGGATGCTGCAGAAGAAGGGCGTCACCGCGCCCATCATCGGCGCCTCCAAGCCCGGCCATCTCACCGATGCGGTGGCGGCTCTCTCGCTGACCCTGACGGCGGAGGAGATCGCGGCGCTGGAAGCGCCCTACGTGCCGCACGGCGTCGCCGGCTTCACCGACTGAGCCGCCGCGCCCGCCGTGGCGAAAAGATCACGTTTCGTCGATCTGTGGGCGGTGACCCCGCCCGCAGCAAAGACGCCGCTTTCCTGTCGAAATTCCGCCCGGGGTCCGGAGCATCACCACGACACGGCGAGGGGGCTCGCGGCAGTATCGTAATCCTGGACCAGACCCATGAAGGGCATCGCCTTCGGCATAATCCTCACCGCAGTCGCCGCGCTCCTGAGCGTGTGCGTCACCCTGGTGTTCGGCGGCAGCGGCGGCCTCAACTTCCTGCTCGCGCTCGGCTTCACGCTGGTGGCCCTGGCCATCGACGTTCCCACCGTCGCCTGAGGATCGGCCGCACGGATCAGTGCGCCCGCGCGGCAACGGCCCCGGCCATGGGGGCCTCCAGCGCGCGGGCAAATCCGGTGAGCAGCACCGCCACCTCCGCCGGCGCCTGAAGTGTCGGCACATGGGCGCAGTCGGCGATCTCATGGAACGTGCCGCGCGGCACAAGATCGGCCAGCTCCCGCGCCATCACCGGCGGCGTCGCCGCATCGAGCGTCCCGGCGCAGGCGAACACTGGAACCGCGAGACCCCCGGCCGCCTCCCTCAGATCAAGCGTCGCCAGAATCCCGCAGGCCTCGCGGAAGACCTCCGGATCGGTGGCGACGAAAGCCGCCCGGCGTTCCGCCAGCGTCTGCGGCACCCGTGCCGCCATGGCGGCCGGGAACAGGCGCAGCATCGCGGTCTGCGCGATGGATTCGAGGCCCTCGCCGGCCGCCTTGGCGGCCATGAAGCGGAAGGCGCCGCGCCCCTCCTCGGTGAAGCCGGCGCCGCAGCCGGCAAGAAACAGCCCGCTCGACAGGCCGGGATGCCGCAGCGCCGTGGCGAGGGCGAGGAACGAGCCATAGCCGTTGCCGAACAAGATGGGCGTCTCGCCGGGGCAGGCCTCCGCCACCGCCGCCGCGACCGCATCCGCCTGTCCGTCCAATCCTCCCTCCACGCGGGGCGAGCCGCCGAAGCCGGGCAGGTCGAGCAGCACCAGCCGGAAGCGGTCGGCGAGCAGCGGCACCATCGGTTCCAGGCTGCCGCGATCGGAGAGGAGCGAGTGCAGGAACACGATGCTGGGGCCGGTGCCGGTGACATGCGCGGAGAGGCCGGCGGCGCTTGTGTTGGCGGTGAGCATCAGTGCACTCCCAGATGTTGGGCCATGAGGGCGGGGTCGTCGGCGAGGACCTGAGGCGGTCCACGCCAGACGACTTCACCGGAGGAGAGGACCACGCAGGTGTCGGCCAGCCGCAGCGCCAGCGGCAGATTGTGCTCGACGAGGAGGATGGAGAGCCCCGCCTGTTTCAGCGCGGCGATGGCATCCGCCACCTCGGCGACGATCTGCGGCGCGAGCCCTTCCGCCGGCTCGTCCAGCAGCAGCACACGCGGATTGGTGACGAGCGCCCGGGCGATGGCCAGCATCTGCTGCTCGCCACCGGACATGGAGCCGGCGAGCTGCCGGCGCCGTTCCTTCAGGCGCGGAAACAGCGTCTCCACAGAGGCGATGTCGAACACCCGCGCCGCCTGATGGCGCGGCGGCCGGTAGGCGATGGCGAGGTGCTCCTGCACGGTCAGCGACGGGAAGATGCGCCGCCCCTGCGGCACCAGCCCGACGCCCAGCCGGCAGATGGCCTCGGGCTTGCGGTTCTCCAGCGACGTGCCGAACAGGTCGATGCGGCCCTGCCGGGCATCCAGCAGCCCGGCGATGGCGGAGAGGGTCGTGGACTTGCCCGCGCCGTTGCGGCCGAGCAGGGCGGTCACCACGCCTTCCGCGCAGGCGATGTCCAGCCCGCGCACGGCGCAGATTTCGCCGTGATAGACGTGGAGATTGGACAAAGTGAGGGCTTCAGGCACCGAGATACACCTCCCGTGTGCGGGGATCGGCGGCGATGTCGGCGCGCGATCCTGTGGTCACGACACGGCCGTGATGGAGCAAAGTGATGCGCTCGGCGAAGGCGAGGGCGACATCCATGTCGTGCTCGATGAGCACCACGGTCATCTCCTCCGGCAAATTGGCGAGGAGGTCCTGCACCATCACCCGCTCGTCACGGGAGAGGCCGGCGAGGGGTTCGTCCAGCAGCAGCACCCGCGGCGCCAGCGCCAGCGCCATGGCGATCTCCAGCCGCCGCCGGTCGCCATAGGCGGTCTGGGAGACGGGCCGGTCCGCGAGGTCGGCGAGCTTCACCCGGTCGAGGATGGCGAGGGCTTCCGCCCGCAGCGACGCATCGGCATTGAAGGGCGCCCAGGCGCGCCACTTCTCCCGCCTCAGACCGTTCAGGGCCAGCATCACGTTCCGGCAGATGGTCTCGTGCGGGAACAGCGTGAGGATCTGGTAGGTGCGGGCGAGGCCGAAGCCGGTGCGCTTGCGGGGCGGCAGGCCCACCAGCTCCGATCCAAACAGGCGGATGGAGCCGCCGGTGGGGGTGAGATCGCCGCAGATCAGGTTGAACAGCGTGGTCTTGCCCGCGCCGTTGGGGCCGAGCAGCAGGTGCCGCTCGCCGGGCATGATGTCGAGGCTGACGTCCGCGACAGCGGGCAGGCCGCCGAACTGCTTGGTCAGGCCGTCGATGCGGAGAGCCGGCTCAGCCATCGGCGCGCTCCCTCGGCACGAGCTTGGGGGCGGGGGCAGCCGGCTTCATGCGCTTCAGCCATGCGGCGAGGCGGTTGAAGCCGGGTACGATGCCGTCCGGCATCAGCAGGACGATGACGACGAAGGTGAAGCCGAGCAGCATCACCCAGCGGTCGATCCAGATGGAGGCGAGGTTCTTGAGCAGCACCACCAGCGCCGCGCCGATGAGCGGACCGGCCAGCGTGCCCGCGCCGCCCGCCACCACCATCAGCAGCACTTCGGCGGAGGCGGTCACCGCCATCATGTGCGGGCTGACGAACTGGTGGTACCAGGCATAGAGCAGGCCGGCGGCCGCGCCCCATGCGGCGGCGAGCATCCAGGCCACGAAGCGGATGCGCCACACGTCGTAGCCCACCGCCCCCATGCGGCGCGGCTGGTCCCGCGTGCCGCGCAGGGCGACGCCCAGCGGGCTGTCGAAGAAGCGGCCCAGCTGGATCAGCGCCAGCGCCAGCACGGCGAGGCACAGCCACAGGAAATATTCCGGCCTGTCCAGCGGCAGCCACGCGCCGCCGGGGCGCGGCACGCCGGAGAGACCATTGTCGCCGCCGGTCACCGAGGTCCAGCGATAGGCGGCGCCCCAGACGATCTGGCAGAGCGCCATGGTAATCATCACGAAGCCGAGGCCGGTGGTGCGCAAGGCGACGAGGGCGAACAGCGCGGACACCGCCAGCGTCCCGCCCAGCGCGAGCAGCGCCGCCGCCACCGGCTCGATCCCGCCCACGGTGGAGAGCCACGCCACGAGATAGGCAGTGAGGCCGGGGAAGACGGCGAAGCCCAGCGAGTTCAGCCCCGCGTGGCCCACCAGCACGTTGAGCCCCAGTGCGCCGATGGCGGCGATGGCCACCTGGCTCGTCAGGTTCACATAGAAGGGGGAGGTGGAGAACAGCGGCACCATGGCCATGGCGGCCAGCGCCACCGCGAAGGGGAGGACGCGCGCGCTCATCCGAGCCTCCGGCCGAACAGGCCCTGCGGCGCCACGGAGAGCACCAAAATCATGGGCAGGAACAGGATCACATAGGCGAGGTCGGGCACGAGCACCTGTCCGAACGTGTAGATGAAGCCGATGGCGTAGGCGCCGACGAACGCCCCGACGAGGCTACCGGCGCCGCCGAGGATCACGACGAGGAGCGCGAGCGGCAGCATGTCCTGATCGAGGCTGGGATAGACCGAGAGGATGGGGCCGCCGATGACCCCGCCGAGGCCGGCGAGCGCCGTGCCGAGGCAGAAGACGGCGGTGAAGAGGGTCGAGGCCGAGACGCCGATGGCGCGGGCCATGCCCACGTCGTCCACCGCCGCGCGGATCATGGCGCCGGCGCGGGTGCGCTCCACCAGCAGCCAGAGCCCCAGCGCCACCGCCGCCGAGGCGCCGATGACGAACAGCCGGTAGCGCGGGAACACCGCATCCCCCACCCGCACGGCGCCGGAGAGTTCCGGCGGCGGCGGCCGGCGCATGGGATCGCCGCCCCACATCATCAGGCAGGCGTCGGCGATGATGAAGGCAAGGCCCAGCGTCAGCAGCACCTGCGGCAGGGTGCGCCCGGCGAGACGCCGCAGCAGCGTGCGCTCCAGAATGCCGCCGAGCAGCCCCACCGCCACCGCCGCCGAAGCCGCCGCTGCCCAAAAGCCGAAGCCGGCCTTCACGGCGGCAAGGCCGAGATAGGCGCCCAGCATGAACAGCGCGCCATGGGCGAGGTTCGCGACCCGCATCAGCCCGAAGATGAGGCTGAAGCCCGACGCCAGCATGAACAGAAGCCCGCCGAGCGCGAGGGCATTGAGGCTTTGGCTGACCCAGAAGGTCATGATCGGTCCTCGGAAAGGAAAGGAGATTGCCCGGCGACGCGGAGCGGCCCGTCGTCCCCGGGCGGGTCCCGGGGACGACGGCTTTCAGCCGGGATTACTTGCCGGGATTACTTGCCGAGGTTTTTCGCCGGCGGGTAGTCGCGGCTGTAGACCGGCTCGGCGAGGAAGGCTTTCGGATCGTAAATCCAGAACTGCGTCACCTTCGGATAGGTCTTGACGACCACGTTCTGCAGCCGCCCGTCCTTCTCCTCGGTCTTGCGGATGGTGACGTTCATGATGGGGTTGCCGTATTCGTCGAGGGTGACCTCGCCATACGGTCCCTTCTCCAGCTTCACGGAGCGCAGCGCCTTCATGAGCGCCTGCTTGTCCTCCACCTTGCCGTCCACGGCCTTCACGGCGGCATCGAGGAAGGCGCAGGCGGCGTAGGCGCCGGCGGTGTAGTAGCCGGGGTCGGCGCCGTATTTGGCGCGGATGCCGGCGGCGAATTCCTTGTTGCCGGGCACGTCCTGGGTCGCCGTGTACCAGCCGGAGGAGATGACGCCCACCGCCTCCTTGCCCATGGACTTGAGGATGCCCTCGTCCACGGTGGTCATCTGCGCGATCACCTTCACCGGCGCGCCGTATTCGGCGTACTGCTGGAGGAAGCGCAGGCCGTTGCCGCCGGCGAAGGCGGCGTAGACGGCATCCACATCGGTGCGGATCTGGCTGATGTAGCTGCCGTAATCGGCGACGTTCAGCGGCGGCCAGAGCTTCTGCACCACCTGTCCGCCATTGTCCTCGAAGGCGCGCTGGAAGCCGGCGGTGGCCTCGTGGCCGAAGGCGAAGTCGTCGCCGATGGTGACGACGCGCTTCAGCTTCATGTCCTTCGCGGCATATTCGCCGAGCGCGTGGTTGGCCTGGGCGGAGGTGCCCACGGCGCGCACGAACCAGGGGTTCACCTTGCGCTGGGTGAGGTCTTCAGCTGCAGCCGAGGGCGAGATGACGGGCACGCCCACCTGCCGGATGTAATCGTCGATGGCCAGCGCCTCGAATGCGGCGAGCGGACCGATGATGGCGTTGACGCGCTCGCGCTCCACCAGTTCCTGGGCGCGTGTCTTGGTGGTGGCCGGCTGACCGGCGGTATCCACCGTGATGAGCTCGACCTTGCGGCCGCCCATCATGCCGTTTCGTTCGGCAAGGCAATATTCCATGCCCTGCTCCATCTGCTTGCCGCCGGCCGCCAGCGCGCCGGAGCGCACCGTCATGAAGCCGACCTTGATGGGCGGCTGCTGGGCCGCAGCGGGTACGGCCATCAGCGCGGACAGCGCCGTCGCGGCGAGCCACGCGGCCGTGGTGCGCTTCGTGAGTGTGGGCATTTTCGCTCTCCCTGAGATGCTCTTGACGGCAAAATTTTTTGTCGTGATATTTCAGACAGAACCGAAATGCGCCGTCAAGGGCCATTTTTCCGTTGTTCTGTCGTTATCTCTCCTGCAAGATGCGAGCAGAATTTCAAGGCATGAAATATGTTGATGGATCAGGACATCGCCTCTGATAAGGCCATCGGCGGCTCCGGGCTGCTGCGGGACGCGGTCTATGCGCGGCTGAAGGACGAGATTCTCGGCTGCCGTCTCCAGCCCGGCGAGGAGCTGCGCGAGCAGGAGCTGGCGGGCCGTTTCGAGGTGAGCAAGCAGCCCGTGCGCGAGGCCCTGCTGCGGCTGGAGCAGGAGCGCCTCATCACTGTTCTCCCGCGCCAGGGCTACCGGGTGAATCCGGTGTCGCTGGCCGATGCGCGGGACATCTTCCGTTTCCGCGAGGTGATGGAGCCGGCCTGTGCGGCCGATGCCGCCCGCCACGCCACCGACGAGGCGCTGGCGGCGCTGGACGCCTTCCGCACCTTCGATGCGTCGAAGTCGGATTTCATCCGCTACAACCGCGCCTTCCATGTCGCGGTCGCCATGTGCTCGCCCCATCGTCGCATGCGGGAAGAGGTGGTGGATCTGGTCGCGCAGGCGGACCGTCTGGTGCTGGTCAGCATCGGCGCCATGCAGGGGCGCGACCCCGACCGGCTGATTGCCGAGCACGTCGCCATCATCGAGGCGCTCCAGTCCCGCGACGGCCGCAAGGCCGCCCGCCTGCTGCGGGACCATATCGCCGATGCCGAAAAACGGGTGGTCGCGGCCTTGTCGCGCCACGCCGTCGTCCTGTGAGAAGAACCGGAGAAACGCCATGAACGCCAAAGCCGAGATCGCCATCGCGGCGCGCGGCAATTTCATCGATGGCCGCGAGGTGGAGAGCATCGGCGGCGGCACAGTGGAGGTGAAGAACCCCGCCACCGGTGCCGTCATCGCCACCATTCCCGACAGCACCCGCGAGGACGTGGATGCGGCGGTGAAGAGCGCCCGCGCCGCCTTCAATGGCGATGCCTGGGGCGGCATGGCCATCCGCGAGCGGGTGAAGCTCATCAACCGCATCGCCGACGCCTTCGAGGCCGCGCTGCCGGAGCTCTACCAGCTCGAAACCCAGAACAACGGCCGGCCGGTGAACGAGACCCGCGCCCAGCTCGGCCGTCTGCCGGACTTCCTGCGCTATTTCGGCGGCCTCGCGCTCGCCCGCCGGGACGACGTGATCCCGGTGGAAGGCAATTATCTCAACTACACCCGCCGCACGCCCATCGGCGTGGTGGCCAATTGCACGCCCTTCAATCACCCGCTGATGATCCTGTGCAAGTCGCTGGCGGCGGTGCTCGCCTCCGGCTGCACCACGGTGGTGAAGCCCTCCGAATACACGCCCCTCACCACGCTGCGCCTCGCCAAGCTGATGAGCGACAACGGCCTGCCGCCTGGCGTGTTCAATGTGGTGAACGGCATCGGCGGCAATTCCGGCCGCTTCCTCGCGGAGCATCACGACATCAACAAGCTGGTGCTCACCGGCGGCACCGAGGCCGGGCGCATCGCGGGCTCGGCGGCGGCGAAGGTCTTCGCCCACCAGACGCTCGAACTGGGCGGCAAGACGCCGGTGATGGTGTTCGACGATTACGACGTGGAGCAGGCGGTGAACTATGCGGCCTTCGGCGCCTTCGTGGGCGCCGGCCAGACCTGCGTCTGCGCCGCCCGGCACATCGTGCAGAAGACGATTTACGACGAGTTCGTGGAGCGCCTTGCCGCCAAGACCAAGGCCATCCGCATCGGCGATCCCTGCGATCCCGAGACCCAGCTCGGCCCCGTGGTCTCCCAGCGCCAGCTCGACCGCGTGCTCTCCTTCGTGCAGGCGGGCCATGACGACGGCGCGCGCCTCGTGGCCGGCGGCCAGCGGCGCATCGTGCCCGGCCACGAGAACGGCTTCTTCGTGGAGCCCACCGTGTTCGCCGATGTGGCGCCCCACATGCGCATTGCCCGCGAGGAGGTGTTCGGCCCCTTCACGGTGGTGATCCCCTTCGAGACGGAGGAGGAGGCCCTCGCCATCGCCAACGACAGCCCCTTCGGCCTCGCGGCCGCCATCCGCACCCGAGACGTCCACCGCGCCCATCGCGTGGCGGCGAAGGTGAAGGCCGGCATCGTCTGGATCAACGATCACCACCGCCTCGATCCCGCATCGCCCTGGGGCGGCGTGGACGACAGCGGCATCGGCCGGGAATTCGGCATCGAGAGCTTCAACGACCATTTCGATGTGAAGTCGGTGATGCTCTCCACCGAGGGCAAGGCCTTCGACTGGTACAAGGGCACGTCGCAGCAGCCGCGCCTGAACTGATCAGCTTCGTCCGGGGCATTCGGCGGCCGGGTCGCATCCGCGATCCGGCCGTCGCCGTTTCAGCCCCTCGGCGCCACCGCGGGGCAGGGCTCGGCCTGCATGCGCGCGAGCAGCCGCTCCACCGGGGCGGGGGACACCTTGATCGGCCCGGTGAAGGGCTGGCCCATCTCCATCACCAGGAAGATGGCGGCGGAAATGCCCACCATGCCCAGCCCATGGCCGATGAGGACCAGCGCGTTCCGCGGCGCGAAGACGCCGGAATAGAGGAAGATCAGCGCGAACCAGCAGATGACCACGAAGATGAAGGTGACGGGCGTGGCCGTGCGGGCGACGCCCGTGACCTTCCAGCGATACTCCACCAATTGCCGCGACAGGCCGAGCAGCGTGCCCCGCACGTCCTGCTGGTCGGCGGTCTCGCTCTTCAGGCTGCGGACCCCGGCATCGAAGCGGAGGAGGGCTGCCAGCGCCGTCACCTGCGCGGCGCCAGAGGCGTCATCCTCCCCGGTGGTCCACGTCTCTGCCACCAGCTGGCGGGCATAGGCCTGGAGGTCGCCGCGCAGCGGGCAGGCGGGGGCGCCGAAGCTGAGCAGGTTGAGATCGGTAATCTGCAAGACGGCTGCGTATTTCTGGACGTCGGAATAGGCATCGCTGAAATTGTAGCGGGCGGAATTCACCATGAGGCCAAGCAACAGCGAAGACATGGTCGCGATGATGGCGACGCTTGTGCGCAAATTCTTGACCGACCCGTCCTCATAGCGGGAGTCGGACAACCGGCTGCCGATGGCCATGCCCACCGCCATCGCGACGGCCATGGTGACGAATGCAACCCCCGCTGCAACCCATGCGTTCATCTGATCGACTCGTTCCGCGTGTCAGGCGGGATCCGTGCGGTCCGACCTGAAC
>JAEZMT010000437.1 GCA_023442085.1 Pseudomonadota bacterium | reverse complement strand
GGGTTGTGCGCAGCACCACCTTGATCTCGGGATAGCCATCGAGCCGCGCCAGCCGGCCGCCCGATCCCAGGATGAGGCCGTCGATGGCATCGGCGACAAGCGTGTCGGCGGAATTATAGAAATGCTTATTCACGGCAGTCCGTCCTCGCGTTCCCGGAGGGACCATAGCCGCGTCGGCGCCAGTATCACCAGCGCCACCGTCGACAAGGATGGCGCGCGTAACCTGTGGATGGCATGCTTTTCGGGACGCGTAGGCTACATGCAATGAAGCAGGCAGTCATCGCCAGGATCCCGTCTTGCCATGGCGGCATTCTCGGCTGGCGAACCGCGCATCGACAATTTCCAAGCGGGCTCCGACGTCTAGGCGGTCCGTCGCTCTCCGAGTGGAGATCATAAATCCAAGACGAGGCGGGGGCTCGCCGAGAGCGCACCGCAGGCCCGTGAGCTCGCCGATGCCACGACCCCAACCATTTGGCGGTTACGGTGGATCACGACCGTCGTGCTCTTGTGCACCGTCGGCCACGTGCTCGACAAAGTGGATGGGGCGCGCTCGCCGCATTGCGTGCTTCCATCGACCGAGAGCGGAAGCGCGTGAAGGCTCGTCGCGCGGAGAACTTGATCTTCCACGCCTTCATCGAGGAGGAACATAACTCGATCGCTGAGGAGTACGAGATCGGCGCGGCGATCGTGCAGCCGGTGGAAGCGGTCGGCACGCCCGCGTTCGATGCTCCGGTGTTCTTAGGCGACCGTAAAGGCGCTAACGTGTCCCAGTTCGCTGAGGCGCGCGACCGGAAGCAGACACTGCGCCCTTATGCCTTCCTCATATCTGGCGGTACCGTCTATCCTCGGCGGCCAGTGGTTGTTCCCTTTTCGCGACGTCCAAAAGAGCGGCGATCCGAGTGATGATCTTTCCAGCCGTGGGCGCGGCGTTCCATCCGGATGCGGCCACCCGTGGGTTTGTGGCACTCCCTGCGGCTCATCTGCGCAAAGAGGGTTGGTTGAGCGCGGGCGTTTCACCACTCTCGTCTGCAAAGGGTCCCGAAATGGGCGTAGAGGACGGATTCTGCAAGGTTTTCTGGAGGATGAGCGGAATAACGCCGCCTGCCGCCAGCACCTCCACCTCCAGGCTTGTCTCGACCGCGGCCTGCGTGAAGATCGTCTCGCTCGAACCGTCTGCGCGCAGGATGGTCACGGGAATGTTCGTTCGCGGCTGAAGCCGCTCAGCCGGTGCGTCCACCTGCAGGCGGTCGCCAGGATGCAGTTCGAGGGCGGAAGGGTGGCGATCGGAGGGCAGTCGCAAGGGCAGGACGCCCATGTTCACAAGGTTCGAGCGGTGGATGCGCTCAAAGCTCGAGGCCAGGACAGCACGGGCGCCCAGCAGGCTGGCGCCCTTGGCTGCCCAGTCCCGCGACGACCCCATGCCGTAGCGCTCACCCGCCACGATGACGACGGGGTGTCCCTCGGACTTGTAGCGCTCGGCGGCCCGCCAGAGTGGTAGGACCTCGCCGGTCGGTGCGAAGATCGTGCTTCCGGGCGGAATGCCCTCGCCGAGCAAGTTCCGAACCGTCTTGTTGGTGAACAGGCCCCGCAACATCGCTTCCCAGTTTCCCCGCCGGGACGAGAAGACGTTGAGGTCGTGCGGATCCTCGCCGTGCTCGGTCAGATAGGCGGCAGCGGCGCTGCCGGGCGGCACGGCGCCGGCGGGAGAGATGTGATCGGTGGTGATGTCGTCGCCCACCACCAGGATCAGTGTGGCGGCATAGGTTCCAAGCCGCGGCTCGCTTCGCACGGAGGCGAAGGGGGCCCGGCGGATGTAGGTGGAGGCGGGGTCCCACGGATAAAGGGGGCCCTCCGGCGCATCGAGCCCGGCCCAGGCGGCGCTGGCCTCGGCCGCGTCGTAGGCTGGCGCGTAGTCGTCCGCCCGTGTCGCGCGAGCGAGTGCTGTGTCGATCTCGTGGCCGGAGGGCCACAGGTCTGCGAGATAGACCGGGCGGCCGTCTGCCGAAGTGGAGATGGGGTCGCGCGTGATATCGCGTTCCACGTCGCCGGCAAGCGCATAGGCCACAACTAGCGGAGGCGAGGCCAGGAAGCTGGCTTCGAGCTGTGGATGCACCCGCCCCGGGAAGTTGCGATTGCCGGACAGGACGGCCACCGGAAGGATGTTGCGGGACTGGGCCGCATCGCGGATCGCCTGGGGCAATGGGCCGGAATTGCCGATGCAGGTGGTGCAGCCGAAACCGACGATGGCGAATCCCATGGCCTCGAGGTCTTCCAGCAGACCCGCGCGGCGCAGATAACGCTCGGCGGTAGGGGAGCCTGGCGCGAGGGAGGTCTTGACCCAGCTTCTGGGGGTCAGGCCGAACGCACGGGCCTTTCGCGCCAGGAGGCCGGCCGCCACAAGGAGGCGCGGGTCCGACGTGTTGGTGCAACTGGTGATGGCCGCGATGGCGACAGCCCCGTCAGGGACGGGATCATCCTCCGTGGGCGGCTTGGCATCCCGCCGCCGCAGCGGCGCGATCGCCGCGCGAACGTCCTCCGGCGCAACCAGATCCTGCGGCCGCCGCGGGCCGGCGAGCGCCGTGGCGACGCTGTCGAGATCCAGCTCCAGCACCGTGTCATAGACCGGCGTGGCCTCGGGATCGAACCACATGCCGTTACGACGCGCATAGGCTTCGACGAAGGCTGCATGCTCCGCCGACCGCCCGGTGGCCAGAAGATAGGCGAGGGTCTGCGGGTCGATGGGGAAGTAGCCCGAGGAGGAGCCGTATTCCGGCGCCATGTTCGCGACCACAGCCCGCTCTCCGGCGGACAAGGTCGAAACCCCAGGGCCGAAGAACTCCACGAACCGCCCCGACAGTTCGATGGTGCGCAGCAGGCTGGTGACCCGCAACGCTAAATCAGTGGCGAGCACCCCGTCCCGCAGGCGTCCCGTCAGCCGCACGCCCACCACCTCGGGAACGCGCATGGTGACCGGCATGCCGAACATCACGCTTTCGGCCTCCAGCCCGCCCACGCCCCAGGCCACCACGCCAATGGCGTTTATCATGGGGGTATGGCTGTCGGTGCCGATGAGCGTGTCCGGCACAGCCCAGAGCATGCCGTCGCGCTGCTCAGTGGTGACGACGGTGGCGAGGCGCTCCAGATTGATGGTGTGCATGATGCCGGTGCCCGGCGGATGCACGGTGACATTGGAAAGCGCCTGCGTGGCCCATTTCATGAACCGGTAGCGCTCGCCATTGCGCCTCAGCTCGGTTTCCATGTTGAGCGTGCGCGCATCGGAATGGCCATAGACGTCCACGGCGACGGAGTGGTCCGTGGACACGTCCACCGGCAACACCGGGTTGAGCCAGGCCGGATCGCCGCCCGCCTCGGCGAGTGCCGAGCGCGATGCTGCGATGTCCACCAGCGCCGGACCGCAGGTGGTGTCGTGCATGAGCACCCGGCCCGGATGGAAGGGGATCTCGGCCTCGCTCCTGCCGTTGGCGAGCCAGCCGGGAACGACATCGCGCGCCGTATCGTCGGGGGGCGTCCGGCGCAGAAGGTTCTCAAGCAGCACTCGGTGCAGCCACGGCAGCCGCCCCAGCGATGCCCCCGCCACCGCGGGAAGATCGACGATGCGGCAGGAGCGGCCGGCGAGGACGACATCGATAGCGGTCATTGTGTGGCGCCTTCAGGAAACGGTGGGCGTGTGGGCGCCTTCCCCCACCTGCGGCGCAGGGGCCTCGGAGGCGTTGTGCATGCGCGCGAACCAGGTCATCAGGAATGAGAGGAAGAGCAGGAAGGAGAGGAAGAGGAGGCCGCCCAGAGCGCTGCCAGTCCATCCCTTGATGTAGCCGATGGCATAGGGGCCGGCGAAGCCGCCGAGATTACCGATAGAGTTGATGGCGGCGATGGACACCGCGGCGGTGGAGCGCGTCAGGAACAATCCGGGGAGTGACCAGAACGGCGACTTGAAGGCGTAGATGCCAGCAAGCGCGAGAGAGATGAGCGCCATGGCCACAGTCGGGCTGGCGACGAGCCCGGTCGCCCCCAGGGCGACCGCGGCGAAGAGGAGCGGAAGGGCGGAGTGCTTCTGCCGCTCGCCGGTCCGGTCGGAATTCCGCGACCACAGAACCATCGCCACGGTGGCGACCGCATAGGGGATCATGGCCACAAGGCCGATTTCGAAGTTGCTCAGGCTGGAGGACAGGCCCTTGATGATCTGCGGCATCCACATTCCGATGCCGAGATTGCGCACCTGGTAGATGAAATAGATTGCCGAGAGGAACAGCACCTTGGGGTTGGTGATAGCCGCCACGAGACCGAGGTGCTTGACGTTGCGCCGTGCTGCCTGGTCCTCGTTCAGCTCCCTGCAGAGCCATTCGCGCTGCTCGGCATTGAGCCAGCGGGCATTCTCGGGACGATCGGTCATGATGAAGAAGTTGGCGAAGCCCGCCAGCACCGCGGGTATGCCCTCGATCAGCAACATCCAGCGCCAGCCCGACAGGCCAAACCCGGAGACATGGTCCATGATCCATGTGCTGAGCGGCGCGCCGATCAGGTAGGAAACCGGAATCGCCGCGGTGAAGAGAGCAACAGTGGTGGCCTGTTCCTTGGCTCGGAACCAGTAGGTCAGGTAGATGATGATGCCGGGGAAGAATCCGGCCTCCGCCACGCCGAGCATGAAGCGCAGGACATAGAGCTGGGTGGCGCTCTGCACGAACGCCGAAAGCGTCGCGATGATACCCCATGTGATCAGGATGCGGGAAATCCACACCCGCGCGCCGAATTTGTTGAGCGCAACGTTGCTCGGCACTTCGAATAAGAAATAGCCGATGAAGAAGATGCCCGCGGCGAAGCCAAAGGGCTCGCTGGTCAGCGCCAGCTCGCGATTCATCTCGAGCGCGGCATAGCCGATGTTGGCGCGGTCCAGGTACGAGATGACATAGAGGCCGAAAGTATAGGGGATTATGCGCCAGAATACCTTGCGCATTGTCGATCGTTCGATGTCTTGGAGTTCGGTGACGGGCATGGCGGATCCTCCCGTGCAAAGTGGCCCGCGCGTCGCTCTTGACGGCCGCATTCGGGAATGCAACCGAATTAAATTATATCATCATAAAATGCAATTAAATTTCGGGCTCAGCCGACGTGCGGGCTCTTGATGGCGCTCGCGCCAAGAATGTGCTGGCGCATGAAGACGGCAGCGGCCTCGCGTTGGCCGGAGGTGATGAGGTCCAGGATCATCAGGTGCTCGCGCGACTGCGCAGGCAACCGGCTGCGGTCCAGCGTCACGCGGTATTCAATGAGACGACGCAGCCGGTTCACCCGCCGGACCGCCTCCAGGAAGAAGTCATTGCCCGAGCAGGCCACGACCATCTCGTGGAAGGTCGAGTTCGCCTTGAAGATCTCCGCACGCGACATCGTGCGGTGACCTTCCGTTACAATGAAGGCCTGCTCGGCCCTGGCCGTCGCGAAACCGGGGGCGTCGATCGCGAAGCCCGGCTGCCGCAGGGCTTCAGATTCGATGGCGGCCCTGAAATGGTAGGCCTGCACATAGGAATCCCGTGAGGTGAGCATTGGCCGGAATTCCCAGCCATTGCCCGGCAGGCGCTCGAGCCAGCCTTCCTCAGCGATCCTGTACAGGGATTTGAGCAGGCGGTTGCGTGGGATGTCATAGAGGCGCATCAGCTCCGCCTCGCTCATCCGGTTCGGAAGCTTGCCTGCGAGGCGGTCCTCGGCAATGAGCCAGTAGATGTCGTCCTCACCGTCCATCGCCGGCGCGGGAACTTCGCCGCTGTCGACGCGGCGCTCCACATCATCCGCGAGGAAATAGCCCCGGTTTGGTTCCGAGCGCACGACCCCCGAGCGCTCCAGCTCTTTGAGCGCCGCATTAATGGGCGCGCGCGAGACCTTGAGATTGTCCGCCAGAACCTTGCTGGGCAAGTGCTGCCCTGGCTCGAACCGACCATCCCGGATCTGCTCCAATATCATCGCGGTGAGCTGCGGTACGAGACTTGGCCTCGGCATCTTTGACCTCGCCATCATCGTGGTGAGTTCACCGGTTGGCGTTTTCCCGCGGCCCTGTCTAGCGCCTGCTCCGCCATTGCCGCCCGCGAGAATGTATGTTTATATGTATAAAAAGCAATATGGAGGAGGGGTGCGCAAGGTTGGAGTGGAAGTCCCTACCGTCACCGGGCGCGAGGTGGTCGGAATGATGGCTTCGGGCGGTCTGGTGGCCTCCACGCCGGGATACGCATCGTCCCGATCGGCCTCGGCCAAGGAGAGCCCCATGTCGGCCCTAGCGTCCCGCATCGCCTATGTCGGCTGCCGCACCACCCGCGAGCGTAATGCCCGCGGCGAGGGCATCGCCGTCTTCCAGATTTCGAACTTCGGCCGGACCTGGAACCGGATCCAGCTTGTCGACGGCCTGCTGAATCCATCTTTCCTGTGTTTCAATCACGGCCGCCGGGTGCTCTACGCCGTTCACGGTGACTCCAGCGAGGTCAGCGCCTTTCGCATCGATCCGGCCGGCGGCCGCCTGACGCCGATCAGCCAGGTGCCGTGTCAGGGACTCAATCCTGTCCATCTGACTCTCGACCCCAGCGGACGCTTTCTGCTCGTTGCCAACCACATCACCAGGACGCCCCACGTCTCCAGCCTCGCCGTGCTGTCGGTGGGGACCGACGGCGTTCTTGGCGGCATCGTCGATCACGTGCCGCTGAGCGGCAATGTTGGCCCCCATCGGGTTCAGCAGCCCTTCGCCAAGCCACACCAGGTGGTGTTCGATCCGGCAGGCCGGTTTGTTGCCGTTCCCGACAAGGGGCTCGACCTCATCCTCACCTACAGACTCGACGATGCCGGCAAGTTGCAGGCCGCAGCCACGCCGCCTGCCCGGGCGCGCGAGGGGTCCGGCCCCCGCCACCTCGCATTCCACCCCGCGCAGCCCTTCGTCTTCGTCCTGAACGAGTTGTCATCAACTGTCCTGTCTTGCGCCTACGACCCGCAGTCGGGCGCGATCACGCCACGCCAGGAGGTCTCGGCCCTACCCGATACATTCATCGGCTTCAGCCGGGGTTCGGAGATCGAGACCTCTCCCGACGGTCAGTTCGTATATGTGAGTAACCGCGGACACGATTCCCTGGCGACGTTCGCGGTTGATAGCGGAACGGGTCGCCTCTCACCCGTCGGCTGGGTGGCTGCGGACGGAAAAACGCCCCGCTTCTTCACATTGGACCCGTCGATCCAATGCCTGTTCGCCGCCAACGAGGACAGCGACACCATCGTAGCCTTCTCGCGCGATCAGCGGTCCGGCGAACTGTCGGAGGCGACCGTCGTGGCGCGGACGGGCAGTCCGACCTGCATCCTGTTCGCGTAGCCCCTGCCATCAAGGAGCCGAGACCGCGTCTTTCGCGGGAGCGAACATTCACCGCACCGATGCGAACGCAAGGAGCGGGGGAGTTCGCACCCGCCTGCCCAACTGCTCCAGGAGCCGAAGTTCGCCGCGGCGACGCTGAATGGCCGGCAGGGGGCCGGGTACAGAAGGTCGGCTACACTGCATCGCTACCGGAAAGCTGACAGTCCGGAGACGGCCCGATGCCGGACGTTCAGGCACGCACTTGGTGAGGTCCGCTTCTGGCGCGCGACTGCTATCAGGGGTTGGTTGGAGTCGATCCCTGTCCAGTCCCATGAACCTCTGCTTCGCAGCGTGAGATCACGCAGCGGGACGAATCGAGGCTGGAGTTGGCGAGCGTCTACGATCAATGATGCGCCTCGTGAGCGCTTGTTTGAGGCGCGCTCCATTCGGGGCATCATTGAGCGATGATCGACCTGCGCAATATCGAAACATTTTTCTGGGCGGCCGCGCTCGGCAGTCTCCGCGCCGCTTCGGAAAAGCTCGGCACGACACAGCCCGCGGTCTCGCAGCGCATCGCGTCTCTGGAGAACGCGCTGGGAGTACGGCTGTTCGAGCGGGAAGCGCGCGGCGTGAAGCTCACCGCAAAGGGGCATGAACTGCTCGTTCATGCCGAGCGGATGATCGAGGCGCGGCGAGATATGATACACGCGGCGCGGGACCAAACCACCATGAACGGCATGCTGCGGATCGGAGTGGCCGAGACCATCGTGCAGACATGGCTCCCGCAGCTGATCGAAAAGGTGCACGCTACCTATCCCACGCTGGTCCTGGAAATCGAGGTCGACAGCACGCTTGTGCTGCAATCCCATCTCATGGGCCGCGAGATCGACCTTGCCTTCCTCATGGGTCCTGTGCTCGAAGCCCGCGTCGCCAATCTGCCGCTCTGCACCTATCCTCTGGCCTGGGTCGCGAAGCCCGGAATCCCGCTTGGCCCGGGGCGTCTCACTTTGGCCGAAGTCGCGCAACTGCCGATCATCACATATTCTTCAAGCAGCTCGCCTTATCGCGTGGTGCGGGACATGCTCATGCGGGCGGGCATATCGACGCCGCGCATGTATGGAAGCGCATCCCTGTCGATGGTGGTGCGCATGGTGCTGGACGGTATCGGCGCGGCGGTGATCACACCGGTCTTCCTCGGCAAGGAATTACAGCGCGGCGAGTTGCGCCTCCTGGAGGTGGTGTCGGATCCTCTGCCGGACCTCAGCTTCACGGCCAGCTTTATCGACGGTCCGGATAGCTATCCCGCCCGGGTCATCGCGCGGATGGCCCAGGAGATGGCTGAAGGCATTGAAATGGAGCGGGACACGGTGGAGCCTCAGGTCTAAATTTTTTTTATATCTCGCTTCCAAACATACAATTGGACAGGGAAGGCCTCCATACCCTGCAATGTCCCCCATAAGGCCGGCAAAAAAGCCGCCACAGAGGGACATACGATCATGACAGACCGCCGCGAGACCGGCTGCGCACGCGCGCGCCCATGTCAATCGTCACTCATTCTTATAGTCTGACGCGGGCCTGATGGCGACCGCACCAGCGGATGGCTCCGCCGTCTTCGCCGGCCGCCGGCGGGCTCTGCTTGAGCGGGCGGCTGGGCGCGGCGCGAAAGCCGTCCTTGCTTTCGGCCACGGCAGCGCGCTCGGAGCGGGCACGCAGTCGCACGGCGCCTTGCGCTATCTGTGCGGTTGGGATGGCCGGGAGAGCCCGTCCTTACTGGTGATCACCGCGGAGGCGACGCACCTCCTGGTGGGCAGCCCCTTCATGATGCCGCTGGCGCAGACCCTTCGCCGGGATCTTGTCCTGCACGACCTTCGTCCCGCCGCTTGGGCTGGAATGGTTGGGACGCTTGTCGAGGAGGGGGCGGGCACGGTGGGCTTCGGCGAGATGCCGGCCCGCATTCACGGGTTGTTCGGCCCCCTCGCTCAGGGCTTGGCCCTTGATGAGGAGCTGTCGCGCCAGCGCCTTCTGAAGGATGATGCGGCGATCGCAAATCACCGGACGGCGGCGAAGCTGTGCGACATGCTTTTCAGGCAGCTAGGCTCGGAGCTCGCACGCCGCATACCCGCTTGGCAGGTGCAGCTTGAGTTGGAGATGGCGGCCCGGCGGGCCGGGGCGGACTATTGCCGGACATGGCTCACTGTGTTGCCGCAAGCCGATTTTTGCCGCTACTGGCGCGAGGAGGCTCTGCAGGTCCCGCAAATCGGCGACCAGGTCGCCCTCGGGGTGGCTCTCACCGTGGAAGGCCATTGGGGGCACGGCATCCGCATGGGTTCCATCGGCCCGCAGAAGCCGGAACACAAGGTCCTGGTGGATCATGTGGAGGCCATGCTGGAAGCCGGTCTTTCCGCCCTGCAGCCCGGTGCGCCGCTGGGTGGCGTCGAAGCCGCGATGGAGCGGGAATTTGACCGGCGAAGGATCAAGGCGAACTATCCCGGCCTGCGCCGTTTCCGCAGCGGGCACGGGCTTGGCTTTTCTTACGAGGACCCCTTGCTGACGGACGCATTCCGCCAGCATTTCGACCCCACCGCGCCGGCGGCGTCGCCTCCGGTGATCGCGCTCGCACCGGGCATGTTGTTCGAGCTGCACCCGAACCTGTTCGTGCCCGGCGTGGGCGGGGCCGCGCTGGGTGAGATGGTGCTCATCACTGAAGACGGCCCGCTTTCCATGCTCGACTTTCCCCGTCAGTGCGTCGAGTGGACCTGAAGACCTGAACCAACAGCAAGACCAGAGGAAGAGAACATGAAACGTCTGATGCTTTCCGCCGCCGCATTTCTCCTCGCCGCCACCGCCGCGGGCGCCCAGGAGCTGCCGAAGACCAACCTGAAGGTGGTGGGCGGCCTGAGCAACCTCACCGCCTATCAGGACTATGAGAAGCCGTTCTGGACCAAGACTATCCCTGAGAAGTCCAAGGGGCAGGTGACGGCCGAGATCAAGGGCTTCAACGAAATGGGGCTCAAGGGTCCCGAGCTGTTGCGCCTGATGTCCCAGGGCGTCGTCGAATTCGGCACCGCCACGCTGTCCTACTTCGCCTCCGACAATCCCATCAACGAGGCCATCGACCTTGCCGGCCTCGCGCCGGACGTGAAGACCGCGCGCGAGGTGACCGATGCCTTCGCGCCGGTGCTGGCCAAGACCTATGGCGACGGCTCGAATGTCCGTCTTCTGGGCATCTCGACCTATCCTGCGCAGGTCTTGTTCTGCAATGCGGAGATGAAGGGTCTGGCCGATCTCAAGGGCAAGAAGGTCCGCACCTCCAGCCGCACCCAGGCGGAGTTCGTGGAAGCCTTCGGGGGCTCCAGCGTCACCATGGCGTTCGGCGAGGTGGTGCCTGCGCTCCAGAACAAGGTGGTGGACTGCGCCATTACCGGCTCGCTCTCCGGCTACTCGGCGAAATGGTACGAGGTCTCCACCCACCTTCTTGCGCTGCCCATCAACTGGAACCAGCAGATTCACGCCGTGAACGACAAGGCCTGGCAGAAGCTCGACCCGAAGGTCCAGACCTTCCTCCATACGAATATCGACGGGCTGGTGAACGACATCTGGACCGCCGCCGCCAAGCAGACGCAGCAGGGCTACGACTGCAACACCGGCGCCGCCGCCTGCCCCTTCGACGTGAAGGGCAAGATGGTGCTGGTCACGCCGACCGACGCCGACAAGGCGCTGCTGAAGAAGGTGCTGCAGGATCAGATCCTGCCGAAGTGGGCGGCCCGGTGCTCTGCCGAATGCGTCGCGAGCTTCAACGCCACCGTCGGCAAGACGCTCGGCGTCACCGCCGCCAAGTGAGCCATAAAGTGAGCCATTGAGCCGAGGCGGGGGCCGGTCCTACCGGCGCCCGCCCGCCGTGAAGGAACCGCCGATGACACGCGCTCCGCAGCTTCCCGCCCTGGCGGCGCTCACGGCCTTTGCCGAGACGCTCGCCCGTGCCGCCGTCTGGGTCGGCGGCGCCCTCACCATCGCCAGCGTCCTCCTCATTTCGGTGGAGGTGCTCGTCCGCAAGCTCCTCGGCCGGAGCCTCGGCGGGGCGGATGAGCTGTCGAGCTACGCCTTCGCCATCTCCACCACCTGGTCGCTCGCCTTCGCGACGCTCCAGCGGGCGAATGTGCGGGTGGATGTGCTCTACCAGTATCTGCCGGTCCGTCTGTCCGCCGTCTTGGATTGGGTCTCGATGGTGGCCCTCGGCACATTCATGGGCGTGCTGACCTATTATGCCTATGACGTGGTGGCGACGTCCGGCGCCCAGAACTCCCATGCCAACACGCCGCTCGCCACGCCCCTCTACATCCCCCAGGGCCTCTGGTTCATCGGCCTCGTCTTCATGTGCGTGGTGCTGGGCCTGATGCTGCTTCGCGCCTCGGTGGCGCTCGTCACCGGCGACATCGAGACGGTCAAGGCCATTGCCGGGGTGCGCTCCACGCAGGAAGAGGCCGAGGAAGAAGCCGCCGCCGGCGAGCGCATGGTGAAGGGAGAGACGGCATGATCGCGACAACCCTCATCCTGTTGCTGGTTCTGATCGGCCTGTCCATCCCGGTCGGTGCGGCGCTCGGCGTGCTCGGGCTCATCCTCGATCCCCTGTATTCCTTCCTGCCGCTCACCCGTGGCATCGGCGAACTGGCTTGGAGCACGAACAACGAGTTCCTGCTGGTGGCCATCCCGCTGTTCATCATGCTCGGCGAGGTCTTGCTGCGGGCGGGATTTGCGGAGCGCATGTACGGCGCCATGAGCCTCTGGCTCTCGTGGCTGCCCGGCGGGCTGATGCACGCCAATATCGGCGCCTCGGCCCTGTTCGCTGCCACGTCGGGCTCCAGCGTCGCCACCGCCGCGACGGTGGGCACGGTCTCGATCCCGCAGATCAAGCGGTACGGCTACAACGAGTCCCTGTTTCTGGGCAGCCTCGCGGCCGGCGGGACGCTGGGCATCCTCATCCCGCCCTCCATCAATCTTGTCATCTACGGCGTGCTCACCAACTCTTCGGTGCCAAAACTCTATCTGGCGGGGATCATTCCCGGCCTGATGCTGGCGGGCCTGTTCATGCTCACCGTCATCATCGCCTGCGTGGCGAGGCCGGCCTGGGGCGGGCGCAAGGTGCAGGTCACATGGGGCGAGCGCTTCCGCAGCCTCGTCCATCTCGCCCCGCCACTCGGCATCTTCCTGCTGGTGGTCGGCTCCATCTATGCGGGCCTTGCCACGCCCACCGAGGCCGCGGCGCTTGGCGTGCTCGGTGCGCTCATCCTCGCGGCCTGGTTCGGGCGGCTCACTCTGTCGATGCTGCGCGAGGCGGTGGAAGGCACGATGAAGGCGAGCGCCATGATCATGCTGATCATCATCGCCGCCGCTTTCCTCAACTTCGTCATGTCGGCCGCCGGCATCACGGATGCCATCACCAGCTCCATCACCGGGCTCGGACTTTCCGCCGTGCAGATGCTGGTGGTGATCGTGATTTTCTACCTCATCCTCGGCTGCTTCATGGAGACCCTCTCCATGATGATCACCACCATCCCCATCGTCGCGCCCATCATGATCAAGCTGGGGTACGACCCCATCTGGCTCGGCATCCTCATCATCATCCTGGTGGAAGCCGCGCTCATCACCCCTCCGGTCGGGCTGAATCTGTTCGTGGTGCAGAGTCTGCGCAAGAGCGGGTCCATGAACGCCGTCATCGTCGGCAGCATCCCCTTCGTGCTCGCGATGGCCGCCCTGCTGGTGCTCATCAGCCTCTTCCCGGGCCTCGCGCTCTTTCTCCCCCGCCTCTTCTCCTGACGGCGTGGATGTCCCTCAAGGCTCAGGTCACAGCATGAAACTGGAATTCGACGTCGCAGGCGCCGGACCGCTCGCCATTGATCTCACCGATCTGGTCGTTGCGGGCTGGGCGGGACGCGACTTGGCCGCCATCGAGCACCACATCGAGGAACTGTTCGCGATCGGCGTGCCGCGTCCAAGCGCCGTGCCGCTCTTCTATCGCGGTGCGGAGAACCTGATGACCCAGGCGGACCGCATCCAGGTCATCGGCGGTCAAACCTCCGGTGAGGTCGAGACCTTCGTCTTCTCGGCTGGCGGCGAGATGTATGTGAGCCTCGCCTCCGACCATACCGACCGCAAGCTGGAGACCCAGAGCGTGGCGCTCTCCAAGCAGATCTGCGCCAAGCCCATCGCACGGTCCGCCTGGCGGTTCGCGGAGGTCGAGGACCATTGGGATCAACTCATCATCCGCTCCTTCATCGAGGAGAACGGCAGGACCGTGCTCTATCAGGAGGGGCTGCTTTCGACCCTACGGCCGCCGCGGGACCTGATCGCCGGCTTCGCGGAAGGCGAAGTCGCCATGCCAGAGGGTGTCGGCATGATCTGCGGCACGGTCGGCGCCATCGGCGGAATTCGTCCGTCCTCCTCCTTCACCATGGAACTGTCCGATCCCGTGAAAGGCCGCACCATCCGTCACACCTACGCGGTGGACGTGCTTCCCGAGGTTGCCTGACATCATGATCGACACCATCGCAAGCCTTGGTGCCGCTCTCGAGGCGGGCAGAACGAGCGCGGCGGCCCTGACCGAGCACGCGCTCGCACGGTCCGCCGATCCGGCAGGGGAGGGCGTGCGCGTCTTCACCCGCCTGTATGGCGATCGTGCCCCTGGCTGGGCGCGCGCTTCGGACATGCTGCGCAAGGATGGCGTGGTGCGCTCCCCCCTCGAAGGGCTGCCGATCTCCATAAAGGACCTGTTCGATGTTCGCGGCGAGGCCACCCTCGCCGGCTCGGTCGCTCTTGATGGTGCGCCCGCCGCTGCCGAGCACGCCCCCGTGGTGCGTCGGCTCCTCGCAGCGGGCGCGGTGCTGGTGGGGCGGACCAACATGACCGAGTTCGCCTTTTCCGGTCTCGGCCTCAATCCCCATTACGGCACGCCGCTCAACCCTTACGACCGGGCGACGGGCCGCATCCCTGGCGGCTCCTCCTCCGGTGCCGCGGTGTCGGTGACCGATGGTATGAGCGTCGCCGCCATCGGGACGGACACAGGCGGTTCGGTGCGCATTCCCGCAGCGCTGTGCGGCATCGTGGGCTTCAAGCCCACCGCCCGCCGGGTGCCGCGCCCGGGGGTGCTGCCGCTGTCCACCAGCCTGGATTCCGTCGGCCCCCTGGCGCCGACCGTCGCATGCTGCGCACAGGTTGATGCCATCCTGTCCGGCAGCGGCGAGGGCGTACCGGCGCCTACGCCGCTCGCCGGCCTGCGTCTCGCGGTGCCGACGACGCTGGTGATGGATGGGGCGGACGAGGCCGTCATCGAAGCCTTTGCCGCCGCTTTGGGAATGCTGCGGGACGCCGGCGCGCAGGTGTCCGAGATTGCGGTGCCGGAATTTGCCTCCCTCGCCACCATCAACGCCAAGGGCGGGCTTGCGGCGGCCGAGGCGTGGCATTGGCATCGCGACCTGATCGCCCGCGAAGGGGCGCGCTATGATCCGCGCGTTCTGGTGCGCATGCTGCGCGGCAAGGACATGTCGGCGGCGGACTATCTCGATGTGCTGGAGGCCCGAACCGCCTGGGTGGCAGCCGTCGAGGCGCGCCTCTCCCCCTTCGACGCGTTGCTGATGCCCACCGTCCCGGTGGTGGCGCCGGCTCTCTCCCCCCTCGCGGCGGACGATGCGGCCTACGGTGTCGCGAACGCGCTCATTCTGCGCAATCCCACGCTCATCAACTTCCTCGACGGCTGCGCTCTTTCAGTCCCCTGCCACGCGCCGGGAACAGCGCCCGTTGGGCTGATGATCGCGGCCCCTGGTGGTGCTGACCGCAGGCTTCTGTCCATCGGACAAGGCATCGAACAGACGCTGAAGACAGCGCTGCCGTCTTGACGTCCATGGAAGGCAAAGATGAACGAGACCCGCTATTCTGACCCGCTGGACGCCCGGCGCGCCGCCCGCTCCGGCGTGCTGGACTGCCCCACAGCAAATATCGCGCCCGGCTTCGTGCAGGCGAACCTCGCGGTGCTGCCGCGCCGGCTGGCTTACGACTTCCTGTTGTTCTGCCAGCGCAATCCCAAGCCTTGTCCTCTGGTGGGGGTGTCGGAGGCCGGCGATCCCTTCCTGCCGGGGCTCGGCCGCGACCTCGACATCCGCACGGACATCCCGCGGTATCGCGTGTGGAGGGATGGTGAACTGGTCGCGGAACCCACCGAGCTCACCGATTTCTGGAGGGATGACCTCGTCTCGTTCCTGATCGGCTGTTCCTTCTCGTTCGAGGAAGCGATGCTGGCCGCAGGCCTGCCGGTGCGCCACATCGAGCAGGGCTGCAACGTCCCCATGTACCGGACGACGATTCCGACCACCCCGGCTGGCTGCTTTTCCGGCCCGCTCGTGGTTTCCATGCGCCCGTTGAACCCAAGGGATGCCATCAGGGCCATCCAGATTACGTCACGCTTCCCCTCCGTGCATGGCGCGCCGGTGCATCTCGGCGATCCCGGCTTGATCGGTATCGACGATTTGGCCAAGCCCGATTATGGCGACGCGGTGGACATCGCGCCCGGGGAGATCCCGGTGTTCTGGGCATGTGGCGTCACGCCCCAATCGGTCATCGCCAACGCCCGACCGGACTTCTGCATCACCCACGCCCCCGGCTATATGTTGGTGACCGACATCCCCAACGGGTCTTTGGCGAGCAGCTGACGGCGCGTTTCACTGCGGATGGGCCACCCCTCTTGACCCTCGGGATCGAAAAATCCGGCGGTAGCCCTTCCGTTTCTTGCAATGCCTCATTGATCCCAATTTCCTTAGCACGTCCCAGTCGGCCGCGAGGACGATGAACAGCACGGTGAGTATCTGCCTGAGCTGACGCTCCGGGGAGAATGACAAACGCACGAGCTTGAGGCCGGGCCCGTCAGCGAGCATCGCGAACCGGCGAGATGTGAGGGTGAGGCCCTGCTGAGTCTATCGGAGCAAAAGACGTCAGACATTTGGCACTGGGGGGCGAGTGGTTGCCGGTGCAGGGGAAGAGCGATTTAGTTCCCACCCGAATTTCAGGACTGCGCCTCGCGCGAATGAAGCGCTCCCCCGTTTCTAGGCCACCCGGAGCTGGAAAATTCCGGGGTTAGGGCTCATTCCGGCGGAGATGTCGGAGAGCCATTCATGAGCGCGATCGGCGGCTTGTTGCCGATCGCGCTGTGTGGCCGGACCTCGTTATAGTCTCTACGCCAAGCCTCCATTTTCGCCCGCGCGTCGTCAAGGCTTATGAACCAGTGGGTGTTCAGGCATTCCGCCCGGAGCTTGCCGTTGAAGGACTCGATGAAGCCGTTGTCCGTCGGCTTGCCGGGCCTCGAGAAGTCCAGCACCACGCCTTTCTGATAAGCTCACAGGTCGAGATCGCGGCTGATGAACTCCGATCCCTGATCCTCCCGGATGCTCTCCGGATAGCCCATGCTCCGGCAGATCCGTTCGAGCGTCAGCACCACGTCCTCGCCCCGGTAGCTGAACCTGAGGTCGACCGCCGGCGAGAACCGAGTGAAGGTGTCGACGATGGTCAGAACCCGGATCTTTCGACCCGTGGCGAGCTGGTCATGGACAAAGTCCATCGCCCAGGTCTCGTTGCTCCGCGTCGCCGAACG
>JAEZMT010000375.1 GCA_023442085.1 Pseudomonadota bacterium | reverse complement strand
TGATGGTGGGCTACCAGCAGCGCCTCGGATATGGGCTTCTCGCCGCCGTGCTGCGCACCGGCGCCATGCGGCGGCAGGACGAGGAATGCCGGCGCGCCGCCATCGGCCTGCTCGCGTTCGTGGGGCTTGAGGACTACGCCAACGAGGAGGCCCGCTTCCTCCCCTTCGGTCTCCAGCGCCGCCTCGAGATCGCCCGCGCGCTCGCGCCCCGGCCCCGCGTGCTGCTACTGGACGAGCCCGCCGCCGGGCTCACCACCCAGGAAATCGACGAGCTGGAAGCCATGATCCGGCGCATCGCGGCGCTGGGCGTCTCGGTGCTGCTCATCGAGCATCATGTGGAACTCATCATGGCGGTGGCCGACACGGTGACCGTGCTGGACTACGGCCAGGTGATCGCCAGCGACACGCCTGCCGTGGTGCAGGAGAACCCGCGCGTCATCGAGGCCTATTTCGGGACTTCCCTGGACCACGCCACCCCCGCCGAGGTGACGGCATGACGCCTCTCAAGACCGACACCCATCCAAAGACCGATGCTGCGGACGTGCTGCTCGACATCCAGTCCATGGAACTGCGCTACGGCGCGGCGGTGGCGGTGCGCGACATTTCCCTCAAGGTGAAGCGCGGCCAATTGGTGGCGGTGATCGGCAACAACGGGGCCGGCAAGTCGTCCATGGTGAAGGGTGCGACCGGCCTCGTCGCCCCGTCCGGCGGCAAGGTGCTGTTCCGCGGCGCCGACACCACCCGCATGAGCGCGAACGCCAAGGTGGGGCAGGGCCTCGTGATGGTGCCGGAAGGCCGGCTGATCTTCCCCGACCAGAGCGTGGAGGACAATCTGATCCTCGGCGCCTATGTCCATGGCGGCCTGAAAGGCGCCCGTGCGAAACAGACCCGCGACAAGGTGCTGGAGCTGTTCCCGCGCCTGAAGGAGCGCCTCAGCCAGCAGGCCGGCTCCATGTCCGGCGGCGAGCAGCAGATGCTGGCCATCGCCCGCGGGCTGATGGCCGAGCCCGAGTTGCTCATCATCGACGAACTCTCGCTCGGCCTCGCACCCCGCATCGTCGACCAGCTCATGGGCGTGCTCTCTTCGCTCAACAGGGCGGGCCTCACCATTCTGCTGGTGGAGCAGCTTGCCTCCTACGCGCTCGCCATCGCTGACCATGCCTATGTCATCGCCAACGGCCGCGTCGCGCGGGAAGGGCCGAGCCAGGTGCTCGCCCGCGATCCCGAGGTGATGGAAGCCTTCCTCGGCCGCAAGAAACCGGCGGCCTGAGCCTCACATTTTCTGCACGTCGATCCAGTCCAAGGAGCCCCCATGTCCAGAATTGTCGATCTCAGCCTGCTCATCGAAGACAACATGCCCGCCCACAAGCTGTTTCAGCGGCCGGTGATCACCACGCACCTCAGCCACGAAAGCTCCAAGGCCTTCGGTCTCGGCGTCGAGGGCGACGCCATGACCTTCCAGACCAATTTCATCGCCATGCTGGACCATGTGGGCACCCATGTGGACGCCTACCGCCATGTGAAGCCGGACGGCGCCTCCATCGACGAGATGCCCCTCGACATGTTCATGGGCAAGGCGGTGTGCTTCGACCTGCGCCACATCCCCGATCTCGGCGACATCACCGAGGAAGACCTCGCCAAGGCCGAGGAGGCCGCCGGCGTGAAGGTGGACGGCCACATCGTGCTCCTGTGCACCGGCTTCCACGCCCGCAACTATCCGAGCCTCGACAGCGTGTGGAAGAATCCCCTGCTCACGGTGGAGGCCACCAAGTGGCTCTACGCCCGCGGCTCCATGATGCAGGGGGTGGAAGGCCCCTCCACCGACAAGCCCACGGACAACATCTTCGCCCAGCACCGCCTGTGCCGCGATCTCGGCATGAGCCACTGGGAATGGCTGGTGAATCTGGAGGAACTGGTGGGCAAGGGCGAATTCCAGTTTTTCGGCGTGCCGCTGAAGTTCAAGGGCGGCTCCGGCTCGCCGGTGCGCGCCTTCGCCATCCTCAACTGAACTCGCAAATACGTCTCTTTTGCCCTGACGAGACGTATGGGGCTGCTGGATGGTCACTGCCGGCCGTCCAGCAGCACTCTCTTTGCTTTCCATTCAAAATCCAGCATGCGCCGGAGCCGCCTCATGTCCGACGAGTTCGACACCCTGAGCGCTCTCGCCCTGCGCACGCTGGTGGCCCGGCGGGAGGTCTCCCCGGTGGAGCTGACGCGCCGCGCGCTCGATCGCGCCATCGCGACCCAGCCCACCCTCAATGCCTTCTTTCTCATCCTGGAGGAGGAGGCCATGGCCGCCGCCCACGTCGCCGAGGATGCGGTGATGACCGGCGCGCCGCTCGGTCTCATCCACGGCCTGCCGTTTTCCGCCAAGGACCTGATGGCGGTGAAGGGCGTGCCCTATGCCTCCGGCTCCCGCGCGATGGCCGGCAATATCGCCGAGGTGGACGCCCCGGCCGTCGAGCGGGCGAAGGCGCAGGGCGGCATCCTCATCGGCAAGACCACCACCAGCGAATTCGGCTGCAAGCCCATCGGCGACAGCCCGCTCACCGGCATCACCCGCAACCCGTGGAACCTCGCCATGACGCCGGGCGGCTCCAGTGCGGGCGCGGCCGCGTCGGTGGCGGCCGGCATCACCCCGTTCGCGCTGGGCACCGACGGCGGCGGCTCCATCCGCATTCCCTGCGCCTTCAGCGGGCTCTCGGGCCTGAAAGGCCAGTTCGGCCGGGTGCCCGTGTGGCCCACCTCGGCGACGCCGACGCTGGCCCATGTGGGTCCCATCGCCCGTTCCATGGCCGATGCGGCGCTGCTCTTCTCCGCCGTGGCGGGATACGACCGGCGCGATCCCTTCGCCGTCGCCGGCCCGGTGCCGGACGTGATGGGCGCTGCAAAGGCCTCGGTGGCTGGCATGCGCGTCGCCTACAGCCCCACCTTCGGCTACGCCCGCCCCGCGCCCGAGGTGATTGCCGCCACCGACCAGGCCGCCCGCACCTTCGAGGCGCTGGGCTGCCATGTCGAGCAGGTGGATGCGGTGTTCGACACCGACCCCGCCGATCTGTGGACGGCCGAATTCTACGCCGGCGTCGGCACCCGCCTGCGCGATGTGCTGGAGAACCGGCGCGAGCTTCTGGATCCGGCCGTTGCGGATATTCTGATGCCCGCCCTCGGCCAGGAGATGAAGAGCTATTACGCCAGCGTCTTCGCCCGCTATGCGCTGCGCGAGAAGATGCGCCTCTTCTTCGAGCGTTACGACCTGCTGATTTCCCCCGTGCTGCCGGTGAGCGCCTTGGAGGCCGGGCGGAACCTGCCGGAGGGGCTGGAGGACCGCAACCTCGTGTCCTGGGTGTTCTACACCTACCCCTTCAACCTGACCGGCCAGCCCGCCGGGGCGGTATGCGCCGGCCTGTCGCCTGAGGGCATGCCCATCGGCCTCCAGATCGTCGGCCGCTCATGTTGCGAGGACGATGTGGTGCGGGCAGCGGCCGCCTTCGAGCGCGCCCAGCCCGCTGGCTACAACCGCCCGCCGACCACGGCCTGAGGCGCGCCGCGCCGACCTCGAACGTCGCAATTGCCGGTCCGCGCGCGGCCGAAGCGCGGTCGCGCGCCTCGGCCTGCCTGACTTCGCATTGTCTCAATTTTGGAACGGCGCGGGCAGTCAATGCGCGCTTTTCCCGCCTCCCGCCGGCTGGTACCCAAACCTCCAGAACTGCAGAAGCAGCCACGCAGCCGGAGCGTTCGGTCCCCGCGAACGGTCCGAGACGGAGGAAACCATGAACGTGCCGTTCATCCCGGCGACGGACGCGAAGCGCACCGAAGGTCTTGATCGTCTGCTCAACGCGAAGTCGGTGGCCATCGTCGGCATGTCCTCCAAGCCCCAGTCGGCCGGTCACATCGTGCTGAAGAACCTGCGCGAGAACGGCTTTTCCGGTGCTGTCCACCTGGTGGGGCGCACCCCGGGTGTCATCGACGGACTCACCGTGCTCACCGACATGGCCGAACTGCCGGCAGGGGTGGACCTCGCGGTGCTCACCGTGCCCGCGTCGAGCGTCGAGGCGACGCTCGACGACTGCATGGCGCGGGATGTCGGCTCCGCGATTGTCTTCGCCTCCGGCTTCGCCGAGACGGGCGAGGAGGGGCGGCGGGAGCAGGAGCGCATCGGCGCCCGGGTGCGCGCCGGCGGCATGGTCGTCGTCGGCCCCAATTGTCTGGGCTTCACCAATTACGCGGCCGGTTTCAGCATCACCTTCGTGGGCGTGAACAAGGTGCCGGCGATGCCCGAGGGGACGCACGATGCGGTCGCCATCGTGTCCCAATCCGGCGGCCTCGCCAACCACTTGCGCCACGGCCTGAATTCCCGCGGCGTTGCGGTCGCCTACAACATCTCCACCGGCAACGAGATGGACCTCGGCCTCGGCGATTTCGTCGACCATCTGGTGGACGATGCGGCGACGCGCGTCATCATGATCTATGCCGAGGACATCCGGCGGCCGGACCTGTTCCTCGCCGCTGCCTCCCGCGCCCACGCCGTGGGCAAGCCGCTGGTGATGCTGTTTCCCGGCCGCAGTCCCCGCGCGCAGGAGGCGGCCAAGTCGCACACCGGCGCGCTGGCGGGCGACTATGCGGTGATGAAGGCCATGGTGGAGCGCGCCGGCGTCCATCTGGTCGAGACACTCGACGAGTTCATGGATGTGG
>JAEZMT010000356.1 GCA_023442085.1 Pseudomonadota bacterium | reverse complement strand
CGCCGCACCCATTCGCGAGCGTGGCCGGAACCACAGGCCGGGTGTACCGTTTCTCTCGCGCCCCCACGCGAGCGGGGCGGTTTCGCGGAGGACACCATGCAGGACGCGCAAGTGGGCTGGATTGCCGCCATCATCATCGGCGGCTTCGCCGGATGGTTCGCCTCCATGTTCATGAAGAGCGACACCGGGCTCTTCACCAACATCATCCTCGGCATCATCGGCGCCGCCATCGCCAGCTTCCTGTTCGGGCTGCTGGGCGTGGGCTTCGCCGGCTGGCTCGGCTATCTCGTCGCCGGCTTCGTCGGTGCCTGTATCCTCATTGCCGGGGCACGGGCAGTCAGAGGCTGACCGCCCGCCCCTGACCGGCGTTCACTGAACGAACGTATTCACCAGCGTGCCGATACCGGCGATCTCGATCTCGATGGCGTTGGTCGGCTCCTTCATGGTGCCGACCCCCACCGAGGTGCCGCAGGCGATGAGGTCGCCGGGGTTCAGCGTCATGTCCTTCGACAGCAGCGAGACGAGTTGCGCCGGCGGGAAGATCATGTCGGCGAGCGGGTAGTTCTGCCGCTCCTGCCCGTTGAGGATCGTGCGCACGCGCGCCGCGGCGGGGTCGAAATCCGTCACGATCCACGGGCCGAACGGGCCGTAGCCGTCGATGCCCTTGGCCCGCGCCCACTGGGGGAAGGTCGGGTCGCGGTTGAGGATGTCGGCGGCGGTGATGTCGTTCACCACCGTGTAGCCGAAGATGCCGGCGGCGGCTTCCGCCTCGGACACGTTGGTCAGCGTCCTGCCGATGACGATGCCCAGCTCGCCCTCATAGACCGTCTTGCCCTCATAGGACGCCGGCCGACGGACCTCGGAGCCGGGCGCGGAGACCGAGGTGGTGGCCTTGAGCAGATAGAGCGGCTCGGACGGCTCGGCCACCTTCAGCTTGGCCGCCAGCTCATGAAAGTTGTTCCACAGGGCGACGATCTTGGTGGGCGCGCATGGGGCCTCAAGCGCCACGTGGGCGAGCTTCACGGTCGCGCCGGTCGGCGTCGCGCCCGCGAACATGCAGCCCTCGTGCACGGCGATCGTGTCGCCCTCCAGCGTGCCGAAGCCGGTCTTTCCGTCGGCGGCAAAGCGCAGCCAGGTGGTCATGGGTGTTTCCTCTGAATGATTGTTTTGGAGCCCCTGGCTCACCGAGCCTGCCGTCATGGCCGGGATTGTCCCGGCCAGCCACGTAGCTCGGCCGGGAATTTTCCGCAGGTAAAAGCACCAGCGGCCCGACGGGGATGCCCGGGACAAGCCCGGGCATGACCCCCGTTTGGGGGAACAGCGCCCCGCAAAGGAGCCGCAGCCGTCTCCCCTCAGCCCTTCAGCACCTCGACCAGGGTCTTGCCGAGGCGCGCCGGCGAGGGAGACACGCGGATGCCCGCCGCCTCCATGGCCGCGATCTTGTCCTCGGCGCCGCCCTTGCCGCCGGAGATGATGGCGCCAGCATGGCCCATGCGACGGCCGGGAGGGGCCGTGCGGCCGGCGATGAAGCCGACCATCGGCTTCTTGCGGCCCTTCTTCGCCTCGTCGGCGATGAACTGCGCAGCCTCCTCCTCGGCCGAACCGCCGATCTCGCCGATCATGATGATCGACTCGGTCTTGGGATCGGCCAGGAACATTTCCAGCACGTCGATGAACTCGGTGCCCTTCACCGGGTCGCCGCCGATACCGACCGCCGAGGTCTGGCCGAGGCCTTCTTGCGAGGTCTGGAACACCGCTTCATAGGTCAGCGTGCCCGAACGCGAGACCACGCCGACGGTGCCGGTCTTGAAGATGTTGGCGGGCATGATGCCGATCTTGGCCTGCCCCGCCGTCACGATGCCAGGGCAGTTCGGCCCCACGAGGCGAGACTTCGAGCCGGAAAGCGCCCGCTTCACCTTCACCATGTCGAGCACGGGAATGCCCTCGGTGATGCAGACGATGAGCGGGATTTCCGCGTCGATGGCTTCCAGAATGGCGTCGGCTGCGCCGGCCGGCGGCACGTAGATCACCGAGGCATCCGCGCCGGTGGCCTCCTTGGCTTCCAGCACGGTGTCGAACACCGGCAGGCCGAGATGCACCGAGCCGCCCTTCCCGGGAGAGGTGCCGCCCACCATCTTCGTCCCGTACATGATCGCCTGCTCGGCGTGGAACGTGCCGTTCTTTCCGGTGAAGCCCTGGGTGATGACCCGGGTGTTGGCGTCGATCAGCACGGACATCACGCAGCTTCCTTCTTCACGGCCGCGACGATCTTCTGCGCCGCATCGTCCAGATCATCGGCAGGGATCACGTTGAGCCCGGATTCGCGGATGATCTTCTTGCCCTCGTCCACGTTGGTGCCGGCGAGGCGCACCACGAGGGGCACCTTCAGGCCGACCTGCCGCACGGCGGCGATGACGCCTTCGGCGATCACGTCGCAGCGCATGATTCCGCCGAAGATGTTCACGAGGATGCCCTCGACATTCGGATCGGCGGTGATGATCTTGAAGGCGGCCGTCACCTTCTCCTTGGTGGCGCCGCCGCCCACGTCGAGGAAGTTGGCCGGCTCCATCCCGTAGAGCTTGATGATGTCCATGGTCGCCATGGCAAGGCCCGCGCCGTTGACCATGCAGCCGATGGTGCCGTCGAGCGCGATATAGGAGAGATCGTAGCGCGAGGCCTCGATCTCCTTGAAGTCTTCTTCGCTCTCGTCGCGCAGCTGGGCCACGTCCGAGTGGCGGAACAACGCGTTCGAGTCAAAGCCCACCTTGGCGTCGAGGCAGACCAGCCGGCCGTCCTTGGTCACCACCAGCGGGTTGATCTCCAGAAGGCTCATGTCCTTCTCGGTGAAGGCCTTGAAGAGATTGGCGGTGAGCGCGCCGGCCTGCTTGGCGAGATCGCCGGTGAGGCCGAGGGCCTGCGCCACCTTGCGGCCGTGCAGGGGCTGCACGCCGGTGGCGGGGTCTACGGAGAAGGTGTGGATCTTCTCGGGGGTGGAATGCGCCACCTCCTCGATGTCCATGCCGCCTTCGGTGGAGACCACGAAGGCGACCCGAGAGGTCACGCGGTCCACCAGCATGGAGAGATAGAATTCCTTGTCGATGAGCGCGCCTTCCTCGATGTAAAGGCGGTTCACCTGCTTGCCGTCGGCGCCGGTCTGCAGCGTGACGAGCGTATTGCCGAGCATCTCGGCAGCATTCGTCTTCACGTCGGCGGCGGTCTTCACCACGCGGACGCCCCCCTTGGCGCCCTCGGGAAGCTCCTTGAACTTGCCCTTGCCGCGGCCACCGGCGTGAATCTGCGCTTTCACCACGAAGGCGATGCCGCCCAGCTTGCCGGCCGCGGCCTCGGCCTCTTCGGGGGTGAAGGCGGGAAAGCCGCGGGAGACCGGCACGCCGAAATCGCGGAGGATGGCCTTGGCCTGGTATTCGTGAATGTTCATCGGGGTTTCCTCCCTCGTCGAGGGCCGCGTTTGCCGCGGTTCGAGTGCGCTTTGGCTGCACGTTACGACGAAAGTCGCAGTCTGCACCCAATCGCGCGCACGCTCCAGTGCGACACGACGCCAGTGGGGGCGCCAGTGAAAGCGCGAGGCGTGACGCACTCGGCGAGGTGAATTTCGCAGACGTCCTTGCGGACGAAGATCGCCTTTCCCCTCAGGGGCGGCGTGGAGCCGGCGGCCGGAGCGCTCAGCGCATCGGGCAAGGCCGGGAGGGGGGCGTTACGGGCCGCCGTATCGAAGGCCCTCCCCCGCGTGCGGGAGAGGGAATGGGCTGCTGCGCAGACGTTCTGCGCTGGACCCCGGCTCGGCGCTCAAGCTGCGCTTTCGCTGGGCCGGGGAACGGATGCGATCAGACCACGCGGCCTTCGTGCATGGACTTGATCTGCTCGGGGGAATAGCCGAGTTCCGCCAGCACCTCGTCGGTGTGCTCACCGAGCAGCGGGGAGCCGGTGACTTCCACGCTCATGTCGGAGAACTTGATCGGGCTGCCCACGGTCAGATACTTGCCGCGCTGCTTGTGATCGACTTCCACGATGGTGCCGCTCTCGCGCAGGGACTTGTCCTCGGCGATCTCCTTCATGGTGAGCACCGGGGCGCAGGGGATGTCGAACTTGCGCAGGATGTCGACCGCCTCGAACTTGGTCTTGTCGGCCAGCCACGCCTCGATCACCGCGAAGATGTCGAAGATCTTGTCCTGGCGGGCGCGGGCGGTGTTGTAGGCAGGATCGTTGATCCACTCGGGCTTGCCGATGGCTTCCGCCACCTTGCCCCAGGCCTGCTCCTGCACGGTGAAGTAGATGTAGGCGTTGGGATCGGTCTCCCAGCCCTTGCACTTCAGCACCCAGCCGGGCTGGCCGCCACCGCCCGCGTTGCCACCGCGCGGAACCACGTCCGAGAACGTGCCGTGGGGGTACTGCGGGTATTCCTCGAGGTAGCCCACGCGGTCGAGGCGCTGCTGGTCGCGCAGCTTCACGCGGCAGAGGTTGATGACCGCATCCTGCATGGACACGGCGACCTTCTGGCCCTTGCCGGTCTTGTTGCGGGCGTGCAGCGCGGTGAGGATGCCGATGGCGAGGTGCATGCCGGTGTTGGAGTCACCGAGCGCCGCCGCCGACACGGTGGGGGGGCCGTCCCAGAAGCCGGTGGTGGAGGCCGCGCCGCCGGCGCACTGCGCCACGTTCTCGTAGACCTTCAGGTCTTCGTAGTGGTGGCCGTCCGAGAAGCCCTTCACCGAGGCGACGATCATGCCCGGGTTCAGCTCGTTGATGTGCTCCCAGGTGAAGCCCATGCGGTCGAGCGCGCCGGGCGCGAAGTTCTCCACGAGGACGTCGCTCTCCTTGATGAGCTTCGTCAGCACTTCCTTGCCTTCCTGGGTCTTGGTGTCCAGGGTCAGGGAGCGCTTGTTGGAGTTCAGCATGGTGAAGTACAGCGCGTCGGCATTGGAGATGTCGCGCAGCTGGTTGCGGGTCACGTCGCCCGAGCCGGGACGCTCCACCTTGATGACGTCCGCGCCGAACCACGCGAGGAGCTGCGTGCAGGCGGGGCCGGCCTGAACGTGCGTGAAGTCGATGATCTTGATGCCTTCCAACGGCTTGCTGGTCATTTGCGTTCCCTTTTCAAAAACTGGTCTTCGACAGCGGGACGGCGTCGCGCGAGGCATCCGCAGTCCCGAAACCTTCCGGCGTGACGGCACGGGGCCGCCGCCGGCTTCACCCGCCGGTTTGCCCGGTCTCTTATGCCTGGGTTGCCGCCTTCATCTGCGCCTCGGCATCTGCGAGGCGCTTGCGAAGGTCGCGCTCCTCCTTCCATCGCGCCGTCTCGTCGCGGATGACCGAGACGATGTGGGTCGGCTCGCCCGCCGGGGAGGTCAGGAGGGCGACGGTGAAGGCGATGGACAAGGCGTGGCCGTCCTTGTGGATGGCCGGCACGCGCAACAGCGTCGTCCCGTAGCGGGTGACGCCGGTGCGCATGGTCTCGTTATAGCCGTCCCAGTGCCGCTGGCGCTGGCGCTCCGGGATGATGATGTCGAGCGACTGACCCACGGCTTCGTCGGGCGTGAAGCCGAACATGCGCTCGGCCGCCGGATTCCACAGCGCGATGTCGCCGGCCTTGTCGCAGACCACGATCGCATCGGCGACGGCATCCATGAGCTGAGCGAGATCGACGGCCGTAGTCATCGCGTCATCCTTTCAAACCTGTCACCTCCCGCCGTCGCCGGCGACGGGGCGGCCCCCTGAAGGACCGCCGCCCCGAGGCGTATGCTGTTACTCCGCCGCGCTTACCCGGCGGCGGTCACTCGGCTGCCATGCGCCGCGGCACACCGATGGCGCCGGAGTCGCGCAGCACGTCGATGCGGTCGGGGGTGAGGCCGAGCACCTGGGCCAGCACCTCCTCGGTATGCTCGCCGAGGAGCGGCGAGCGCTCCACCTCGACCTGGTTGTCCGAGAGCTTGATGGGATTGCCGACGGTGAGATAAGTGCCGCGCGTCGGGTGCTCCACCTCCACCAGCGTGCCGGTGGCGTAGAGCGACTGGTCCTCGGCGATCTCCTTCATGGAGAGGATGGGACCGCAGGGGATGTCGTATTTGTTGAGAATCTCCATGGCCTCGAACTTGGTGTGGGCCATGGTCCACGCCTCGATGCGGGTGAAGATCTCGTTGAGGTGCGGCAGGCGCGCGGCCGGCGTCGCGTAGTTCGGGTCGGTCTTCCACTCGGGCTCGTGGATGACATCGCAGATCTTCTCCCAGACAGGGGCCTGGGTGATGAAATAGATGTAGGCGTTGGGATCATGCTCCCAGCCCTTGCAGCGCAGGATGCGCCCGGGCTGGCCGCCGCCGGAATCGTTGCCGGCGCGGGGCACGCTGTCGCCGAAGGGAATGCCCTCGCCGAACTGGCTGTATTCCTTGAGCGGGCCGTTGGCGAGGCGCTGCTGGTCGCGCAGCTTCACCCGGCACAGGTTCAGCACGGCGTCCTGCATCGCGCACATCACGCGCTGGCCGCGTCCGGTGTGCTCGCGCTGGAACAGCGCGGTGACAATGCCGAGCGCGAGGTGGAGGCCGGTGCCCGAGTCGCCGATCTGCGCGGCGCTGACCATGGGCAGGCTGTCACGGAAGCCGGTGGTGGAGGCAGCGCCGCCCGCGCACTGGGCGACGTTCTCATACACCTTGCAATCCTCGAACGGACCGGGGCCGAAGCCCTTCACGGAGGCGAGGATGAGGCGCGGATTGATGGTGGAGAGGCGCTCCCAGGTGAGGCCCATGCGGTCGAGCGCGCCCGGCGCGAAATTCTCGACCAGCACGTCGCACTGGCGCACGAGCTGCTCGAGGACGGCCTTGCCATCGGGATTCTTGGTATCGAGTGTGATGGAGCGCTTGTTGGAGTTGAGCATGGTGAAATAGAGGCTGTCGGCGCCGTCCACGTCGCGGAGCTGGCCGCGCGTCACGTCGCCCTCGCCGGGACGCTCCACCTTGATCACGTCCGCGCCGAACCAGGCGAGCAGCTGGGTGCAGCTCGGTCCGGACTGAACGTGGGTGAAGTCCAGGATGCGGACCCCCTCTAGTGCCTTGCCCATCGTATCCTCACAATTCCGCTCTGTTTTCGTTCCCGGTTTTACTTTTATTGTTTTGGTATCGTCGGGTTGGGTGGCGGGACCTGAGGCCCCGCCGACCAGCCTTGCAAGATGAGAGGCGCGTCAGGCGCCGCTCACTTCTTCTTCTTGACCACGCTCTGCGGGTTCAGCGAGCCGATGTTGCCGCTCTCGGAGCCGGCCGCCGGATCGATTTCCGCATTGATGAGGGTGGGCTTGCCGCTATCCATGGCGGCGCTGACCGCGCGATAGAGCTCGTCGGGGGACGTGACGTTCACGCCCACGCCACCGAAGGCTTCCATCATCTTGTCGTAGCGCGAGCCGGGGACGAACACCGTGGTGCCGGGATCACGCCCGGTGGGGTCGGTGTCGGTGCCGCGATAGATGCCGTTGTTGTTGAAGATCACGATGGTGACCGGCAGGTTGTAGCGGCAGATGGTCTCGACCTCCATGCCGGAGAAGCCGAAGGCGCTGTCGCCTTCCACCGCGAGAACCTTCTTGCCGGTCTCCACCGCCGCCGCGATGGCAAAGCCCATGCCGATGCCCATCACGCCCCAGGTGCCGACATCGAGGCGCTTGCGCGGCTCGTACATGTCGATGATGCCGCGGGCGAGGTCGAGGGTGTTGGCGCCCTCGTTCACCAGCAGCGCATCGGGGCGCTCCTTGACGACGTTCTTCAGCGCGCCGAGTGCCGAGTGGAAGTCCATGGGCACCGAGTTCTTCAGAAGCTTCGGCGCCATCTTGGCGATGTTGGCTTCCTTCTTGGTGCGGATGGTCTCGGTCCACTGGGCCGGCGGAGCCTTCCAGCTGCCGTCGAGGCGGGCGTTGAGCGCCGCGATCACCGAGCCGATGTCGCCGACGAGCGGGGCCGCGATCTCGACGTTGGAGTCCATCTCCTTGGGCTCGATGTCCACCTGGATGAACTTCTTCGGGGCATCGCCCCAGGTCTTGCCCTTGCCGTGGGAGAGCAGCCAGTTGAGGCGGGCGCCCACCAGCAGCACCACGTCGGCATCCTTGAGCGCGGTGGAGCGCGCAGCGCCCGCCGACTGGGGATGAGTGTCCGGCAGAAGGCCCTTGGCCATGGACATGGGCAGGAAGGGAATGCCGCTCTTCTCGACGAAGGTGCGGATCTCGTCGTCGGCCTGCGCGTAGGCCGCGCCCTTGCCGAGGATGATGAGCGGACGCTCGGCGCCCTTCAGCAGCTCGATGGCGCGATCCACCGCGGCCGGGGCCGGGATCTGCGCCGGGGCGGGATCGATCACCTTGACGAGGGACTTGGCGCCCGCCTCGGCATCCATCACCTGGCCGAAGAGCTTCGCCGGCAGGTCGAGATAGACGCCGCCCGGTCGGCCCGACACCGCCGCGCGGATGGCGCGGGCGACGCCGATGCCGATGTCGGCGGCATGCAGCACGCGGAAGGCCGCCTTGCACAGGGGCTTGGCGATGGCGAGCTGATCCATCTCCTCATAGTCGCCCTGCTGAAGGTCGACGATCTCGCGCTCGGAGGAGCCCGAGATGAGGATCATCGGGAAGCAGTTGGTGGTGGCGTTCGCCAGCGCCGTCAGGCCGTTGAGGAAGCCGGGGGCCGAGACGGTGAGGCAGATGCCGGGCTTCTTGGTGAGAAAGCCCGCAATCGCCGCCGCGTTGCCGGCATTCTGCTCGTGACGGAAGGAGATGACGCGGATGCCCTCGGCCTGGCACATGCGGCCGAGGTCCGTGATCGGGATGCCGGGCACGCCGTAGATCGTCTCGATGCCGTTGAGCTTGAGGGCATCGATGACGAGGTGGAAGCCGTCGGTGAGATCGCGCTCGGCCTCGGCGGCCGGGTCGATGTGCACCACGTTGTCTTCGATCTTGGACTTTTCCGCCGTAGCCATGAGGATCTCCTAGGGCGCCGTTCCGTGGCCTGTAACCGGCCTATTCGGGGAAGACGCCGTGCCGTTCCACATGAGCCGCGAGGCCCATGGTGTGTTCCCGCACCAGGCGCTCGGCGAGATCTGGGTCCCGCTTCTCGAGCGCATCGATGATCGCCATGTGTTCCCGCATGGAGATTTCGTGCCGGTTCTCCTGCCGCACCGAGATCGCGCGGATGGCGCGCATGTGCAGGAACAGGTTCTCGGTCATGTCCACGATCAGTCGGCAGCCGCCCATGCGGATCACCGCCTGATGGAAGGCGATGTTCGCCTCCGAATACTCGTTCATGTGGTTGGCGAGCGGCTGCGCCTCGAACTCGTGGAAGAGCCGGCGCAGACTCGCGATCTCGTGGTCCGAGGCATGGGTCGCGGCCAGCCGCGCCGCCATCGCCTCCAGCGCCGCCCAGACCACGATGAGGTCGAGGATCTCGCGCTTGGTCTTGCGCACCACGAAGATGCCGCGGCGCGGAACGGAGCGCACGAAGCCCTCCTGCTCCAGAACGGTCATGGCCTCGCGGATCGGGGTCCGCGACACGCCCAGGGTCTCGGAGAGCTGGCGCTCGTCGAGACGGAATTCAGTGGTCGAGCCGTAGATGTCCATCTGCGTGATAGCGCGCTTCAGGGCGTCGTAGGCCAGCATGCGCAGGCTGGACGCGGCCTCCAGAGGCTCGACCTTGAGCTTCGGAGGATCAACGACCTCATGCGCGGGCGTCTGATGCACGGGCGTCTGCACGACCTGGACTTCCTCTCCCGTGGAAGCGGCCGCCTTCTGTCGAGGCGTTCCTCATCCGTGAAATACTGTATACGGTGTTCATTGCGCCATATCAATCCCGTCTGCCGGGAATTCGATTGCGCGCCGCAGCACGACCAAGCGTCATCCGCCTGGAAGATGCGGTGCGGGCGGAGGCCGTTAACCCCCGCCCGCCGTTTGTCACTCAGCAGCCGCCGGCTCCTTGCGCCCGTTGAGGCGGGCCATGACCTTCGACACCAGCGGCCACACCAGCATCACCAGCGCCAGGGTGACGATGGAGCCCACCAGCGGGTTGGACCAGAAGATGGAGAGGTGGCCCTGCGAGACCAGCATGGCCTGCCGGAAGGACGATTCGGCCATGTCGCCGAGCACCAGGGCCAGCACCAGAGGCGCCAGCGGATACTGGAGCTTCTTGAACAGATAGCCGATGACGCCGAAGATCAGCATGACCGCGATATCGAGCCCCGCATTGTGGACCGTGTAGGCGCCCACCGCGCAGATCACGAGGATGACCGGCGCGATCACGCTGAACGGGATGCGCAGGATGGCCGCGAAGATCGGGACGGTGGTCAGCACCACGATCAGGCCGGCGATGTTGCCGAGGTAGATCGAGGCGATGAGGCCCCACACGAAGTCCTTCTGCTCCACGAAGAGCAGCGGGCCGGGCTGCAGACCCCAGATGAGGAGGCCACCCAGCAGCACCGCCGCGGTGGGCGAGCCGGGAATGCCCAGGGTGAGCATGGGCAGCAGCGCCGAGGTGCCGGCGGCGTGGGCCGCCACTTCCGGCATCACCACGCCCTCCAGCTCACCCTTGCCGAAGTTGTTTCCGTTCTTGGAGAACTTCTTGGCGAGGCCGTAGCTCATGAAGGAGGCGGGCGTGGCGCCGCCGGGGGTCACGCCCATCCAGCAGCCGACGATGGCCGAGCGCAGGCAGCCGACCCAGTAGCGCGGCAGCTTCTTCCAGGTCTCCCACACCACCTTGGCGTTGATGGCGGCGCTCTTGCCCTTGAAGGCGAGGCCTTCCTCCATGGTGAGCAGGATCTCGCCCACGCCGAACAGGCCGATGACCGCCACCAGGAAGTCGAAGCCGCGCAGCAGCTCCACCGAGCCGAAGGTCATGCGCAGCTGACCGGTCACCGTGTCGATGCCCACCGCCGCGAGGGCGAAGCCGAGCATCATGGCCGAAATGACCTTTGCTGCTGGCTCACGCCCCATGCCGACGAAGGCGCAGAAGGTGAGAAGATAGACCGCGAAGAATTCCGCCGGCCCGAACTGGAGGGCGAACTTGGCGATGACCGGGGCGAGGAAGGTGATGAGCAGCACGGCGAAGAAGGCGCCGATGAAGGAGCCGGTGAAGGCCCCCGTCAGCGCCTCGCCGGCCTTCCCCTTCTGGGCCATGGGATGCCCGTCGAAGGTTGTGGCGACGCTCCAGGGCTCACCGGGAATGTTGAACAGGATCGAGGTGATGGCGCCGCCGAACAGCGCTCCCCAGTAGATGGAGGAGAGCATGATGATCGCCGAGACCGGCGTCATGGAGAAGGTGAGCGGCAGGAGGATCGCGACGCCGTTAGCGCCGCCCAGCCCCGGCAGCACGCCGATGAGGACGCCGAGCGCGATGCCGACGAACATGTAGATGATGTTCATGGGGTCGGCGAGGACACCGAACCCTCCGATGAGTGACGTGAGCGCTTCCACGGGGTCCTCCGTTGCGCCCCCCTGGGCCGCTCTTGTGGCGGCTCGCGCGGGACGGGCACGTTGTCTGATGTGCGTCGATGTCTGGTCGATGGGGCTTGCCCGGGTCCGTGACGGCCGGCGGCGTTGCCCGCGTTTGCGGCTCCCGTGACGACGGGGGCGGCGATCATCCCGAAGGCCTGCGCCGGAGAGCGGACCGTCGGCTCAACCTGTGCGGTGCCGGCAAGGAACCGGCATCCCCGCGTGCTCAGTAGCCGAGCGCGGTCTCGAGCGGACCCTTGGGCAGCGGCACCAGGAACCAGATCTCGAACATCACGAAGAGGACGAGCGGCACGCCCACGGCCACGGGAATGATCTTCGCCACGGGGTATTTGCCGAGCCACCACATGAAGAAGGCGATGAACACCGCCGAGGCGAGATAGATTCCGACGAGGAAGATCAAGCCCACATAGACCGTCGTCGGGATCAACACCTGCATCACAGAGACGAGCTGTGAGCGATCGACGAAGTTTCCAAGGTCCGGATGGCGGCTCACCAGCGCCTGTACCAGGGTGGTGGTGGCGGCGATGAACATGATGAGGCCGACGTAGAAGGGAAAGTAGCCGGCCTGCGGGCCGTCCGACGCCCAGCTCGCGCCGACGCGCCAGCTGTCCGACATGACGACGGCCGCAAGGGCCATGAACAGCACCGCCACGACCGCGTCCATGGTGCGGTTGGTGACGGTCTTCTCATTATGGGCGGTGGGGACGTGGTGTCCGCTGTCGATGCTCATGGGTCAGATCCTTGAAGCGCCCCTTGTCAGGCAACCGTGTCGAGGGTCCTGCGGGGCTTCAAACGGGGCCGTTCACGGCCGGGGCGCACGGCGGGCACGTGCCGCGCGGCGTCCCGGATAGGCTTCCCAGAGCGGCGCGAAGGGTCATCGGCCGGCTCGGCTGCGCCTTGGCGCAGCCTCTGCCGTCCCTGCCCTTCCCGGTGCCGGCGGCCCTTAAGCCACTACGGTCCGGGCGCCGCGAACCTTGCACGCGGGCCTACTTCGCGACGAAGCCCGCCTTCTCCATGAGGTCCTTGTGGGTGGCCTCAGCCTTGGTGAGCCAGGCCGCATACTCCGGACCGCTCAGAGCCGTCGTGTTGAAGGCCCCCTTCTGCATGAATTCCTGCCACTCGGGCGTGGCGCGGACCTTCTTGAACAGCTCGACGAAGTAATCGACCTGATCCTTGGTTGCATTCGGGGGCATGAGGATGCCGCGCAGCATCAGATATTCGATGTCGAGGCCGGATTCCTTGCAGGTCGGGATATCGGCCCAGGACTTGCCGTTGGCGATGGGCTCCTTGTAGGGCAGCCGCTGGTAGTCGAACACGCAGAGCGGCTTCAGCTCACCCGCGCGCCACTGGGACACCGCCTCGATGGGGTTGTTGACCGAGGCAGTCACGTGACCGCCGACCAGCTGGGCCGCGACATCGCCGCCGCCCTTGTAGGGCACGTAGATGAACTTGGCGCCGGTCTTCTGCTCGATGGCGGCGGTGATGATCTGGTCTTCCTGCTTGGAGCCGGTGCCACCCATCTTGAAGGTCTGGTCGCCGGAGGCGGCCTTGAGCGCGTCGAGGAAGCCCTTCACATCGTTGTAGGGCGCCTTGGCGTTCACCCACAGGACGAATTCGTCCAGCGCCAGCATGGAGACCGGGGTCATGTCCTTCCAGGAGAAGGGCACGCCCGTGGCGAGCGGAGTGGTGAAGAGATTCGAGAGCGAGATGATGATCTTGTGGGGGTTCCGGTTGGAGCCCTTCACGTCGAGGAAGCCCTCGGCGCCGGCACCGCCGGACTTGTTGATGACGACGAGCGGCTGGCTCATCAGGTTGTTCTTCTGGACGATGCCCTGAATCATCCGGGCCATCTGGTCGGCGCCACCGCCGGTACCGGCGGGCACGATGAATTCCACTGTCTTGGTGGGCTCCCAGGCCGCGTGGGCCATGGCCGGAGCGAGCGCCGCCGTGACCGCGAGCGCAGCCACACCTCTCCTGACGATCGTGGCGATTGCCGAATGCATCTGATTTTCCTCCCCGCGTCCGCGTTGTTTTGTGTGCGGATCGCAATTCCAGAGCTTATATCAACCGGCGACCATGCGCCGGCGAGGTTCCCGAAAGCATTTCTGATCGTCCTGTTCCTGGGCTTAGCCTCTATGGAGCGGACGAAACCGGGACTTCAGCCTGTTTGAACTTCGCGGACCTTGACCGATCCGCGATTTTTTCCGGCATAATCGTTGGCGTTCCCACCGTTGCCGTTACGGCGGCTTGGCAAGAGTATAGACGAAGGGAGGGGTGTCAATTGGAATTTTCAATTCGGAATTAGGTACGTTGTATGCCAGATCTTTGGAATACTGTATTTCAGTTAGGTCAGCCACCCTCACCTGAACGCGGCATAGTCCTGCGGGAGCGTTTCATCGGCACCCGAGTACAGGCGTGTCATCTGTTCCGCTGCCGCGACCACGCGCCGGCCCAGACGCAGGATGCGGTCCTCGCTCATCCGCACCGCCGGGCCGGAAACCGACACGGCTCCGATGGGATCGCGCCACTCGTTGAGTATGGCCGCCGCCACCGCGCGCATGCCGGGGGCATGCTCCTCCCGGTCCACGGCGAACCCGCGCTCCAGGATTTCGGAGACGTCATCCATGAGCGCCCGCTCCTCGCGGCGGGTGGCCGTCGTGAAAGGCTCATAGCGCACCTGCGCCAGACAGGCGCCGCGGAACGACGGACTTGCGGCTGCCAGCACGGCCTTGCCGGCGGCCGTCGCATGCAACGGCAGCCGCGCCCCGAGACGGAAGAAGGCACGCACCGGCGCATGGGCCTCCGCCTGCGCAACCACCACCAGCTCCATCGCATCGAACATGGCGAGGTTCACGGTTTCGTCCGTCTCGTGGAGGAGACGGCGAATCACCGGGCGGCCGATGTCCGGCAGCTTGCGGATGCGCAGGTAGGCCGAGCCGATGCGGAACAGGCCCAGACCCACCGTCCAGAGCCCGGTGGACAGGTCGTGATTGACCAACTGCCGCTTCTCCAGCGTGGTCAGAAGGCGATGCACGGTGGACACAGGCAGTTCGGCGCGCCGCGCGATCTCCGCCAGCGCCATGCCGTCCTGATCCGCCACCACACGCAACAGGGCGATGGCGCGATCCAGCGACTGGACCTCCGCTCCGCCCTCCGACGACGTGCCGGATGCCGGCCGTCCCCTGCGCCGTGGTGCGACGTCGGTGTCGGGCATGCCGCTTCTTCCTCCCGCTTCGTTGCTGCCAGCCTATCCCTCCCCTCGCCGGCGTCCAACCCGCGCGCTGCCCCTGCGTCAAATTTTCCACGTTGCGGAATTAATTTCCATTATTATGGTGGCAAGCACTTGCCGGACGCCGGGCTCGTCCCTTATCCTGGCATACATAATACGTAATAGAGCGCGGTCAGCAGGGAGGATCTGCCATGAAGGTATGCATTTACGGCGCCGGGGCCATCGGCGGCTATCTGGGCGTGCAGCTCGCCCATGCCGGTGCCGAGGTCAGCCTGGTGGCCCGCGGCGGCCATCTGGAGGCCATGCAGACCAATGGCGT
>JAEZMT010000310.1 GCA_023442085.1 Pseudomonadota bacterium | reverse complement strand
AGACCAGATCCTGCCGCGCCACGCCCGGCGCGAGGCCGGCGATGCGCGCGTCGAGATCGTCCGCGCCGGAGAGGGACCAGCCCTCCTCCAGCCAGCGATGGCGGCCGATGGGAAGCTCCGTCACCTGCGGCGGGGCGCTGCCGGACACGTCGACAAGCAATGCGACACCCGTGACCTCACGGCCGAAATCGTCCGGCTCGGGCGTGCCGCTGTACCAGGTGCGCTCGTCGATGCGGGTGCGGCCGTGCCAGTCGCCCAGCGCGAGATAGGCAAGGCCGGCGCGGCGGGCGCGGTCCACCGCGACGAGATTGGGGTCGGCATCGCCGCCGAAGGTCTGCACCGAGCCGTGGGCGAGGCCGATGCGCAGGGCACCCGGCGGGGTCTCGGCCGCGTCGAACCATTGAGTCGGGTCGGCGACGCTGCGCTTGTGGGAAAGGGGGGCCGGCAGCAGCACGGCCTGCTCGCTATCTGCGTCGCCCAGCTCCAGCGGCCGCGCTTCGGTGAGGGCTGCGACATTGGCCGGGGTGTCGGCGGCCAGCCGGCTCCACAATCCGTCGGCGCGCAAAGGATCGTGATTGCCCGGCAGCAGCAGGAAGCGCACATCCGCCTGCGCTTTCATGCGGTTGAGGGCCTGCCGGTAGACGCGGTCCCCCGGCTCCGGGCTGTCGAACACGTCGCCGGCCACCAGCACCAGCGGCGCGCCATGGGCACGCGCGGCGGTGGCGAGGCGGTCGATGACATCGAGCCGCGCCTCCTTCAGAACGGTGCGCGCCTCCTCCGGCACGCGGCCGAACGGCTTGCCCAGTTGCCAGTCAGACGTGTGGATGAAACGCATGCCCGCCTCCGCGCGCAGATGTGGCGCAGGCGCAGCTGGGGCGCAAGGTGGGCCGGGCGCTTGTCCGATGGATCGATCTCGGGTCCGATGATGTCGGCGAACGCAGCCGGAAGCGGCATGCATCGTCATCTGCGACATTCGGTCTTTCGATACCGGCGCTCACTCTTTGATCACGATCAAGGAATGGGCGGCCACCCCCGCCTAGCGTTTGCGAATTGCGGGGCTTTCCGGGTCCGGCGGGGGTCCGAAAGGCCGCCCGACGGTTCGTCGGCAGCGGCGCGGGGGCAGGTCCGGCGTTTCAGGACCGGCCGCCGGAAGGCGACCGCAGAGATTTTCTTGATCCCTTCCAGAGGAGACCTTGTGATGAACGCCCTTGCACAGCCCATCGTCGCCGGCGAAGCGTCTGCCACCGATGACGTGCTGATCCACGTCCGCTTCGAGCCCAACGCCGACATCTTCACCATCGACCGGCTGCCCGAGGGCCAGACCGGCAAGGCCTGGTTCGATCACCTCTATGCCAACGCGGCGTCCTACTACCGCACCTTCGCCAACGGCCGCGGATTCTTCCGCATTCCGGCGTCCGTCTTCGCGACGCTCTGAACTTTAAAACCGCATTCTCCGGGTTCGACCTCCGGGTTGAAACGGGAGGCCGGCGCCAGCTCTCCGGCGCCGGCCTTTTTGTTGGGCGCTCCGCCGGATGTGAACGCGAGCGCCGCCGGAAAGAGTTGATATCGGACAACGACATCGTCCCACTTATGGGAAAACTGCCCGAAGACGGCAGTTCCCAAGGGAGGCGACCCATGTCCGAGGCAACACAGCAGCACACCACGCTGGGCGACGAGAGCTTCATGAGCGCGGATGACCTGCGCGCGTACATGATGGAGATCGAGACGGCCAAGTTGTCCAAGGAGATCTCCGCCATGGACCGGGCCGACAAGGCCCGCGCGGAGTTGATCAAGACCCTCTCCCAGCCCATGGACCTCTCGCCCGAGACGCTGCACGAGATCGCCCAGAGCCTGATGACCAAGATACGGCTCGCCGCCCAGCGGGGCGAGACCGAGATCATGGTCATGCGCTTCCCGAACGTGCTGTGCACCGACAAGGGCCGCGCCATCAACAATGCGGAAGAGGGCTGGCCCGACACGCTCACCGGCCGCCCGCGCCAGGCCTACGAGCTGTGGCGCGACCACCTCCGGCAGGGGCACTACAAGCTCAAGGCGATGATCGTGGATTGGCCGAACGGCATGCCCGGCGACGTGGGCTTCTTCCTCAGCTGGGCCTGATCCGCCGCCCCGCCGGAATGGTTTAGGGAGGACGCCGCCATGGCGCACAAGCACAAGAAAAAGCACAAGGCCAACCACGAGCAGAAGGCGACGAACACCGCAGCCCCTTCCGGCACGGACGGCGCTGCCGCCGCGCCGCTCTCGCGCAAGGAATACGAGGCGGAGCTGAAGCACCTGCACGCCGAACTGGTGAAGCTCCAGCTGTGGGTGAAGCACACGGGGGCGAAGATCTGCATCGTCTTCGAGGGCCGCGACGGGGCCGGCAAGGGCGGCGTCATCAAGGCCATCATGGAGCGGGTGAGCCCGCGCATCTTCCGCGTGGTGGCGCTGCCGCCGCCCACCGAGCGCGAGAAGACGCAGATGTTCATCCAGCGCTACGTGACGCACCTGCCGGCCGGCGGCGAGATCATCATCTTCGACCGTTCCTGGTACAACCGCGCCGGCGTCGATCGCGTGATGGGCTTCTGCACCGAGGAGCAGGCGCAGAAATTCCTGGAGAGCGTGCCCTATGTGGAGCAATCCATCGTCGAATCGGGCGTGATCCTGCTCAAATACTGGCTCGAAGTGTCCGAGGAGGAGCAGACCCGGCGGATGGAGAGCCGGATCGACGATCCGCGCAAGATCTGGAAGCTCTCGCCGATGGACCTGGAATCCTACGCGCGCTGGTACGATTACTCCCGGGCGCGGGACGCCATGTTCGAGGCCTCCGACACCATGTGGGCGCCTTGGTTCGTGGCGTTTTCAGACGACAAGAAGCGGGCGCGCCTCAACATCATCTCGCACCTGCTCTCTCGCATCCCCTACGAGGACGTGCCGCGGGAGAAGATCAAGCTGCCGAAGCGCCAGAAGGACCCTGACTATGTGGAGGCGGACTATGCCCGCCACCGGGTGCCCGTACGGTTCTGAGCGGCCACCCGACCGCCGGGCGAAAGAGCGGCCGGCGTGCGCGGCCGCTCCGCCGTTCGCTCACATCATCCGGCGCTGCCCGTCGGGGGACAGGCGCATGGCGTCGGCGAAGGTCTCGAACGCCACCCACGCCCGGCGCTGAAGCTCGGGCAGGCGGGCGGCTTCCATCTGGTCCACCAGCATCTCGGCGTGCTCTCCCACGGGATGGGAGCGGACGAAGCCGATGGCGTCATCCAGGGAGCGCAGGATGATGCAGGAGCCATCGATGCAGATCTTGAGCGGGTGGTGGGCGGCATCGACCATAAGCGGTCCTCCGTGTGAGCTGTGGGGCAGCTGGGGTGTCGCGTCAGGTTCTGCCGGCCAACGACGCCTGGCGCCTCCCGCATTTTGGGGAGACGGTCAAAAAGCGCGCTACATGACCGGGTGGCGCAGGCTCCTTTGAGCCCGCACGACCGTTGAAACGCGGATCAGCCACCAGGGTTCCAACCGATCATCAAAAAAAATCTCGACGGCCATCCTCCATTTTCGGGATGCCGGGAGGCCGTGTCCGCGCGAAACAGGACGGGCGCCGATATTGCCACGGCAAACTGACGCGCCAGCCGGACGGCATTCCCCCGCATGCCGTCCGGCTGCCCCATTTCTCCCCTGAACTCTCCCGACGGATCGGAACCGCCACGCTCCAGCCGCGTTAGGCAAGCGTGGCCGCTCGTCCGGCGCGTCCGCCGCAGCGGCGACGTGTCGGCCGGGCTCCACCGTTCGTCCTTCCACGACGGTTCAAGGGAGCACCGTGCCTTTCTGCCCCGCCCCGATCTCGTCCGCCCCGGCCGCCGTGCGCGGCTCAAAGTCCTCCGGAACCGGGAGCCTCGGCCATGCCTGAGCCCGTCACCGCTGGCGACAACCCGCTGTGGTACAAGGACGCCATCATCTACCAGCTGCATGTGAAGTCGTTCTTCGATGCCAATGACGACGGCATCGGCGACTTCCGCGGGTTGATCTCCAAGCTCGATTATATCGCCGAGCTCGGCGCCACCGCCGTGTGGCTCCTGCCCTTCTATCCCTCGCCGCGCCGCGACGACGGCTACGACATCGCGCTCTACGAAGGCGTGTCGCCGGATTACGGCACCATGGACGAGGCGCGCCGCTTCATCGCCGAGGCGCACGCGCGCGGGCTGCGCGTCATCACCGAACTGGTCATCAACCACACCAGCGACCAGCACCCCTGGTTCCAGGCCGCGCGGCGCGCGCCGAAGGGCAGCCCCGAGCGCAACCTCTATGTCTGGGCGGATGACGACAAGGGCTATCCCGGCGTACCCATCGTGTTCTGCGATGTGGAGAAATCCAACTGGAGCTGGGACGAGGTGGCCGGGCAGTTCTATTGGCACCGCTTCTACGCCCACCAGCCGGATCTCAATTTCGATAATCCCGAGGTGCTGGAGCGTGTGCTCTCCGTCATGCGCTTCTGGCTGGACATGGGCGTGGACGGACTTCGGCTCGATGCCGTGCCCTATCTGGTGGAGCGCGAGGGCACCGACTGCGCCAACCTGCCCGAGACCCATGGCATCCTGAAGCAGATCCGCGCCCATCTCGACGCGCACTACACCGGGCGGATGCTGCTGGCCGAGGCCAACCTCTGGCCGGAGGACACCCAGCAATATTTCGGCCCCAACGCCGATGAATGCCACATGGCGTTCCACTTCCCGCTGATGCCGCGCATGTACATGGCCATCGCGAAGGAGGACCGCTTCCCGGTCACCGACATCCTGCGCCAGACGCCGGCCATCCCGGCCACCTGCCAGTGGGCCATCTTCCTGCGCAACCACGACGAGCTGACGCTGGAGACGGTGACCGACGCCGAGCGGGACTATCTGTGGAGCATCTACGCCTCCGACCGGCGCGCCCGCATCAACCTCGGCATCCGCCGCCGCCTCGCGCCGCTGCTGGAGCGTGACCGGCGGCGCATCGAGCTGATGAATTCCCTGCTGCTCACTCTGCCGGGCACGCCTGTCATCTACTACGGCGACGAGATCGCCATGGGCGACAACATCCATCTTGGCGACCGCGACGGCGTGCGCACGCCCATGCAATGGTCGCCGGACCGCAACGGCGGCTTCTCCAAGGCCGATCCTGAAAAGCTGGTGCTGCCGGTGATCCAGGACCCGCTCTATGGCTTCCCGGCGGTGAATGTGGAAGCGCAGTCGCGCGATGCCCATTCCATGCTGAACTGGACGCGGCGGTTCCTTGCCGTGCGGAAGGAGCATCTCGCCTTCGGGCGCGGCACCTTCCGCATGGTGTTCCCACGCAACCGGCGCATCCTCGCCTATCTGCGCGAATATGAGGACGAGGCGGTGCTGTGCGTCGCCAACCTCGCCCACACCCTGCAGGGCGTCGAGCTGGACCTCGCCGAGTTCGAGAAGCGCGTGCCGGTGGACCTTGTGAGCGGCACCAGCCTGCCGGCGCTCGACCGCGCGCCCCTCGTGCTCACCCTGCCGCCCTACGGCTTCTACGCCTTCCGCCTCTCCACCACCGCGGCGGAGCCCTCATGGCGCGATCCGGCGCCGGAGATGCTGCCGGAATTCGCCACCCTCGTGGTGCGGGACGGGCTGATGGGCGCCCTCTCCGAGACCCACCGCGCGGTCATCGAGACCGAGGCGCTGCCGCAATATCTGGCGCGGCGGCGCTGGTTTCCCGGCACGGCCAAGGACATCGGCGCGGTGCGCATCGGCTGGGTCATGCGCCTGCCTGGCACCGAGCGGGATGTCGCCATGGCCGAGATCGAGGCCGATCTTGGCGGGCGCACGGAGCGTTTCCTCATGTCCTTCTGCGTGGCGTGGGAGGACCAGCATCCCCCCGCCATCGCCGAGCAACTGGCCCTCACCCGCGTGCGGCAGGGCCGGCGCGTGGGCTTCCTGACCGACGCCATGGTGCTGGACGGGTTGCCCGCCGGCGTGCTGCGCGCGCTGCGGCAGGCGGAGCCCGTGCCCCTGCCTGACGGCGGCGCCCTCGTCTTCTCGCCCACCGACCGGCTGGACGGGCTCGACGTGGAGCGCGGGGCGCTGTGCGAGCTGGCCGATGCGGACGAGCCGGCGGCAAGCCTCGTCGTCACCGACAGGGTGGCCGTGAAGCTGTTCCGCCACATGGAGTTCGGCCGCACCGGCGAGCTGGAGATGGCGCGCCATCTCAGCGCCCTCGACTTCCCGCACGTGCCGCCGCTGATCGGCGCCGTCACCCGCACCCGTCCGGAAGGCGGATCGGCCCAGGTCGCGCTCGCCTATGGCTTCGTCCGCAACCAGGGCAACGCCGCCGGCTGGACCATGGCGCAGGTGCAGCGCGCGCTCGATGCGGCAGCCCGGCCCGATGGCGGCCACCCGCATTTCGAGGAGGAGGTGGCCGGCGTGCTGCGCGTGCTGCGCGGCAGCGCGCGGCGGCTCGCGGAATTGCACGCGGTCCTGTCGGCCCCCTCCCCCGATCCGGCCTTCGCGCCTGACGTTGCCGGCACCGGCCAGATCGACGGCTGGATCGAGGAGGCCATGGCGGCCGTGCGCGCGGCGCCTGACGCGCTCGCGGAGGTCGATGGCGACTGGCTCGCCGCGCAATTGCGCGAGCGCGTGGCCGGCGCCCTCGCCGGCGCGGACGTGCCGGTCATCCGCATCCATGGCCGCTTTGATCTCGAACACCTGCTGGTGTCGGGCAGCGATGCGGTCATCACCGGCGCGCAAGGCGGACGCGACGCGGACGGGACGCGGGAGAGCGGCTGGCGGGATGTGGCCGAGCTGCTCGCGTCGGTGGAGCACATCCTCGCCCGCATCGGGGCCGGCGAAGCCGGAATCGCGCGTGAGGCGCCGGAGCTGCGGGCGGAGCTTCTCGCCGCCTTTCGCGCCCGCGCCGAGCGCGCGGTGCTGGCCGCCTACGGGGAAGGCGCGCCTGACGGCGGCAGGGGCCGGCCATTGCTCGATGTCTTCCTCCTGGATGCGCTCGCGCGGCGGCTTCGGTCGGGCACGGACATGCGGGCGAGCGTGCGGCGGGAGATCACCGCCGGGCTCGAACGCGTCGCCGCCCGGGTGGCGCGCCAGGAGGCGCCGCTCGACGCCTGACGGA
>JAEZMT010000204.1 GCA_023442085.1 Pseudomonadota bacterium | reverse complement strand
TTTGCGTTTGGAGCTGCCCTCAGAGCGGCTTCAGCCCGGCCTCGATGGCGCTGCGGCGGCCTTCCAGGAAAGGCGGCAGCGCGAGGCGTTCTCCGAGGTGCGCGGCATCCTCGTCGGCGGCGAAACCAGGGCCGTCGGTGGCCAGCTCGAACAGCACGCCGTTGGGCTCGCGGAAATAGAGCGAGCGGAAGTAGAAGCGATCCACCATCCCACTGTTGGGGACGCGCAGCTCCTTCAGCCGCCGCGCCCACTCTTCATACTGGTCGAAGGTGGTGACGCGGAAGGCGACGTGATGAACCGCGCCCGCGCCCTGTCCGGCGGGGGTGAGGCCCGGCTCCACCTTCACATGCACCTCGGCGGCGGGGCCGCCCGCGCCCATCTCGAACACGTGGATGGCGCGCCCGTCCTCGGCGGCATAGGTGCGCACCTCCTTCATGCCCATCACGTGGAGAAGCACGGCGGCGGTGGGGGCGAGGTCCGGCACCGAGAGCAGGATCGGGCCGAGGCCGCGGATCTGGTGCGCTTCCGGCACCGGGCTCTTCGCCCAGGGAACGCCCGGTCCCTTGCCGTCATCCACGATCAGGGCAAGGCGCTGGCCCTCTCGGTCCTCGAAGGGAAGCTGGTGGCGGTCGTCGCGGGTCTCGATGCCGGCGTGGGAAACGCCCGCGTCGGTGAGGCGCGCCGCCCAATATTCCAGCGCCGCCTCATCCCGCACCCTAAGAGAAGTCCGCACGGCCGCATGGCTGCCCCGGCGCTCGCGCGGCACCGGCCAGTCGAAGAAGGTGAGGTCCGTGCCGGGGGTGGCTTCCCCATCTGCATAGAAGAGGTGATAGGCGGAAACGTCGTCCTGATTCACCGTCTTCTTCACGAGGCGCATGCCCAGCGTCTGGGTATAGAAGCGGTGATTATAGGGGGCGTCGGCCGTGATGGCGGTGACGTGGTGCAGCCCGGTCAGGGGCCCGGTGGTCTCGGTGGTGTTTGCCATTGCGTCCTCCTCCGGCGTGCGGAGCCTCGGTATCTGTCTGGTGCCAGAGATAGGCGGACAGCCCCTCCGATACGAGAACCACGGACGCAATCTGGGTTTGCTGGTTTGCAAGACCATTGGGCGAAAGAGGGCTCAACTAGCTGCTTTTTGCAATTTGTGGTAACCGGAGGCGTGGCCGATCTGGTGCCATTTCACTGCTGTTCAGCATTTCGGGCGATCGCCGTTCATCCGCCTCATTGTTTGTGCCAAGACAACCCGTGATGCGGGGGCATGCGACGCGCGTGGCAGACTTCGGGGGAATTGGCGCATGACGCTGCGCAATCTGGCACTGCGCCTCATCGCGACCGCGACGGTGGTCATGCTCATCGCCGGTTGCTCCGATCGCCCCGGAATCGATGCCCTCGTCCCGGTCTCGGCGCCTCTTGCAGAAGGCGCCCGCCAGCAGGTGATCCTCGTCGCCTCCACCCGCGAACGGGACCCGCGCGCCGGCGTGTTCTTCAATGGCGAACGTTCCGCCCAGCTCAATTTCGCGAAGATCGACCTTTCCGTGCCGCCCACCCACAAGCCGGGCGAGATCGAATGGCCGAAGAACGGGCTCGGCAATCCCGCCACGGACATGGTGGTGCGGGAGGCCGTCTACCGCGACACCGAAAGCGAGTTCCTGCGCGATCTGAAGAGCGAGCTGGCGCGCCGGCCTGCCGGCAAGCGCAACGTCTTCATCTTCGTGCATGGCTACAACACCATGTTCTCCGAGGCGCTGTACCGCCTCGCGCAGATGGCGACGGATTCCGATGCCCCGGCCGTGCCGGTCCTCTTCACCTGGGCCTCACGGGCGACCACCGAGGGCTATGTCTACGACAACAACAGCGCCACCGCCGCCCGCGACCAGCTGGAGGAGACCATCCGCCTCGCCTTCGGCAGTGGCGCGGACCAGGTGAGCATCCTCGCCCATTCCATGGGCAACTGGCTGACGGTGGAGGCGCTGCGCCAGATCCGCATCTCCGGCAAGACGCTGCCGCCGAACAAGATCGGCAACATCATCCTCGCCGCGCCGGACATCGACGTGGACGTGTTCAAGACCCAGCTGCGCCGCTTCGGCAAGCCGCCGAAGCCGTTCGTCGTGGTCATCTCGCGGGACGACAAGGCGCTGGGCTTCTCCGAATTCCTCGCCGGCAAGAAGCCGCGGCTCGGAGAATATGCCAACGATACCGAGCTGGTCGAACTGGGCGCCGTCGTGGTGGACATGACCGACGTGAAGGCGCTCGACAGCTTCAACCACGGCAAGTTCGCGCAACTGGCGGAAATGGCGCCCCAGCTTCAGAGCACCATCGCCAGCGCCAGCGGAACGGCCATGTCCAACAGCGTGCAGATGCAGGGCGTGCGCATCACCGGCCTCGATCAGGCGAGGGCGGCCCAGCCGTCCGGGCCCGTCCTGCCGTCCGCCCCGCAGCCGGCCCCCGCCCAGTAGGCCCCGGCCTTTCGCAGGCGACCTATGCCTGGCCGGCGCTTCCCTCGCGGGCGCGTTCGGTCTAAAGGCGTCGCCTTATGGCCTATTCAGTCAAGGAAATGTTCCTCACCCTGCAGGGGGAGGGGGCGCAGGCGGGGCGTGCCGCCGTCTTCTGCCGGTTCGCGGGGTGCAACCTGTGGTCCGGGCGGGAGGAGGATCGCGCCGCCGCCCAATGCCGTTTCTGCGACACCGATTTCGTCGGCCTGGACGGCGAGGGCGGCGGCCGCTTCGCCGATGCCG
>JAEZMT010000188.1 GCA_023442085.1 Pseudomonadota bacterium | reverse complement strand
GCCGCCCGGTTCGGCGGTGTGCCGGAGGGGCTCTCCACCCTCGTGCTGGGAGGCCGCGCGGCGGGCGAGGCGCTGGTGGACGACCCGCGCGTGCCCGTCATCTCCGCCACGGGCTCCACCGCCATGGGCCGCCATGTGGGGCCGCGCGTTGCGCAGCGCTTCGGGCGGTCGATCCTGGAACTTGGCGGCAACAATGCCGCCATCGTCTGCCCCTCGGCTGATCTCGACCTGACGCTGCGCGCCGTCGCCTTCGCCGCCATGGGCACCGCCGGCCAGCGCTGCACGACTCTGCGCCGACTGATGGTGCACGACAGCGTCTATGACACTCTCCTGCCCCGGCTGAAGTCGGCCTACGCTTCCGTGAGCGTGGGCGATCCCCGCGCGGAAGGCACGCTGGTGGGCCCGCTCATCGATGCCGGCGCGTTCGAGGCCATGCAGGTGGCGCTGGAGGCCGCGCGCGCAGCCGGCGGCATCGTCACCGGCGGGGAGCGGCTGGGGGCCGAGTTCGCGCTCGACGGCTATTATGTCCGCCCCGCGCTGGTGGAAATGCCCGCGCAGACGGACACGGTGGCTGCGGAGACCTTCGCGCCCATCCTCTATGTGCTGCGCTACTTCGACCTTGCCGATGCGATCCGGCTCAACAACGACGTACCGCAGGGCCTCGCCTCCGCCATCTTCACGACGGATTTGCGCGAGGCGGAACGTTTCCTCTCAGCGGCAGGTTCGGATTGCGGCATCACCAACGTGAACATCGGCCCGTCCGGCGCGGAGATCGGCGGCGCGTTCGGCGGCGAGAAGGAAACCGGCGGCGGACGCGAGGCCGGCTCCGACAGCTGGAAGGCCTACATGCGGCGCGCCACCAACACCATCAATTACGGATCGAGCCTGCCGCTGGCGCAGGGCGTGACCTTCGACGTGGGATGATGCGGGCAATTGGGGCTCGACACGACGGCAGGACTGCGCTTCAAACGATTTAACGGAGATATCCCATGAGCCTTCCGAGCCCGCTTTCCTTCGTTGCCAAGGCCCCCGTGGTCCCGGTCGTGGTCATCGAGCGCCTTGAAGATGCCGTGCCGCTCGCCCGCGCGCTGGTGGAGGGCGGTCTGCCACTGATTGAGGTCACGCTGCGCACCCCGGTTGCGCTGGAGGCGCTGCGGCTGATCGCGGCCGAGGTGGAGGGCGCCATCGCCGGTGCCGGAACCGTCACCAGCCGCGCGCAGATCGAGGCGACCATCGCGGCGGGCGCCACCTTCCTCGTGAGCCCGGGCACCACACCGGAGCTGGCCTCTGCCTTCACCGAGGCGCCGATTCCGGTGATGGCCGGCTGCGCCACGGCCTCCGAGGCCATGCGGCTCGCCGAGCTTGGCTTCGAGGTGCTGAAGTTCTTCCCGGCGGAGGCCTCGGGCGGCGCGGGCTTCCTGAAGTCCATCGCCGGCCCCCTGCCCCACCTGCGCTTCTGCCCGACCGGCGGCATCGGCCCCGCCAATGCGGGCGACTATCTCGCTTTGCCGAACGTTGTGGCCGTGGGCGGCTCCTGGGTGGTGCCGACCGACGCCATCCGGGCCGGCAACTTCGCTAAGGTCCGCGAGCTCGCGACGGCGGCTTCCCAGCTCAAGCGGGCAGCCAAATTCGGCTAATCGGAACGCATCACTCCAAAACAAAAGCCCGGCACTTGGCCGGGCTTTTTCATGCCATACGTCGGAAGCCTCGGCTCAGCCGACGGACTTGCCCTCGCCCTCGGCCAGGAAGTGCTCCAGCCAGTGGATGTCGTACTGGCCTTCGGCAATGGCGCGGGTACGGACCAACGTGCGGAAGAGCGGCAGGGTGGTGTCGATGCCGTCCACCACGAACTCGTCCAAGGCCCGGCGCAGGCGTCGCAGGCACTCGTCCCGCGTCTTGCCGTGGACGATGAGCTTGCCCACGAGGCTGTCGTAGGTGGGCGGGATGACGTAGCCCTGATAAGCGTTGGAATCCACGCGGATGCCGAGGCCGCCGGGCACATGATAGTGCGTGATCTTGCCGGGTGAGGGGCGGAAGGTGGTCGGGTGCTCGGCGTTCACGCGGCACTCGATGGCGTGGCCTTCCATCACCACGTCGCTCTGCTTCAGCGTCAGTTCCTCGCCGGCAGCGACGCGGATTTGCTCGTTGATGAGGTCGATGCCGGTGACCATCTCCGTCACCGGATGCTCGACCTGAATGCGGGTGTTCATCTCGATGAAGTAGAAGCGGTCGTTCTCGTAGAGGAACTCGATGGTCCCGACGCCCAGATAGCCGAGCTTGCGCATGGCGGCGGCGCAGGTCTCGCCGATCTCGGCCCGCTGGGCGGCGGTGATGACCGGAGACGGCGCCTCTTCCCATACCTTCTGGTGGCGGCGCTGCAGCGAGCAGTCGCGCTCGCCAAGGTGGATGGCGTGACCCTTGCCGTCGCCCAGTACCTGCACCTCGATGTGGCGCGGGGTGGACAGGTACTTTTCCAGATAGACCGCATCATCGCCGAAGGCGGCCTTCGCCTCCGTACGCGCGGTGGAGAGAGCCTGCGACAGGTCATCGGCGGTCATCGCCACCTTCATGCCGCGCCCGCCGCCACCGGCCGCGGCCTTCACCAGAACCGGGAAGCCGATTTCGGCCGCGACGCGGTGGGCTTCTTCATCCGAGTGGATGCCGCCATCGGAGCCGGGCACCACGGGAATGCCGAGGGCCTGCGCCGTCTTCTTGGCCTCGATCTTGTCGCCCATGATGCGGATGTGCTCCGCCTTGGGGCCGATGAAGTGGATGTTGTGATCGGCGAGAATCTCGGCGAAGCGGGCGTTTTCGGCGAGGAAGCCGTAGCCCGGATGCACCGCATCCGCCCCGGTGATCTCGCAGGCGGCGAGCAGGGAGGGGATGTTGAGATAGCTCTCGCGGGCCGGCGGCGGGCCGATGCACACGCTCTCGTCGGCGAGGCGCACATGCATGGCGTCGGCATCGGCGGTGGAATGCACCGCCACCGTCGCGATGCCCAGCTCCTTGCAGGCGCGCAGGATGCGCAGCGCGATCTCGCCGCGGTTGGCGATGAGGATTTTTCTGAACATCAGCGGTGCGTACCTTGTGGGTCTCTGCCGGTGTGTGCGCGCCTCGCGGGCGCGCTCATTCGATGATGAGCAGGGGCTCGCCGTATTCCACCGGCTGCGCATTGCCCACGAGAATGCGCGTGACCGTGCCGGAGCGCGGCGCGGGGATGGCGTTCATGGTCTTCATCGCCTCGACGATGAGCACGGTCTGCCCCTCGCGCACGCTCGCGCCCACCTCGATGAAGGGGGCGGCGCCGGGCTCGGCGGCGAGGTAGGCGGTACCCACCATCGGGGAGGCAACGACGCCGGGATGCTTGGAGAGGTCCGCCGGGGCCTCGGCCGCGACAGCCGGGGCAACGGCCGCGACAGGTGCCGCCGCCGGATAAGGCGCGGCGTAGGGGGCACCCTGGGCAATGGTGACCGGGGCGGGCGCGCGCACCACGCGGATGCGCAGGCCCTCGTGCTCCACCTCGATCTCGGTCAGGTCGCTGCCCGAGAGGAGATCCGCGATCTCCTTGACGATGGCGGTGTCGATGGGAGGGTTGGAGGGCTTCATGATGTTCCTGGCTCTGGCCGGCCATGGGGCCGCGCGAGGGCGTTGAGGGATCTTAAGAGGTCTGCGGCAGGCCGGCGATGGCGCGCAGGCCCAGCACATAGCTCTGGGGTCCGAAGCCGCAGATCACTCCACGGGCGACGGGCGACAGATAGGAATGGTGGCGGAAGTCTTCCCGTGCGAACACGTTGGACAAATGCACCTCGATGGTCGGCACACCCACGGCGGCCACCGCATCGCGCAACGCGACGGAGGTGTGGGTGTAGGCCGCGGCATTGAGGACGATGCCCCGCGCGCCGCGGGCCGCCTGGATGAAATCCACCAGCGCGCCTTCCGAATTGGTCTGGCGGAAGACGATGTCGAAGCCGAGCGCCTTCCCCTCAGCCCGGCACAGCGCCTCGACATCGGCCAGCGTCGCCGCGCCATAGATGCCGGGCTCGCGGGTACCGAGCAGGTTGAGGTTGGGCCCGTTCAGGACGTGGACGGTGTCTGTCATCCGTGCGTGATCTGCCACCGGCCTCCTGTCGGCCGGGTCGCAGCCTTATAGGGGTGCGCGCGGCCGATGGAAAGAGCACCCGCAGCACGGCCGGCCCCGGAAGGCCGGACCATGCCCGCGGGCACGCGGGCGGTGACGCCGCTGCTTACTTGCCGGCCTGCTTGGTGCGGGCGTCGGCGATGGCGGCCTTGAGCTTGTCGAAGCCGACGGCGCCGATCACCACCTGATCGCCCACCACATAGGACGGCGTGCCGTTCAAAGAGAGCGCCTCAGCGATCTTCATGCTCTCGTCGAGGGTGGCGTTGAGCTCGGGCGAGGTCGCCTGCTTCTGAATCAGGGCGGGGTCGATGCCGACCTCCTTCGCCACCGCGAGAGCCTTCGCGCGGTCAGCCTGGCCGCGGCTGTTCAGCATCGCCTGGTGGAACGCCATGTACTTCTCGGGCGCGACCATGCGCACGGCCACGGCGACCTGCGCCGCCTCGACCGAGCCCTGGCCGAGAACCGGAAACTCCTTCAGCACCACGCGCAGCTTCGGATCCTGCTTGATGAGATCCTGAAGGTCCGACAGCGCCTTTTTGCAGTAGCCGCAATTGTAGTCGAAGAACTCGACCAGCGTAACGTCGCCCTGCGGATTGCCGGCGACGATGCCGCGCGGGCTCGACAGCAGCAGGGGCTTCAGCTCGGCGACCGCCTTGCTGCGCTGGGTGGCATCGGCCACCATCTGACGGCTTTCCAGCACGGAGATGGCTTCCTGGAGCACCTCCGGATTCTGGATCAGATACTCGCGGATGATGCCGCCGAGTTCCTTCTTTTCCGCGTCCGTAAAGGCCGCGGCCGGGCTGGCAGCGAGCAGGACGGCCGGCAGGGCGGCCAGCGCCAGCGCGGAAAGGCGGGCGGCGAGGCGCCGGAAACCGGTTCGGGCCAGGCCCGTGGGGGAGAACATGCGGGGCTCCTTGGGTGAAAAGCTATCTTCGAGCATCAGCGCTGGTTGGCGGCCGATGCGGGCGGTTTGAAGTTCACGAGGTCGTCGGCCTTGAGCCAGCCGGGCGAACCCTGCGGAAATTTCGTGCGGGCGCGGGCCGCCAGTTCACGGCCCAGCTTGAAGTCGCCGGAGGCGAAATAGGAGTGCGCGGACGCGAGGTCCGCATTGGCCGTATCGCCCGAACGGCCGTAGGCGAGCGCCAGCGAGCGCCAGGCCGAAGGCGAATTGGGATCGCGCTGGGTGGCCTGCACCAGTTCGCGGATGGCCTCCTGCGTGAAGCTCTGGTTGCCGGACTGCACCAGAGCCTGCCCGAGCATCGCGCGGATGAGGGGTGCGCCATTGGTCATCTGCACCGCCTTGCGGAGCGGTGCGACCGCCTCGCCCGCCCGCCCGGCCTCCAGCAGCGCCTGCCCCTTCAGCTCCTGGAAATAGGGATTGGACGGCTCCTTGGCGATCAGCGCATCGATCTGGCGGATGGACGAATCCACATTGCCGAAGCGGTAGGCGGAGATGGCACGGGCGTATTGCGCCGCCATGGAGCCGTCGGAAGGCGGATACCGCCGGGCCACCGCCTCGGGACGCTCCATGAAGCCGATGAGCTTCGCGCGCATCATGTCATGGCGGGCCTGCAGCGCCGGCGGATCCTTCACGTCGTAATAGGGGCTCGCCTTGGCGAGCTGCTCCAGCGCCCCGATGCGCTCACGCGCCATGGGGTGGCTGAGCACGTAGGGATCAACGCGCTGACTGATGAACAATTGGTCGTTCTGGAAGCGCTCGAACGTCTCCAGCATGCCTTTGGCCGACTGGCCGGTGGCATTGAGATACTTCACCGCCGAACGGTCGGCCGCCGCTTCCTCGCCGCGCTGGTAGGAGAGAAGCGAGCGCCGGATCATCTCCTGCGGGGCCGACACCGCCGCCGCGCCGACGTTGCCAACATCCCGGCCATTCATGCCGGTGGCCGCGCCGGCCGCGACACCGCCCGCCGCCAACAGCATGGCGACGATCGCCATGGTCTGGGCACCGGCGATCTGCTCGCGCATGCGGGCGAGGTGGCCGCCGGCGATATGGCCGGTCTCGTGGGCGAGCACGCCGATGATCTGGTTGGGTGTCACCGAATCGACGAGCGCGCCGGTATTCACGAAGATGCGCCGGCCATCCGCGACGAAGGCGTTGAAGGTGCGGCTCGAGATGAGCACCACCTCGACATTCTGCTGGGCCAGTCCCGCCGCCTTCATGATGGGCCGGGTATAATCCCTCAGCAGCGCCTCTATCTCGGTGTCCTGAATGGTCTGCGGCCCCTTCTGGGGCGCCTGCTCCTGCGCCACAGCCGCGCCGAACCATGCGGCGTGGAGCGGCAAGGCGGTCGCGGCGGCGAGGCAAAGCATCCGTCCGGCGGCGCGTAATCCGCGTCCGGCACGCTTTCCAGATCCGATCCGCATATCCGCTCTGGCTCGATCCATTCCGTCAACCACCACGCAAGCCGCTTCACGCAGGGACCACGGCGCTATCCGAATACGGATGACGAACCGCCGACATATCCGCCTTGGCTCGCTCCGAGGCACAGGCTACGAGACTGCCGGACACTGGCTTCGGCGCATGCCGAGGTCAATCCGCTGGCCTTCACGTTGGGGCGAACCCGCCTCAGGGACAGGCAGAATAAGGCGGCAGCACGGCAGCGCGGGCATCGGCGCGCCGTGCGCCAGCAAGAACGCAACGGATTTTGGCAATGCGGCAGGTTCTTCCCCTCCTCTCCCGGCGCAGTGCGGTCGAGCCCTTCATCGTCATGGACGTGATGGAGCATGCCGCCCGCATCGAAGCGCAGGGCGGACAGGTGATCCATCTGGAGGTCGGTCAGCCGGCGGCCCCCGCCCCTCTCGTGGCGCGGCAGGCGGCGGCGGCCGCGATCGCCGCCGGACAGGTCGGCTACACCGCCGCGCTCGGCATTCCTGCCCTGCGGGCGCGGATCGCGCGGCATTACGGGGAACAGCACGGCATCTCCATCGATCCGGAGCGGATCGTCGTGACAAACGGCTCGTCCGGCGGCTTCGTGCTGGCCTTCCTGGCGCTGTTCGAGCCGGGCGACCGCGTCGCCATCGCCGCCCCCGGCTATCCGCCCTACCGCCACGTCCTGTCCGCGCTCGGCTGCGAGCCCGTGCTGATCGAGACTCGGGCCGAGGATCGCCACGCCCTCACCCCCGAGCGCCTGATGGAGGCCCATCGCGCCGCACCGCTCAAGGGCGTGCTGGTGGCGAGCCCCGCCAACCCCACCGGCACCATGATGGACCGCGCCGCCCTGACCGCGCTCCATGCCTGCGCCCGCGACCTCGGCCTCGCCTTCGTCTCCGATGAGATCTACCACGGCCTCGACTATGCCTTCCCGGCCGTGAGCGCGGTGGAGATCGGCGACGACGTGACGGTCATCAATTCCTTCTCCAAATATTTCTGCATGACGGGTTGGCGGGTGGGCTGGATGGTGGTGCAGCCCGGCGTGTCGCGCACCATGGAGCGGCTTCAGCAGAATTTCTCCATCTCGGTCCCCACCCTGTCGCAGATCGCCGCCGACGCCGCCTTCGAAGGGCGGGCCGAAATGGACCGGGTGAAGGCGACCTATGTGGAGAACCGCCGCATCCTTACCGAAGGGCTGCCCGCCGCCGGCCTCGGGCGTTTTCTTCCGGCGGATGGCGCCTTCTATCTCTACGCGGACGTGTCCGACTTCACCGATGATTCGGCCGCCTTCGCGCGGACCCTCCTCGACGCGGCCCATGTGGCGGCGACGCCGGGCGTCGATTTCGACCCGTTTCATGGTCGCCAGTTCCTGCGCTTCTCCTATGCCGGATCCGGGCCGGACATGACGGAAGCGGTCCGCCGCATCGGCGACTTCCTGAAGCGGGGCTGAGACGCGAAGCGGTCCGTCCTTAGGCGTGGCAAACAGCCGCAAGCAGACCGCGCGAACCCGCCGCCACGCCATACGGCCGCTCGAATTGCGGGTAGGATGAGCCTCCATGAGCCGGCCGAACGACCAGATCGTCGAGATCACGCCTGATGTGCTGCTGAAGGCCTACGCCTGCGGCATCTTTCCGATGGCCGAGAGCGCCGACGATCCGGGCCTCTACTGGATCGAGCCGGAACGGCGCGGCATCATCCCCCTCGACGCCTTTCACGTCTCATCGCGCCTCGCCCGGACGGTACGTGCGGACAGGTTCGAGGTCCGTGTGGACAGCGACTTCGAGGCGGTGATCGACGGCTGCGCCGAGCCGCAGGAGGGCCGGGAGAAGACCTGGATCAATGATCCGATCCGCCGCCTCTACGGTGAGTTGTTCACGCGCGGACGCTGCCACACGGTGGAAGCCTGGCAAGACGGAAAGCTGGTGGGTGGGCTTTACGGCGTGCGGCTGGGTGGCGCCTTCTTCGGCGAGAGCATGTTCCACCGCGAGCGGGACGCCTCCAAGGTGGCGCTCGTGCATCTGGTGGGGCGGCTCATCGCCGGCGGCTTCCGGCTACTCGACACCCAGTTCGTGACGGGACACCTGAAGACCTTCGGGGCGCTGGAGGTCCCGCGCCGCCACTATCACAAGCTGCTGGAGAACGCGCTCGAGGTAGAGGGCGATTTCTATTGCTGGCCGCGGGCCGTCACGGGCGCGGCCGCCTTGCAGCCGATCAGCCACACGTCATAGATCGGGTGCTCCACGGCGTGGAGGCCAGGGCTCGCCGCGAACATCCAGCCGGTGAAGATGCGCTTGGCCTGGCCCTGCAGGGTCACCTCGTTCACCTCGGTGAAGGAGGTGGTGTTCTGCGTCTCGGTGGCGGGCCGGGTGTAGCAGACGCGCGGCGTCACCTGCAGCGCACCGAACTGGGCCGTCTCGCCGATGGCGATGTCGAACGAGGTGATGCGGCCGGTGATCTTGTCGAGGCCGGCATAGACCGCATAGGCGTTAGCGATCTTCTGCGTCGGCGGCTGCACCACCACCACGTCGCCCTCATCCCCGGGAGGGGCCGGCTGCATGACGGCGGGAGGCTGCTGGGCCGCGGCCGGAGGCGGCGGCGCCGGACCGCGCTGGATGGTGCCCTGCGCTGCGGGCCGCTGCGCCGGAGCCGCCTGCGGAGCGGGAATCACGGGAACGCTGTTCGGCACCTGGGGCAGCGGACGCTGGTTGGGAATCGTCCCGGGTGGGGGAAGCGGCGTCTGCTCGATGGTGCCACGGCTCTGCGCCAGCGCCTGAGGCATCGCGGCGGCGATCAGGCCGGCGGCCAGCAGGGAAACGGAGCAGAGGAAGCGCATCAGTCTGTGGACCTGTGGAATGAAGGCGGAACGGCCGGGAAGCAGGCCGGCCCCTTTCCCCTTCTGACCGCCCGATTCAGGCGGCGGCAAGGCGACGCCGGAAAGGAGGCGCCGGAAGAAGCGCCAGGCGCCCGGCCTGCGACAGCTGAATCTGTGCCGAAATGAAGCAGGTCGCGGACGCGACGGCCTACTCGCCGGGCGTCCAGGCCTTGTAGTCGCCGGTGACGCGGGGACGCATGCCACCCGCCAGCACCGAGCCCTTGGGACGATAGGCCCCGGGGGTGCCGGTCATGTTGCGGCGATGCGGCTTCTGCCAGGAGCGCGGCGTGTAGGTCTCATCCACGGGCGGGGTATCGACGCGGTGATGCATCCAGCCCCACCAGCCCGACGGGATGGTCGTGGCCTCCGCATAGCCGGGATAGATCACCCAGCGGCGCTCGAAGCCGAGAGTCGGGTCGATCTTGCCGCCTTTGGTGCGATAGTACCGATTGCCAAACTCGTCCTCGCCCACGAACTCGCCGAAGCGCTTCGTCCACCACATGGTGCCGACGGTCTGCTTGTTCCACCAGGTGAAGATGTAGAGCAGAAAGTTCTTCACGGCCCGCGCCTCGTTCAAGTCGCGCGGAACATGCCATCCGCCCCGCCCGATGTCCACCGCCGGCCCGCGACGGATCGGCGCTTTACGGGGCAAACAGCAGCATCACATAGACGCAGAACACGATGAGGTGGACCACCCCATTGAGCGCATTGGTCCTTCCGGTGCCGAAGGAAAGGACCGAGAGGACGAAGGTGAGCAGCAACATCGTCCGGTCCTCGTTGTCGAGGCCGAGCACCATGGGCCGTCCGATCATGACGCTGATGAAGGCCATGGCCGGGATGGTCAGCGACACGGTGGCGAGCGCCGAGCCGAGGGCGATGTTGAGCGAGTGCTGCAGGTGGTTGCGCGCGGCGGCCCGCACCGCGCTGATGCCTTCCGGCAGGAGGATCAGCGTCGCGACCAGCGCGCCGGTCACGGCGTCTGGATCCTGAAGCGAGAACTGGGCCAGGAAATCCTCGAAGGTCGCGGCGACCCGGCCGGAGAGCGCCACCACCGCGGCGAGGCTTGCCAGCAGCATGCCGATGGCGACGACGAAGCTGGAGAGGCCCGGCGTCGGTTCGCTGTGGCCTTCCGGCTGCCCGGCGAAATGCTCGCGATAGCGCACCGTCTGCATGTAAAGAAAGGCGGCATAGAGCGCGACAGCGATCAGCGACATATAGACGAGCTGGAAAGGGGAGAAGGAACCTGTCGCCCCTGCATGCGTCTCATTGGGCAGGATCAGCAACATCACGCCGAGCGCGATGATGGCCGACAGATAGCCCGACACACCCTGTTGCTGAATCGTCTGTTCGCGGTGCCGAATGCTGCCGAGCAGAAGGCAGAGGCCGACGATGCCGGCGGTCACGATCATCAGCACCGACAGCACGGACTCGCGGGCGAGCGTCGGGTTGTTTCCACCGTTGAGCATCATGGATGCCATCACCGACACCTCGATGATGGTCACCGACAGGGTGAGCAGCAGCGTGCCCCATGGCTGCCCCAGCCGGGCTGCAACGATGTCGGCGTGCCCGACAGCCGAGAAGGCGGAGCCGCAGAGGAGCGCGACCGAGCCAGCTGCAAGCACGCCCGGCAGGATGCCCGGTGCCCCGGGCCCGAACTGGGGCCACAGCAGGAAGACGAGAGCGAGCACCAAGCCCAGGGCGGGCAGAAGATAGGCCGAGATGCCTGGCCGCTTTCCCATCTCTTCCCTTCCCCAGATCCAGCCAGCACGCGCTGGGCGCTCTCCCTTATCCCGTCCGCCCAGAAAAGGGTACAACCACACCCGCGCGGGACGAAGCTACAGCGCTGGCGAGCGCCCGCCCTCCTTGCGCTCCGCCAGCAGGCACAGGTAGAGCGAGGCCAGCGTCGCGCCGGCGAGCGCCGTGACCTCCGCATGGTCGTAGGGGGGAGAGACCTCCACCACATCGAACCCCTTGAGATCGAGCGCGCCCAGACGCCGGAGGCAGGCGATCACCTCCCGCGTGGACAGGCCGCCGCAGACGGGCGTCCCGGTCCCCGGCGCAAACGCCGGATCGAGCGCGTCGATATCGAAGCTCAGATAGACCGGCGCATCCCCCACCCGCTCGCAGATGTGGCGTGCCAAGGCAGCCGGACCCATCTCGCCGGCCACGTTGCCGTGGACGATCTCGATGCCATAGGTGCGCGGCGCGTGGGTGCGGATGCCGACCTGGATGGATCGGTCCACCCGGATCAGGCCGTCCTTCACCGCACGGGTGATCATGGTGCCGTGGTCGACCCGGTCGCCATTGTCGTCCCATGTGTCCTGGTGGGCATCGAACTGCACCAGCGCCACCGGTTGGCCCAGACGGGCGGTAAGCGCCCGCAGGATGGGATAGGTGAGGAAATGGTCCCCGCCGAGGGTCACGAGATGGCTGCCGCGGGCGTAATGGGCCGCGGCCTGCGCGGCGATGGCACCGGGGATGCCGGCCGGCAGGCCGTAATCGAACACGCAGTCGCCGCCGTCGGCCACGTCCAGCGTTTCGAAGGGATCGAAGCCGAAGGGATAGAAAGGGTCGCCATCGAGGATCGTGGAGGCCGCGCGGATGGCCCTGGGTCCGAAGCGCGTGCCCGGCCGGTTCGACACCGCCACATCCAGCGGCACGCCCCACACCACCACCTCGGCCCCGCCGCCGTCGCGGGCATAGCGCCGGCGCAGGAAGGACGTGACGCCCGAATAGTTCGGCTCGGTGGACTGGCCGTGGCGGAAGCCCGGGTCCAAGGC
>JAEZMT010000072.1 GCA_023442085.1 Pseudomonadota bacterium | reverse complement strand
CGCCGCCATGGCGCTGCGGGTGTCCACCTGAAGGGCGATATCGACAGTCTCGGTCACGGCATCATCCTCTCGTGCCATCGGGAAACCGCGCCATGAGCGCGGCAAGGCCGGCGCGGTCGATGGCCTCCGGCGCGATCGGCAGAAGCGCGGAGAGGGCGGCCGCCAGCTCGCGCGGCGTCATCCGCCAGAAGGCTTCGGGAGCAAGCCGCAGCAGGCCGAAGCCGGCGCCCATGGCGAGCGCCCAGGGAAAGGCGCGGGCCGCAGGCGTCGCCGTCACGCCCGCTGCGGCGCGGGAGGGGAAGGGATCGCCTCCTCCCCGCCGAAGGTGGCGGCGAGCAATTCGGCGACGATGCGCGCGAAGCCCGCCGCGCCGCCATCCGCCCGCATGCGCTCCACCTCCTCCACGCGCACATCCGCCCCCGCGCCGTTGAGCCCGGCGGCGATGATGCGCGCAGCGTCCCGCGCCGAGAGGCGGCCCCGGCCGAAGCGCTCGGCGAGCGCCATGAGATCGTCGGCACCAAACGCGGCCTCCAGCTCGGCCAGCGCGCCCAGCGTGAGGACGAGCACGCGCGGCGTGCCGTCGAGCACGGCGGAAATCTCGCCGCGCCGCCGGTTGGGCATCCCGCCGCCCATCACAGCGCCGCGAAGGCGATCTCGCCCGCGCTCTCCAAAGTGAGGTCGAAGGTGATCTCGCGGTCGTGCTCAGCCGCGATCTCCAGCGCCGTCACCTGGAACGGGCCAGTGAGGGTGCCGAAATCCGGGATCAGCAATTGGCAGCTCGCCAGCGCGCCGGAGAAGAAGAGCTGGCGGACGAGGGCGTCGGACGCCGCATCCTTGAACACGCCGGAGCCGGAAACGGAGGCGCGCTTCACGCCGGCCCCGTCCAAGAGCTCGCGCCAGCGGCCGGTGCTCTCGGAATGGGTCACGTCCACGCTCTGCGCGTTGAAGGCGAGGGTGCGCGTGCGCAGCCCCGCGACGGTGATGAAGGAGGTGCCGTCATGCACCTTGAGGAGAAGGTCCTTGCCCTTCTGCGCGGCCATTTTCGTCTCCGGTCAAGCGGGCTCGGTGACGGCGCGGAACCGCACCAGAGCGTGGAAGGTGCGCCCGTCGCTCTCGCGGCGGACCTCGGCGGTGGTGGCGCGCAGGTTGGCGAGGCGATGGCCCTCAAGCGCGAGGGGAGCGTCGTGCAGCGCCGCCTGCAGGCGCGCGGCGATGGCGAAGGCTTCCGCCCGCCCGCCGGAGCGGGAGAAGACATGCAGCGTCAGCGCCTGCTCGGTGCCCGCCTCGGTGGCGGTGGACCAGTCGGCCACCACCGCCTCGCCCAGGGTGACGAAGGGAAAGTCCGCATCGCCCGGCGGCACGTCATGCACGCGCGGCGCGCCGAGGAGCGCCACCAGCGCGGGATCGGCGACAAGCGCCGCATGGATCGCCGCGCGCAGCGCCAGCGCGGGGCTGTCGAGGGGCGGGCTCATGGGCGCCTCCTGCGGGCGAAGAGCAGGCGGATGCGGTCGAGCACCGGATCGGCCGGCCGGTCGAAGGCGCCGCGCACGCGGTCGAGAAAAGCCGTGCCGGAGACCTGCACCAGAGGCCGTGCGGAGGTTCCCACGACGGTGGCGACGGCGCCCCGCTCGGCGCCGATCTCGGCCGCGAGATCCTCGGCGGCGCGGGCGGCGGCCTCCGCTTCCGCATCCGGGAAATGGCGGGCGGCGATGCGCCGGGCGAGGCCGTCAAGGCCGCGGGTGCGGACGCTGAGTTCCGTCCTCATGTCTGCTCCTCGCTGCAGCGGATGCGATGGAAGCGGCCGCGCCCGTCCGCATCGGCGATGGACTCCACCGCCAGCACGCGGCCGGCATGGATGAGCCGGTCCCCGGCCGCGATGGTGTTGGGGGCGCGCACGGTGACGCGCAGCACGCGCGCGGCGCGGGGCCGGTCCTCGCCGAGGCCGTACGCGGTGGAGACCTCCTCCACCGCGCCCCACAGCACATCGACCGAGATGAAGGAGCGCGTGACGCCGCCGGCACCGTCCGACACCTCGACGGGCGTCTGGTGGGTGAGGCGATGGCGCAGCGCGCCGATGCCGCTCACAGCCGCACCACGCGATAGGGCGCGATGAGCGCGCGGGCGGCGGCGGGCAGCGCGGTGGCGTCGCCCGCCCCGTCGCGATGCTCATAGAGGTGGGCGAGCATGAGCCGCACCGCCTGCACGAGATCCGCCGGCACGTCGGCCGCGTCCGGGCCGTAGCCCGCGAGGAGCGTGATGATGATGCCGCCGTGGGAGACCAGCGGCGCCGAAACCAGCGCGGGCGAAACGCGGATCAGCGCGGGCGCGCGATCGCCCACCAAAGTGAGCGCGCCCTCGGGCAGCGTCACCGGCGTGCCGTCCGCCGCCGCGACGGTGGCCTCAAGGATGGCCCGCACGGGGGCTACGGGCGCCGGGATGACGCCGCGCAGCGGCCAGCGATCCAGCGAGAAGCGCCAGGTCTGGTTCATCAGGATGCGCCCCGCCTCCGCCTCCACATGGCGGCGGGCGGCGGCGATCAGGGCATCGATGAGGGCGTCCTCCGCGTCAGTTTCGACACGCAGAAAGGCCTTCGCCTCCGCCCGCGTCAGCGGCTCGGCGGCGGGGCCGGAAAGAAGCTCGGCCATGGGGGGCTCCGGTGGTTCGATCGGATATTCGGGGGCCGCCCCGCCATTGACGCTCCCGGCGGCGGGCGGCAGAAACGGGGGATGATGACGCTCCGCACCCTCGCGCTCGCAAAGTTTCTGGCGCTCGCGCTTGCGCTCCTCTCCGCCGGCCCGGCCCACGCCATCGTCGGCGGCGCGCCGGCGGCGGCGGATGTGGCGGCGCAGACGGTGATGATCGTCTCCACCCGCGGCGCCGCCTGCACCGGCACGGTGCTGGCGCGCGACCTGGTGCTGACGGCGGCCCACTGCGTCGCGCCGAAGGCGGACTATGCGGTGGCCATCCTCGGCGATGGCGAGCCCCGGCTCATTCCGGCGGCGCGCGTTTCGGTGCATCCGCGCTTCGACGCCGACCAGTTCCAGACCCGCCGGCCAACGCCGGACCTCGCGCTCGTAAAGCTCGCCGAGCCTTTGCCCGCGCGCTTCCGCCCAGCCCGGCTCAGTCCGGAGACAGGGCTGCCGGAGAAGGGCGCCACCTTCCGGATCGCCGGCTATGGCGTCACCGCCGACGGCGCCATGAAGAGCGCGGGCACGCTGCGCAGCGTGGCCCTGCCCTCCATCGGCACCACCGGGGGCATCATGGTGCGGCTCTCCCTGCCCGAGGGCGCGGCCGGCGCCTGCACCGGGGATTCCGGCGGGCCGGCCTTCCGCGATGGGGCTCTGGCAGGCGTCGTCGGCTGGGCCACCGCCGCGGGCGGGGCGCGCGGCTGCGGCGGCGTCACCGGCGTGACCCTGGTGTCCCTGCATCGCGACTGGATCACGGCCACGGCGAAGGCGCTGGGAAGCCCCCTCCCCGCGACCGGGCTCTGACATGCGGGCCGCGCTGCATCACGCAGGGCGCGGCCTCGTTGTTCTTCTCGCGCTCGCGGCCCCTGCGCACGCCCAATCCCCCGGCGGCGAGACGGTGGATCACGCCATCTGCCGGCTCATCGATACGGCGGCGGCGAAAGAGGGGCTGCCCGCCTCCTTCCTCACCCGCCTCATCTGGCAGGAAAGCTCGTTCCGCTCCGATGTGGTGAGCCGCGCGGGGGCGCAGGGCATCGCGCAATTCATGCCGGGCACGGCGAAGGAGCGCGGGCTCGTCGATCCGTTCGATCCGGAGGCGGCGATCCCGGCGTCCGCCGCGCTCATCGCCGATCTCAACCGGCGGTTCGGCAATCTCGGCCTCGCGGCTGCCGCCTACAATGCCGGGCCGGGGCGCGTGAACGGGTTTCTTTCCGGTGGCGGCCTGCCCAATGAGACGCGCGCCTATGTGCGCATCATCACCGGCCGCACGGCGGAGGATTGGGCGGGCCTGAAGAAGCAGAATGCGGCCGCCTTCGGCCCGGCGGATTTCTCGCCCGAGCCGTGCCTCGCCACCGTCGCGAGCCTGCGCAAGGGCGCGCCGGCCCCGGCCGCAGGCCAGCCGGCGAATGCGCTGTTCGCGCCCTGGGGCGTGCAGATCTCCGGCAATTATTCGCGCGAGATCGCCCTCGCCTCCTTCCGGCGCGAGGCGGCACGGGCGCCGCAGGTGTTCGCGGATCTCGTGCCGGTCATCGTCTCCACGCGGGTGGGCGGGCGCGGCCCGCGCACCTTCTATCGCGTGCGCCTGCCGGCCCAGTCCAAGGCCGAGGGCATGAAGATGTGCGAGCGCCTCCGCAAGGCCGGCGGCGCCTGCCT
>JAEZMT010000473.1 GCA_023442085.1 Pseudomonadota bacterium | reverse complement strand
GCCTTGTCCATTGCGCGCCAGGAGACAGGTGTCGTCCGCGGCATGGTCTCGCTCGGACTTCCATCGACAACGCTGGTTGCTCTGGGCCTGCCGCTGATGCGGTGCATCCATGAAAAGTATCCGGGCGTCCTGCTCAATGTGGTTGAGGGAATGAGCGGGCATATCGCGCAAATGATGCGGCTCGGACAGCTTGATCTTGCGATTCTTTTCACAAGCGACGTGTCTTCCAAGCTCGACGCAATTCCGCTTCTGGATGAAGAATTATTTCTTCTGCTGCCGCGACACAGCACTCATGTGCCTGAAAGCAAGTCCAGTATCTCGGTCAACGAAGTCGCCAAATTGCCGCTCATTCTGCCGACCGGCACACACGGACTGCGGCGCCGCATCGTTGCGGAATTCGATCGCCGCGATCTCACCCCGCATGTCGTCGCTGAGATCGACTCGCTCACACTTCTGATGAAATGCGTCTATGACGGCATGGGGGTCACCATTAAACCGATGTCTGCGCTGCATCATGAAGGCGAGCATGGCCGAAACTGGCGCGCTATAAGCATAGCCGACGCGACTCTCAAGAGACGCAACTATCTGTACTCAATTTCGAAAAATCTGTTGTCTCCGGCGGCTTCGGCTGTCGCACTTGAGTTGCGCAGTACAGCGAATATTCTTGTGACGTCTGGAAAATGGCAAGGCGTCTCACTTGTCGAGCCCCGCGACGATACAAACGGCACCTCGCAAACCGCAGCCGAGTAAGCGCGGCAATAAAGATGCCGCGGCCATTCATGCAGAGCCTGCTCTCTCAGCAAATTGTCGCGAGACCTGAGATGATCCGAGACCATTCGTTGGACTGACGGAAGTTAGAGTTTCCGGCACGGCTCACGGCGGTGGGCTGGGTGCGCCGCCGGAGTTCTGCAGCGTGATCGGCGGCTTATGGCCGATGGCCCCATGCGGCCGATCCTCGTTGTAGTATTTGAGCCAAGCTTCCATCTTTACTCGATGAAGCCCGGCACTGACTTTCCGAGCGCGACCTGGCAAGCCGTAGGCCATATCGGCGGGGTTCGAGCAGCGAGCCTCACGCCCGCCCCAGGTCGCACGGTTAGCTCGCCGGCTGGGCCATCGGGGCGCGCCCCTCACCACCAGCGAGGTCATTCAGGCGCTCGTGCGCCAACTTTATCGCTGCGGGTTCCTCGACCAGGCGCACAACGTCGTCCTGGTCGGCGGTCCCGGTACTGGCGGGCCCTACCTGGCAAGACCCACAGCGCCACGGCTCTCGGCGTCCACGCCGTCGAGCATAATCACAAGCGGGTCCGCTTCCTGTCCACCGTCGAGCTCGTCAACGCCCTCGCACGGGAGAAGTCCCAGGTAAAGGCTGGTCAGATCGCCAGCCGCCTCGTCCATGCCGACCTCGTCATCCTCGATGAGCTCGGCTACCTGCCGTGCAGCACCTCGGGCGGCGCCTGGATGTTCCATCTGCTGAGCAAGCTCTATAAGCGCACCGGCGTGGTCATCACCACCAGTATCAGCTTCTCCGAATAGGCCACCGTCTTCGGCGACGCCAAGATGACCACGGCCCTGCTCGACCGGCTCACGCATCACTGCCATATCCTCGAGACCGGCAATGACAGCTTCCGCTTCAAGAGCAGCTCCGCAAAGCCGTCTTCAGTCTCACGCCGGCTTAAAGCGCCGCGCACTGTCGCAGCGGCCGACGGGCCCGTTCAGGGCGGGCCCGGCTTTTCCGGTTAGCGTTTTGCGACCAGATCGATCTCCACCAGTGCATCGCGGGCAAGACCTGTGACGCCCACGCAGGTGCGCGCCGGTCGGCGGACCGCCGGAAAGTAAGCGGCATAAGTGGTGTTCATCGCCGCATAATCCTCCTGAAAGCGCGTCAGATACACACGCGCCTGCACCACGTGGGACAGGTCTAGCCCGACGCCGGCCAGGACGATGACTAGATTGTCCATCACCCGCGCTGTCTGCGCCGCGATGCCCTCGGGCAGAGCCCGGGTGTCATCGTCAGGCCAGGTGGGCATCTGCCCGGTCACGAAGATCCAGCCACCCACGTCCACAAGATGGGAAAACGGCGCCACCGGCGTCGGCGCGCCGGCCACCATCAAGAACTGCCGATCCTGCATGCTGCCTCTCGTTGCCCAGCAGCCAGCGGGAGGAGCCCCGCGGCCGGCGCGTATCAAGCAATTGAGGTGCCAGCCGGCAGCTGCCGCGCCGCGCCCTCCGAGCCGGGCAGGCCCAACTCCACGATATTGGCACGCAGCGTGACAGAAGTATCGGCGATGTGGCGGCGCAGAATGTCGAGGGCGCGCGGCGCGTCACGGGCGAGCGCCGCGCCCACCAGTTCCGCGTGGTCATCTGCAACCCCGGCGAGATAGGCGCGACGCGGGATTCCCAGAAGGCGATAGCGGTCGAAGCGGTCATAGAGCATGCGGCAAAAATCGCCCAGCACCCCCGCGCCCGACGCCCCGACCAGAGCAAAATGGAACCGCCGGTGCCCCGCCTCCCATTCCCGGTCCAGCGGACGGGCGTCGCCTACCTTCTGGAGACTCGGACGCAGAGCATCGAGGGCGCGGTTAAGCTCCTCTTCCCATGCCGCATCCCCGGCCGCGAGCGCCCGCTCCAGCATGGCCGGTTCGAGCGACAGGCGAGCGGCGACGAGCGCGTCGAGATCAATCAGCGACATGGGCGCCACGCGGAACCCGCGCCGGCTCTCGCGTACGACCAGCCCCTCCCCCGCGAGGAGCGAAAGGGCCTCGCGGATGGGGCTTTGGCCCGCACCATAGCGCAGCACGAGCATTTCCGCCGACAGCTTAAGGCCTGGCGCGAGATCGAGCGAAAGGATGTCTGCCCGGATGCTCGACAGCACCCGGTCGCCGAGGGACGGCTCTTCAGGTTCGCGGCGCGACATGGAACCACTATCTGGGCATGGAGACATAAATCAAGCTCTGCCTGTGTTTTCACCGAAACGCATCGATCGCTAGCCAACGGGAGAACATTCTCGGGAAAATTGTCGCTCTGCTTGGCCGGGAGGCCGAACCGCCCCTGCCATGGGCGCTGCAGGCAACCCTCCCTCCGGAAACACTGCATTTCCCGCATCCTGCCGGCTGGCACGGCCCTTGCGGAAGGTCGGCAGCCAACGGGACCATTTTGATGCCTGCAGCCAACCTTGCACCGTCCCTGCCCCTCATCCACACGGCCCCGACGCTGATGCGGTTCGAGGGCGTCGGACAGGCTTTCGACACCTCTGGCGGTTCGCTGCGGGTGCTTGACGGGGTCAGCCTCGGCATTGGCGAGGCGGAGTTCGTCGCCATCGTGGGTTCGTCAGGATGCGGCAAGAGCACGCTACTGCGCATCGCCAGCGGCCTGCTCGCCCCGAGCGAGGGCCGCGCCGCCTTCGGCGGGCGCACCGTGTCCGAGCCCCTGGCGGAGATCGGCATGATCTTCCAGGACGCGGTGATGCTTCCCTGGATGAGCGTCATCGAGAACGTCACCCTCCCGGTGCGCATCGCTGGCGGCGACATGGCAGCCGCCCGCCGCGAGGCCGCCATGCGCCTCGACCGCGTCGGCCTCGCCGGCTTCCACGATGCGGCGCCCTCGACCCTGTCCGGTGGGATGCGCCAGCGCGCCGCCATCGTTCGTGCGCTGATGACGAAGCCTCGCCTGCTGCTGATGGACGAGCCGTTCGGCGCGCTCGATGCCCTCACCCGCGAGCACATGAACCTCGAATTGGCGCGCATCGCCGAGGAGAGCGGCATCGCCGTGCTGCTCATCACCCATTCCATCGCCGAGGCGGTGTTCCTCGCCGACCGGGTGGTGGTGATGACGCCGCGCCCCGGGCGCATCGCGGAGGAAATCCCGGTTCCACTGGCCCGCCCGCGCACCGAGGCGACGTTGCTGGAGCCGGAATTCGCCGCCATCTGCCACCGGGTGCGGCGGCATTTCCGCTCCGAGACCGGGATCGAGTGAGGACGCGATGACCGACGCAGCCGTCCCTCTCCTCGCGACCCCGGCCGCCCCACCCGCCGGCGCCACGCGACGCGCCCGCACGCGCCGCGTCGACACCATCCTGCGGATCGCCATCCTTATTGCTGTGCTCGGCGCGTGGGAAGGGCTGGTGCGCCTGTTCCACGTGTCGCCGCTGATGTTCGCGGCGCCGTCCGAGGTCTATGCCGCGTTCGTCCGGGGCGCGACGCGCGGGCTCTATTGGGAGCACCTCGGCGTGACGGTGTTCGAGATGGTGGCCGGCCTGTTCATCGGCGCCAGCCTCGGCTTTCTCCTCGGCGTCGCCATCAGCGAGTTCGAGCGGCTGGGACGGCTGTTCTTCCCCTATCTAGTGGCCATCCAGTCCCTGCCGAAGGTGGCGGTCGCGCCGCTGGTCATCCTGTGGCTCGGCTTCGACATCCAGTCGAAGGTGGTGCTGGTGGCACTCATCACCTTCTTTCCCGTGCTTATCAACACCATGAGCGGCCTCGCCATCGTCGATGGCCAGCGCATGGACCTGATGCGCATCCTGCGGGCAAGCCGCTGGCAGACATTCCGCTTCGTGCGTCTTCCGTCGGCGACACCGGCCATCTTCGCCGGGCTGAACGTAGCGGTGATCCTGGCGCTGACCGGTGCCATCGTGGCCGAGTTCGTGGGCGCCCAGCGCGGGCTCGGCGTGCTCCTATTGCAGGCCCAGGCCAATCTCGACACCGCCGGGATGCTGGTCATCCTAGTGATGCTCGCCGCCATCGGCATGACCGCGAGCACGCTGGTGCGCCGCATCGAGCGGCGTGCCACCTCCTGGGTGTCGCGCCGGGAAAACACGCCGTGACCGCGCCGGGCTTCGCCGCCGCCCTGGCGGACCGCACGCAGGACCTCCTGGACCGCTGCACGCGATGCGGGGACTGCTTCTCGGTGTGTCCCATGACCGGGCCGGCCGGCATCGCCGATGCGCCCGCGGCTGGAACCGTCGGCGGCGTGCTCGGCCTGCTCGCCGGCGGCGCGACGACGGCGGCTGCCGAACGGTGGGCAGCCACGTGCTCAGGCAGCGGGAGCTGCATTCCCGCGTGTCATGAGGGGATCAACCCGCGTTTCATGCTGTCCCTCGCCAAGCTCGCCCTCGCCCGTCGCGCCGACGACGAGACGCGCCGGTCGCGCGGCCACGCTGCGTTTCGCACGATGAGCCGGGGCGTGCAGGTGCTCTCGCGCATCCAGATGCCGCCGGAGGAGCTGTCACGCTTTTCCCGCGACGACGCGGAAGGGCCGGCGCCCGAGGTCGTCTTCTACACCGGCTGCAACCTGTTGAAGACGCCGCACATCGGCCTGCTGTGCTTCGACATCCTCGAACGCATGGGCGTCAGCTACAAGGTCATGGGCGGCCCCGGGGACTGCTGCGGTGTGCTCCAGTTCCGCACCGGGGACATCGATGGCTCAGCCCGGATTGCCGACCGCACGGCGGAGCGCTTCGGCCGCTTCAAGACATCGCGCATCCTGTCCTGGTGCCCCACCTGCCAGGTGCAGATGACGGAGAACGTGCTGCCGGGCCGCTGGAACCAGACCGTGGACGGCACGCCCTATGAGATGGAGGCGTTCGTCGCCTTCATCGACCGCAGCCTCGATCGCCTTCGGCCGCACCTGATCCAGCCGGTGCGCAAGCGCGTGGGGCTGCATGAGCATCCCGGAATCAGCGGCGTGAGCGCTGCCGCCGAGCGCATCCTGAGGGCTGTGCCGGACCTGGAGTTCATCGACCTCGCGCAACCGAAGGTCGGCTGGATGTGCAATACGCTCCAGCCCTTGCCGGCCTTCAAGGCCAGCCTTCACGCTGAACTACTGGAGGCCGCAGCCGCGGCAGGCGTCACCACCCTTGCAGGCGTCTACCATGCCTGCCACCGCGAGATCTGCAGCCATCAGCGCGACTGGCCGTTCGAGGTGGTCAACTTCCTCGAACTGGTGGGCGAGAGCATGGGCATCGCCCACGAGGACCACTTCAAGCGCCTCAAACTGCTCCAGGACGTGGATGCGATCGTTGCCGACGTGGCCGACCTCGTGTCCGCGCATGGCCTGAAGCCACAGGAGGTGCGCGCTGTCGTGATCGATGCACTCCTCGCCGAACAGCCGCTGGCCCTGCGCGGCCCGGCCCCCACGCCGGGCCCCTGACATCCCCTCATTCATACGGAGACCTTCGATGAAGCGGACTGCCGCCCTTTCCCTCCTCCTCGCCGCCGCAACGGCGCTGGCGGCACCGGCTGCCATGGCTCAGAGCCCGCTCAAGACGGTGATCCTGCTGCAGCCGGTGCCGCAGATCGATATCCGCAACGCTCCGTGGGCGGTGGCGGAGGAGATGGGCTATCTCGCGGAGGAAGGCCTCAAGGTGGACATCCGAACCGCCAAGGGGGCGTCCGTGGTGATTCAGCAGATACTCAACGGCAGCGCCCAGTATGGCATGCCGCCGCCGGAGAATGCCGTGGTCGCCTACCAGAAGGGCGCGCGGCTGAAGTTCTTCTTCGCCTTCACCTCGAAGAGCCCGTTCCCGCTGGCGGTGATGGCAGACGGCCCGATCAAGACGCTTGCCGACCTGAAGGGCAAGGCCATCGGCCTTCACTCGCTCACCGCCGTGCAGTTCTACACGACCCAGGCGATCCTCGATTCGGTCGATCTCAAGCTCGACCGAGACTTCAAGATGGTGGACGTGGGGGCCGGCGTCGCCGCCCTCAAGGCACTGGAGACTGGGCAGATCGCCGCCTTGTCCACCAACGTGCTGAACTATGCCGGGTTCGAGAATCGCGGCGCCAAGTTCCGCTATCTCATCTCCCCGCAGGTGGCGCCGATCTTCGGCTGGAGCATGATGACGAGCGCCGACTATCTGGAGAAGAACCGCGCCGAGGCGGTGGGCCTCGCCCGCGCTTTCAATCGCGGCCAGTTGTTCTGCCGCGACCAGGCTGAAGCCTGCGTGAAGGCCTATTACAAGCGCTTCCCCGAGACCTTGCCCCCCGGAGTAAGCGAGGAGCAGGCGGTGAAGGACCAGTTGCGGATTCTCGAGGTCTTCCTCGAATATGCGCCAAAGGCTGAAGGCCAGCCCTGGGGCCATTACGATCCCAAGGCCTGGAGCGCCGTAGTCGACTACATGGTCGCAACCGGCCAGATGGAAAAGCCCGTCGACACCACCGGCCTCTACACCAACGACCTCCTCGCAGACATCAACGCCGCCCCGAAGACCAAGACGCAGTAACCGACACGGGGCGTCCGCACGGCGCCCCGCTTGCCGGCGGGTAGAATCGGCGGCAGTGTGATGGCATGAGCCTTTATCTCAAGCAGTTGCGCTATCTGGTGGCCCTTGCCCGGCATCGGCATTTCGGCCGCGCCGCGGCGGAATGCCAGATCAGTCAGCCTGCTCTGTCCCAGGCCGTGCGGCAGCTTGAGAACGCCTTTAACGTTCCCATCGTCGACCGCCACAACCAGGGCTTCGAGGGCTTCACGCCGCAGGGAGCGCTGGTGCTGGACTTCGCCCGGCGCACGGTGGACAGCCATGCCCACCTCACGCAGGAACTGCTCTCAGCCGGCAACGCGCTGTCCGGCCACATCCGCCTCGGGGTGATCCCGGTGGCCATGCCGGGCATCTCCATCATCACCACCGCATTCAACCAGCTGTTTCCGAACGTGAGCGTCTCAGTGTCCTCGCTGAACTTCTCGGCGCTGAAGGCGGGGCTCGAGAATTTCGACGTGGACATCGGCATCAACTATCTCGACCATGGCGCGTCCACTGGCCTGCGCCCCTATTTCCTTTACGACGAATCCTATTTCCTCATCGCGCCCGCCGACCACCGTATCGCCCGGCAGGACAGCGTGACCTGGACCGAGGCCGGCCGGCTGCCCCTGTGCATGCTGACTCCGGACATGCAGAACCGCCGCATCCTCGATCGCGTCTTCGCCAGCGTCGGCGCCTCTCCCCGCACGGTGATCGAGACCGACTGCGCGCTGGCGCTGTGCTCCCATGTGCGGCCGGGCCACTGGTTCGCCGTGGTGCCCAACACCTTTTTCACCATGGTGGGAGAGTGGAGCGAGACCCGAGCCATTAGGCTGGTTGAGCCGACCATCACCAACACCATCGGCATCATGGTGCTGGAGCGCGAACCCCAGCCGCCAGCGGTGCGGGCGTTCATCGAAGTCGCGGGGGAGATCGCCATGGCGGACGAACTGATGCGCTTCGCCCCGGCCTATATCCGCGCCGCGGCGACGGGCTGAGGGTGGTCACGCCCCCGGCAGCACAGCGACGCCGATCATGCAGTCGCGCGTGACCAACGCGGCCAGCGCCACCTCGTCCAGGTCATCGGTGCCGGCGGGGCGCTGCGGCAGCACGAGGTAGCGCATATCAGCGTTGGAATCGTGCACCACCAATTGCACGCCGCCCGCCAGTTCCAGTCCGAACTCCTTCAGCACCGCGCGCGGCTCGCGCACGGCGCGGGCGCGGTAGGCCTTGGAGATGTACCAGGCCGGCGGCTGGCCGAGGATGGAGCGCGGATAGCACGAGCACAGGGTGCAGCAGACGAGATTGTGCGTGGCCGCGTCATTCTCCACCACGATGAGCTGCGCCTCGCCGACCCCGATGCCGAGCTCCGCCACCGCCGACTTGCCATCGGCCAGCAGGCGCCTGCGGAAGCCATCGTCGACCCAGGCGCGCGCCACGATCTTCGCGCCGAGATGCACGCCGGGGGATTCGATGCGCTCGATCTCGCGCCGCACCTCGCCGGGGGCGATGAGATTGCGATCGACCAGCAAGGCCTGGAGCGCCGCGACGAGGATCTGCCCCTCGGTGTTGCCGGCCTCGTCCTCCACCACCAACGGCTCGTGCGCATCGTGCCCATGGTGGTCATGCGAATGGTCGTGATCGTGGGAATGGCCGCCGGCGCTCATGGTGCCTCTCCAATGGTTTCCGGGGCGGGACCTTCGGCCGCCAGCCAGTGGTCGTAGAGCTCGATGGCGAGCATGTCCGCGGGATCCCCCGCATAGTCGGGCCACAGTTCCCGCATGGCGAAGCCGACCCGGTAGAGCGGCACGACGGGTCCGCAGACCCTCCCCACCGAAAGATCCTCGGGATTGAGGAAGGCGCCGGCGCGGTGCAGGACCGTGCCCAGGTGGTGGCGGACATAGAAGGGCGTACGCACATGGCCCGGCTTGCCGAGATCGAGCACACGCACCTTGTCCCCCGCATCGAAGCGCGGCTTCATGGAGCGCATTCGGGCGGGGGCTCAAACGCCGCCCGCGCCTGTTCCACCGCCGCCTGGTATTCGGCGCGAGAGAAGACGTCCTTCTCGATGAGGATGTCGATCATCGCCTCCAGCCGGCGGCGATAGAAGGAATAGGAACGATACTTATCCTCGCCGAAGGATTCGAACCCGCGCCGTAGCTCGTCCAGCGACATCATCCGGCGGGTGCCGTCGCCGAGCAGGTTACGGATCGCCTCCACCTGCTTCTCCCACTGGAGCCAGGGCAGCTCGACGATGGGAATCTCGCCGGCGGGCGCGCCGCCGATGTCATGGTATCCGCGCGTCACGATCGCCTCCTCAAGACCGCCGGATGGCGAAGCTGTCCACATAGGCCTGGGGCTGCGACGGATCGAAGGTCCGCCCGAGGATGGTGTGGGGGGTCGATGCAGACGGCGGCACCGGCAGGCCAATCTCCTTCATGCGCTTGGCGGCATCGGTGGCGCGGAAGACCTGCTGCGCGATGCCCTGGTAGTCCACATCCTTCGGCACCATGTCCCAGCGCCTGAGCTGGGTGAGCAGCCACACCGCTGTGGACTCATAGGGGAACGGCTTGAAGCCGATGCGGTCCGGCCGGTCCACCACCTGCCCGAGCCCGTCCGCGTAGCGCCCGGTGAGCACCTGGGTGAGCACGGTCTGCGGTTGGTTCAAATAGGCGGCAGGGGCCAGCAGCTCAGCCACATTGACGCGGTTCTCCGGCTTGTCGGCGAAGGCGGTGGCCCGCACCACGGCGCGGAACATGGCCCCGTAGCTGTTGGGGTTCTCGGAGATGAATTTGTCCGTCACCGAGAGCACGCAGCAGGGATGGTCGGGGAAGATGTCGCGGGTGAGCATGTGGAGGAAGCCGACGCCCTCGAAGACCGCGCGCTGGCCCCACGGCTCGGCGAACAGCATCCCGTCGAGATTCCCCGCCGCCATGTTGGCCACCGAATCCGGCGGCGCAAACACCCGCAGCTCCACGTCCTTGTCGGGGTCGAGGCCGTTGTCGGCGAGATAATAGCGCAGCAGCATGGCGTGCATGGAATGCTGGTGCGGGATGCCGAACTTGAAGCCCTTCCAGTCCTTGGGATTGCGCTTGTCCTTGTGCTTGACGTGAAGCGTGATGGCGTTGCCGTTCACATTCTGCACGGACGAGACGTAGGTGCGCGTCTGGGGCCCGCCGACGCCCATGGTCATGGTGAGCGGCATGGCCAGCACGAGATGGGTGGCATCGAATTCGGCCGCGATGAGCTTGTCGCGCACGATGGCCCAGCCGGGGGTGCGCGCGAGGGTCACGTTCTCCAGCCCCTCCTTGGCGTATTCCCCCATGGCATGGGCGAGCAGGAGTGGCACGGTGCAGGTGATGGGGACATAGCCGATGTTGAGGCTGGCCTTCTCCGGCTTGCCGGCCTCCTGGGCGATGGCCTTGGCGGTGCCGAGCGGGAACAGCTGGGAGATGGCCGCGAGCGCGGTAGCGGCCCCGACCGACTGGAGAAAGGCGCGGCGGGCGACGGGGTTCGGCACTATGGCATTGAGCACCGCGGTCTCGACCGTGCGGTCGATATAGTTCTCCTCGCCCTCATAGGCATTCGCGCGCATGGCCGGACCGAGGGCCTCGCGATGGAGACGCATGGCGCCCTTGCACCCGCAGGCGCAGTCCGCAACGAGGCGGCGCGGACGGTCGCGGTCGGTCATGATCTGGCTTCCCTGTGCTGGACGCGGACAGCATTCATTTTTGCAACGCCCGTGCCATCCAGCGCGGAGCCCGCCTCAAGCGCGCCCGGCAAGTCGCGCCCCGGCCGCAGCAGTCGCCAGGGCCGGCTCATCCCGGCCGGCCTGGCGGCCAGCGAGGCGCCGATTTTCCCGCGTCGTCCCAAGCGGTTCGGCAGTCATGCCCGGCGCACCGGCGGGCACGAGGACGGCGATGACCTCCAACTCCTTCACGTCTGGCTCCGGCGCAAGCGACACGTCCGGCACTGCCGAAGACTTCCATCATAAGTCTTGCTTATCACACCATAGATCCCAAGCGCTCAATTTACATGCGGCGCGACGATCATATTTTAAGCTGTTGCGCTGCACCAATTTTGCGCAATTTATTTATGCTGAATGGGTGGCGGGTACTTTGAAATCTCGGATACATCACGGAGAGCGCGATGAACGGACTCGGCGGACTAAACAAATCGGACGAAGGCGTGGTTCTCGGCCTCGTTCAACTGCAGCTTCCGAACGTCGCAACACCCGCAGACCTCGCAGACCAAACCGCAAGGATCGTCGCCATGGTCGGTAAGGCGCGGCGCAATCTCGGCACCATGGATCTGGTGGTGTTCCCGGAATACGCCCTGCACGGCCTGTCTATGGACATCAACCCGGAAATCATGTGCCGGATCGACGGGCCGGAGGTGGGCGCGTTCCGGCAGGCCTGCATCGACAACAGGATCTGGGGCTGCTTCTCCATCATGGAGCTGAACTCCAGTGGGATGCCCTACAATACCGGGCTCATCATCGACGACCGGGGCGAGATCCGCCTCAACTACCGGAAGCTCCACCCCTGGGTCCCGGTGGAGCCGTGGGAGCCGGGCAATTTCGGCATTCCCGTCATCGAGGGCCCCAGGGGCGCGAAGATCGCCCTCATCATCTGCCACGACGGCATGTTCCCGGAGATGGCGCGCGAATGCGCCTATAAGGGCGCTGAGATCATGATCCGCACCGCCGGCTACACCGCGCCGATCCGCAAGTCGTGGCGCTTCACCAACCAGGCCAACGCCTTCCAGAATTTGATGGTCACGGCCAACGTGTGCATGTGCGGATCGGACGGCAGCTTCGATTCCATGGGCGAGGGGATGATCGTCGATTTCGACGGAACCATCATCGCCCATGGTGAGAACGGGCGGGTCGACGAGATCATCACTGCCGAGGTGCGCCCGGACCTCGTACGCGAGGCGCGGCGCATCTGGGGCGTTGAAAACAACATCTATCAGCTCGGCCACCGTGGCTACGTCGCGGTGAAGGGCGGGGCGCAGGATTGCCCCTACACTTTCATGCAGGACCTGGTCGCCGGCACCTACCGGCTCCCCTGGGAGGAGGAGGTTCGCGTCACCGACGGCACCAGCTGCGGCTTCCCGGCACCCACGCGCATCTACGGAGGCTGACCACCAACCATCAGGATTGGTACGCCAGCGCCTCGAACAGGCGGGCAACCGCCTCTGCGCGCCGGTGTGCGCCACGATGCGCTCCCGTGCCGCTCTGATGCCGTTGACGAAGGGCATGGCACTTGCCGAGAACGGGGCGCCAACGTCTAGCTATTCCTCGGTCCCGCGGCGGTCGAGCGATCAAGTTCAAATCCCTAATCGACGGCAAAGGCCGGCCTCTCATCGGCAATGCTAGCGGGCCCATAGTCCGTCACCCCGGCAAGTTCAGACGCTTTTTCACCCCACATGCCAAGCTTGGGAGGAACTATCTGGACTCCCAGTGCCTCGCTGGAGTCTCTTAGCCTCGCGCAATAGCCGCGCTGGCTGCCGCGCCAAAGCCTGCGCGCGATCCTGAACGACGGCCGCCAGAGCTGAATCGTCCAGGACCGCGTTGACGAGCCCCCACTCCAAGGCCGTCGGAGCGTCGACCCAGTCGCCGAAGAACAGCGCCTCGCTGGCGGCGACGGCCCAGCACTTGCGGCAGCAACAGCGACGAGCTCCCTTCGGGAACGAGACCGATGCTCACGAAAGGCAGGCGGAGACGCGCGCTCGCTCCGACATAGACGAGGTCGCAATGCAGAAGCAGTGTTGTTCCGATACCAACAGCCATGCCGTTGACCGCCGCCAGTACCGGCTTTTGTGCATGGGCCAACGCCGCGAAAAGTCCGCCAGGTCCCCTCTCGCGGCTCATCGGCGGAGGCGCAGCGAGGAAATCATCGATGTCATTCCCAACCGAAAAATTGTCGCCACTGCCCGCGATGACAATGACCGCGACGGTCTCATCCTCCTCCGCTTCCCCGATCGCCGCGATGAACTGGTCGTACATGCCTCGATTGAGCGCATTTTTCTTCGCCGTGCGGTTCAAGATGATGGTCCGCACGGCGCCGTCCGTGCGGTTCAGGATCAGATCGTTCATGACGGTCTCGTTCGGCAGGAGGGCCGCGCGGCAGAAGCCGCGCGGCGTTAAATGAATGTCCGGGCTTCGGTTTGTCAGCGGCTCACCTTGAGCAGCAGGCGCTGGATGCGTTCATCGAGCGATTTGGCAACCGCATCGATCTCGGCATTCTTGAACTGACCGAACAGCGTGGTCGGCTTGTCGTATTCCATCGTGGTGCCGCCGTCCTTGTTGGCGTAGACCACAACCCGCAACGGGGCATAGAGCCCGGCGGCCGGATCGATATTGGTCATTTCCGTCGCGGAGAGGATGTTGCCGATGTAGTAAGCGATCAGCTCACGCTTCTCACCCTTGAGCGCGAGCAGGTCGCCATGCAGCGCGATATAGTGAATTGCGAGCCCATCCTCTCCGGCGATGCGCTTGGCTCCCGCGCGGAGGGATTCGACGTCGTTGCTACGGATGTACTGTCGCAGTTCATCCAGTCGGCCGAGTTTTTCGATATCGGCCTTCACGTCCTTGTAAGCCCGCGGCGTGATTACCTTGATGTGCTCGACCGGAAGCGGCGTGGAGACCACGCGTACATCCTCGTTGGCAAAGGCGGGCGCCGCCATCATAAGACCCGCCAGCACAAGTCCTGTTACGCATTTCCTCATCGTTTCCTCCTCCTTTATGGCTTGTGATTTGCGTTCAAAGCGCTGCGTTGGCCTTGCCACCGTGCGTCCCGATATAGATGGCGGCGACGCGAGGATCCGAGGCGAGTTCGCGCGCCCTCCCCTCCAGGGTGATCCGTCCGGATTCGAGCACATAACCTCGGTCAGCGATGGCGAGCGCGGCGCGGGCATTCTGCTCGACGAGCACGATGGAGGTGCCGGCGTCGCGCAGCCCGGCGATGATCTGCATGGTCTGGGCGATGATGCGGGGCG
>JAEZMT010000411.1 GCA_023442085.1 Pseudomonadota bacterium | reverse complement strand
TATCCATCGGTGTCACCCTGCTGCTGGCGCTGCTGGGCATCGTGTTCGGCCTGATGTCGGGCTCCTACGCCATCGTGTTCGACGGCGTGTATGCGATGACCGACGCCAGCATGACGGTGCTGGCCCTCGTGGTGGCGCGCCTCATCGCGACCTCGACCGCGCCTGGAGCGCCGGCGAAGGGCTTCGTCGCGCATTTCACCATGGGCTTCTGGCATCTAGAGCCCATGGTGCTGGGCTTGAACGGCATCCTGCTCATGAGCGCGTCGGTCTATGCGCTCATCAATGCGGTGGGCAGCGTCATGTCCGGCGGGCGGCCGCTCGATTTCGACCAAGCCATCCTCTACGCCGTCATCACCGTCGCGGTGGCGCTCGCCATGGCCCTGTTCGTGCGGCGGGCGAACAAGGCGATCAAATCCGACTTCCTCGCCCTCGATGCGAAGGCCTGGATGATGTCGGCGGGGCTCACGGCGGCGCTGCTCGTCGCCTTCCTCATCGGCCTCGCGGTGGAGGGCACGCCGCGGGCGTGGATCTCGCCTTATATCGATCCGGTGGCGCTGGCCCTCGTCTGCATCGTCATCATCCCATTGCCGTTCGCCACGGTGAAGCAGGCGCTGGCGGACATCCTGCTCGTCACGCCGCCGGCGCTGAAGGAGCATGTGGATCACGTCGCGGCCGCCATCGTCGCGCGCTACGGCTTCCTCTCGTTCCGCTCCTATGTCGCGCGGGTGGGGCGGGGGCGGCAGATCGAGCTTTATTTCATCGTCCCGCGCGGCTGGCCGGCCATGCGGCTGGAAGAGTGGGACGTGATCCGCGACGAGATCGGCGCCGCCATCGGCAGCGACACGCCCGACCGTTGGCTGACCATCGCCTTCACCACCGATCCCGAATGGGCGGACTGAGGCTGGTAGCGCGAAATTGGTCAGGCCAATATTCCGCTTGCGGCCTGACCAATCTCCAGTCATAGAGTTTTCCCGCGCCAGACGACGATATTGGACTGACCAATATCTCCCTGTCGCGGGGACCATCCTTTGGCCGACCTGACCGACACCATCGAAGCCCTCATCGCCGAGCGCGGGCTCCAGCCCGGCGCGCGCCTGCCGGCCGAGCGGGCGCTGGCGGCGGAGCTGAACGTGTCGCGGCCCAAGCTGCGTGAGGCCATCCGGCATCTGTCGAGCCGGGGCCGGCTGGTGAGCCGCCGGGGCGGGGGCACCTATGTGGCAGCGCCCGCCGACGCAGACACGCCGATCGCCGGAGCGCCGTTCGCGGGCGCTCTGGCGCCGCTGGCAGCGGCGGGGGAGCCGGGCTACTGGCACGACGTGATGGAGATCCGCAAGTCGCTGGATGCGGACATGGCCTATCACGCCGCTTTGCGCGCCGGCCCGCAGGACAAGGCGCGCCTGCGCGCGGCGCTGGAGCATGTCATTTCCGCCGGCGCCACCGATGCGGCGACCCAGGCGAAGGCCGATTCCGCCTTCCACATGGCGGTGGCGGAAGCCTCCCACAATGCGGTCATGCGGCAGGTGATGGCGGGGCTGTTCGACCTCCTGCGCCATTCCATCTCGCGCAGCCTCGAAAAGCTCTACCTCATCCCCAGCACCGCGCAGGCACTAGACGACCAGCACCGCGCCATCGCCGCCGCCATCATCGAGGGCCGGCCCGAAGAGGCGCGCACCGCCGCGTTGCTGCATCTGGAATTCGTCGAGGACACCCTGCGCGGGATCGAGGACGACGCGGCGCGCCGCCGTCGCGCCTCCCGCGTCGCCCAACGCCAAACCGAGAAAGACCTGACGCCGTGATCATCTCCTCCGCTTCGGACTATCGCGAAGCCGCCCGCCGCCGGCTGCCGCCCTTCCTGTACCACTACATCGACGGCGGGGCCTATGCGGAGACGACGCTCGGCCGCAATGTCTCGGACCTCACGCTGCTCGCTTTGCGCCAGCGGGTGCTCCGCAGCGTGGGCGAGGTGAATCTCTCCACCACGCTGCTCGGCGAAAACCTCGCCATGCCCATGGCGCTGGCCCCTATCGGCCTGTGCGGCATGTTCGCCCGGCGCGGCGAGGTGCAGGCGGCGAAGGCGGCGCTCGACAAGGGCATCCAGTTCACCCTCTCCACCGTCTCGGTGTGCCCCATCGAGGAGGTGCGTGGGCAGGTGGAAAAGCCCTTCTGGTTCCAGCTCTATGTGCTGAAGGACCGGGGCTTCATGAAGAACGCGCTGGAGCGCGCCTGGGCGGCGGGCATCCGCACGCTGGTCTTCACCGTGGACATGCCGGTGCCCGGCGCGCGCTATCGCGACGCCCATTCGGGCATGTCCGGCCCCAACGCCGCGGTGCGCCGCATGGTGCAGGCCGCCCTTCATCCCATGTGGGCCTATGACGTGGGCCTGATGGGCACGCCGCACGATCTTGGCAACGTCTCCGCCTATCGCGGCCACAAGACCACGCTGGAAGATTACGTCGGCTGGCTCGGCGCCAATTTCGATCCCGCCATCGGCTGGCGCGATCTGGAATGGATCCGCGAGTTCTGGAAGGGGCCCATGGTCATCAAGGGCATCCTCGATCCGGAGGACGCGGAGGATGCGGTGCGCTTCGGTGCCGACGGCATCGTGGTGTCCAACCATGGCGGCCGGCAGCTCGATGGCGTGCTCTCCTCGGCCCGCGCGCTGCCGCCCATCGCCGACAAGGTGAAGGGGAGCCTCGCCATCCTCGCCGATTCCGGCATCCGCTCGGGCCTCGACGTGGTGCGCATGCTGGCGCAGGGGGCGGACGGCGTGCTCTTGGGCCGCGCCTTCGTCTATGCGCTGGCGACCCATGGCCAGAAGGGCGTGGAGAACCTCATCGACCTCTTCGCCAAGGAAATGCGCGTGGCCATGACCCTCACGGGCGCGCGCAACCTCTCGGAAATCTCCCGCGACAGCCTCGTGCGCGACGTGGAGCAGCCCCTCAAGCACCTCTCCGCCGCGGCGGAGTGAGAGGGGGCGCGAAGCCTTGGGCTGGCTCTATCCCCGCGCGCCAGCCGGGGTGCATAGCCGGCGTGCAGCACCGCCACCGTGGGCCTAGGCGTGAGCACGGTCACGTCTGCGCCCGGCACGCGGAGGGGCGGGCCGTAGCCCGCGTGGCTCCAGCGGTGGAGCGCGCCGGGCTCCACGAGGAAGGCCTCGCCCGGCCGGTCATCCAGCGCCACGAAGGTGCCGGCGGGCAGGTCGCGCAGGGCGGCGCGGAAGGTCGTTTGACGGCCGCGCGCAATGCGGGCTGCGTGCAGCGTCTTGTCCATGTCCCCGGCGGTGAGGGGCGCATCCTCCGCGAGCCCGAACGCCCGGCGCCACGCCGTCTTGAAGGCCTGATAGTCGGCGTGCCGGCATTCCCCGCAGGGCCGGTGGCCGGCGGCGAGGGCGACCGCCTCGTCCGTAAAGAAGAGCGGCGTGTAGCGGCGCGGATCGTCGAGGTCGATCCGCCGGCCCCGGAAGGACGTGAGGCAGCACACCCAGCCGCGCGCGTGCCAGCTTTTTTGCGTGCCGTCCGGCCGACGCAGATTGCCCCGGTTGCCCATGAACAGGCCGCGTTCGGCAACCGCCTCGAACGTGCCGAAGGGCGACACCCGGTTCCGGCGATGCGTTCCGGACATAAGGTCCTCCCGCGCAGGTTGATCGCCAACCCATAGGGAAGGGCGCCCGGCGAACCCACCCGGAAAGACCGGGCGCGGCGTCAGCCGGCGGGCCGGCTCTTCGGTCCGTAGGCGGCCAGAAACACGCGGACGGCGCGGCCCACCGTGCGCTCGATGTCCTCGGGCGTCGGCCCCTCGGACACGCCGAACATGAGCGCCTTCACCTGATTGCCCTGGCACAGGTTGAAGAACTCGAAGGCGGCGGCCTCGCAGTCGTCCACGTCGAGCCGGCCGAGTTCGACCTGGCGTTGCAGAAGGGCGGCGAGGCGCCGCCCGCCGTAACAGGGGCCTGTCTCGAAGAAGGTCTGGCCGATGGCCGGAAACTTCTCCGCCACGCCGAACACCATGCGCACGAGCCGGATGTGGTTCGGCCGGATCATCATGTTCATGAACGTCACGCCGATGCGCTTCAGCAGGCTCTCGACGTCCGCGTCCCCCTCGTCGAACTCGAACAGGCGCTCGGCGGACTGGCGGCGGTCCGCCTCTACCAGCGCGCGGAAGAGGTCCGCCTTGCTCTCGAAATAGACGTAGATGGTGGCCTTGGAGACGGACGCGGCGCGGGCGATCTCGTCCATGCTCGCGCCGTCGAAGCCCTTGTGAAAGAACACGCGGCGCGCGCCGTCGATGATGTCGAGGCGCTTCTTCGCCTCCAGGTCCTGCTCGGCGGCGGTCCCGGTTGTCCCACGCGCTTCGGGTGCGCGTTCAAGTGCCTCGTTCATATCCACTCCTTCGACAATCTCCTGAATGGGGCCGATGCAGCATTTTGTCAAAGTAATTGACTAAACCGTTCAGTTCAATATAGTGGCAGCAGATTTTGACTAAACCGTTCAGTCAGGCCCCAGCTGGCCGGGAGAATGCAAGGTGGCTCAGATCAGCAGGATGGAGGCGGCAGCGCCCGCCCTTACCCCCCAACCGCAGCCGGATGCGCAGGCCGAAGCCCCCGCGGCTGGCGTGACCGTGCTCAAGGCGCGGCGGGAGGAGACCCCTCCCGCCGCGCCGGCGGTGGACGCCGAGGCTCCGGCGCCCGCCAAGGCCCGCTCGCGCAAGCCCTTGATCTTCGGCGCGGTGCTCGCGGCGGCGGTCGCCGTCGGCGGCTGGTATGGCATGCACTGGTGGCAGGTCGGCCGCTTCCAGGTGTCGACGGACGACGCCTATGTGGCGGCGGACACCTCCATCATCGCGGCCAAGGTCGGCGGCTACGTGAAGAGCGTGGACGTGGACACCAACCAGTGGGTCAAGGCCGGCGACGTGATCGCCCGCATCGATGACGGCGACTATCGCCTCGCCCTCCAGGCGGCGCAGAACAAGATCGCCACCCAGGAGGCGACCTTATCCCGCTTCGACCAGCAGGAGACGGCGGCCCGCGCCACCGTCGATCAGGCCAAGGCGCAGCTCGCCTCGGCCGAGGCCGACCAGAAGCGCGCGCAGGCCGAGTTCGACCGGCAGGACAAGCTCGCCCGCTCCGATTTCGCCAGCCGCTCCACCCTCGACAATGCCCGCGCCGACAAGGACAAGACCGCCGCGAGCGTGGAGGCCGCCAAGGCCGCCATCGCCTCCGCCGAGGCGCAGGTGGTGGTGCTCGCTGCCCAGCGCACCGAGGCTTCGCATGTGCTCGACGAGCTGAAGACCGCGCGCGATCAGGCGCAGCGCGACCTCGATTTCACCGTGGTCCGCGCCCCCATCGACGGCGTGGTGGGCAACCGCGCGGTGCAGGTGGGACAACTGGTGCAGACCGGCACGCGCCTTGTCGCCGTGGTGCCGCTGGAGGGCGTCTATGTGGACGCCAACTTCAAGGAGACCCAGCTCGGCCGCCTGAAGCCCGGACAGAGCGTGGATGTCTATGTGGACGCCTACCCCGACCACGATTTCACCGGCAAGGTGGTGAGCGTCTCGCCGGCCTCGGGCTCGG
>JAEZMT010000405.1 GCA_023442085.1 Pseudomonadota bacterium | reverse complement strand
CGATTTCCGACCGCGGCGAACTCGTCGCCTGGATGGAAGGGGGATCGAAGCCGGAGCGGGCCTTCCGTATCGGCACCGAGCACGAGAAGATCCCCTTCACCATGGGCCGCCACGAGCCGGTGCCCTACGAGGGGCCGAAGGGCATCCGCAAGCTCCTCGAGGGCATGCGTTCCCTGCTCGGCTGGGAGCCGATCATGGAGGGCGAGACCATCATCGGCCTCGCGGACGTGACCGGCGGCGGGGCGATCTCTCTGGAGCCCGGCGGGCAGTTCGAGCTGTCCGGCGCGCCGCTGCGGACCATCCACGAAACCTGCTCGGAGCTGAACGCCCACCTTGCCCAGGTGCGCGAGGTGGCGACGCCCCTCGGCATCGGCTTCCTCGCCATCGGCATGAGCCCCAAGTGGTCGCGCTCCGAGACGCCGGTGATGCCCAAGGGCCGCTACAAGATCATGTCGAACTACATGCCGAAGGTCGGCACCCTCGGCCTCGACATGATGTTCCGAACCTGCACCGTGCAGGTGAACCTCGATTTCTCCTCCGAAGCCGACATGGTGAAGAAGATGCGAGTGGGCCTCGCGCTCCAGCCCGTCGCCACCGCTCTCTTCGCCAACTCGCCCTTCACCGAGGGCAAGCCCAACGGCTTCCTGTCCTTCCGCTCCGAGATCTGGCGCGACACGGACAATGCCCGCTCCGGCATGCTGCCCTTCGCCTTCGAGGAGGGGTTCGGCTTCGAGCGCTACGTGGATTACGCCCTCGACGTGCCCATGTATTTCGTGAAGCGCGGCGACCATTACGTGGATGTGGCCGGCACCTCCTTCCGCGACCTTCTCGCCGGGCGCCATCCGCTGCTGCCGGGCGAGACCGCGACGCTCTCCGACTGGATCAACCACCTCTCCACCATCTTCCCCGAAGTCCGGCTGAAGCGCTTCCTGGAGATGCGTGGTGCCGATGCAGGCCCGTCCATCAATCTCTGCGCGCTGCCGGCCTTCTGGGTGGGCCTGCTCTATGACCAGCAGAGCCTCGATGCCGCCTGGGACCTGGTGAAGGACTGGACCGCCGAGGAGCGCCAGGCGCTGCGGGACGACGTGCCCCGACTCGCCCTCAAGTCCGAGATCCGCGGCCGCGCGTTGCGCGATGTGGCGAAGGACGTGCTCAAGCTCTCTCAGGCCGGCCTCAAGCGACGCGGCTTCCATGACCGGCTGGGGCGCGACGAGACGCGATTCCTTGAGCCGCTGGAGCAGACGCTGCTAACCGGCCGCGTTCCGGCCGAAGAGCTGCTGGAACTGTACAACGGCCCATGGAACGGCTCGGTGGAGCCGGCCTTCGACGCGCTCGCCTACTGATCCGCGACCGTGGCCTCTCAAACACCGCCGGCTAGAGGACGCGGGGCTGCCATGCACTGACGTCATGGCTTGCTTTTGCGGCCCGCCGGGCGGCCCGGACGCTGATCTTCCAGTCCTTGCTGTGGCTCCGCTCAGGCTGTGCTCGATCTCGCCGCGCGTTGCCGGGGGCAAAGTGACCGCATAGGGTGCAGCACCCTCCGGATTCCACTCCATGCATGCCCCACCGCCCCGCACCGACGGACCGCTCGGCCCGCGCGAGCTTCTGCTTTACGCGGTCTGCGTGCTCATTTTCGGCACCGGCTGGCTTCCGCTGAAGCTGCAACTGGGCGTCGTCGCGCCGGAAGTCTCCGGCGTCTGGCGCTTCGCGGTGGCCGGTTCGGTGATGCTGGTGTTCGTGCTGGTCACGGGTGGGCGGCTGGCCTTCGGCTGGCGCGACCATCTGCTGTTCGCGGGGCTGGGCGCGACGCTGTTCTCGCTCAATTTCGTGAGCTTCTATTATGCCGGATATCACCTGCCCTCGGGGCTGATGTCCGTCATCTTCGCGCTGTCGGCCATCATCATCCCCGTCCTCTCCGCGCTGTTCCTGCGCGTGCCGTTGCGCCGCCAGATCATCGGCGGGGCGCTCGCGGGCGTGGTGGGATTGGCGCTGGTGTTCGGCCCCAGCCTCGCGGATGGACAGGGCATCGATGGGGCGGGGGAGGGGCTGGCGCTTGGGCTGGCCGGCACCTTGTCCTTCTCGGTGGGCAGCCTTCTCACCGGTGTCGCGGGGCGGCGGCAGTATCCCATCGCATCGCTCACCACCTGGGGCTTCTTTTACGGGATGATCATCCTGCTGGTGATCGCCCTCATCCACGGCGTGCCGTTCAATTTCGACTGGCGCCCCGTCTATGTGGGATCACTCGTCTGCCTCATCCTGGTCCAGACGCTCGCGGGCTTCGCCTTCTACAACATGCTGGTCCGGCGCATCGGGGCGAACCGCGCCGGCTATGGCACCGTGGTCTTCCCGCTGGTGGCGCTTGCCATCTCGACCGTGTTCGAGGGCTACCACTGGACACTGGTCTCAGCCGGCGGCATCGCGCTCGTGCTCGCCGGCGTGTTGCTGGTGCTGCGGCCGAACCCGGTGCCGCCGGTGGCGTAAGGACCTCAGCCCTTCACGAAAATCGGCATGCGGGTGGCCGGCGGCGTGTTGCGCGAGCGCTGGGTGCGCACGATGCCGTCGATGATGGTCATGCACACCCCCGGCAGGTCGCCGAGGCGCACGCTGTCCAAGAGCGTGGTGCCGGGCGAATGCTGCGCCTTGTCCATCAGCACGAAATCCGCCGCGCGCCCCACCTCGATCAGGCCGGAATCGAGCGCCCGCATGCGCGCCGTGTTGCCGGTGGCAAGGCAGAAGGCTTCCTCCGCCGGCAACTCGCCGAGGGAGGAGAGCATGGACACCATGCGCAGGATGCCCAGCGGCTGCACGCCGGAACCCGCCGGCCCATCCGTGCCGAGGATGACGCGCTGGAGTTCGCCCAGCTCGCGGGCGAGACGCAGCGTGTAGAGGGCGGAGCGCTCGTTTCCGTTGTGAACGATCTCGAGGCCACGCTTGCAGCCCTCGCAGATGCAGCGGATCTGGCTGTCCGGCAGCGCGGTGTGGCCGCCGTTGATGTGGCCGACCACGTCGGTGTCCGCCTCCAGCACCACATCCTTGTCGATGAGGCCTGAGCCGGGGATGGAGGGGCCACCGGTGTGGATCGTGGACTGGATGCCGTACTTGCGCGCCCACCCCACCATCTTGCGGGCGGTGGGGCCGTCCTTCACGCCGCCGAGGCCGACCTCGCCGAGCAGCTTCACGCCGGCCGCGGCCAGCTCCTTGAAATCGTCCTCGGTCATCTCGTTCTCGATGACCGGCGCGCCGGCATGCACCTTTACGCCCGAGGGCCGGAAGGCGGCAAAGGCGCGCTGGGCGGTGATGGCGAGGGCCTTCACGCCCACCACGTCCCGGGCGCGGCCGGGATAATGCACCTCGCCGGCCGAGATCATGGTGGTGACGCCGCCATGAAGCGAGGAATCGATCCAGTTGATCTGGCTCTGGCGCGGCGTCCAGTCGCCCGCCACGGGGTGGACGTGGCTGTCGATGAGGCCGGGGGTGAGGGTGGTGGCGTTGGCGTCGATGAGCGTGGTCGCGCCTTCGGTGTCCACATCCTTCTCGCGGCCGATGGCGGTGATGCGCCCGTCTTCGGCCACCACCGTGTCGGCATCGAGAATGGGCTTCGACAGGTCACCGCTGAGGAGCAGGCCGATGTTGCGGATCACCAGCTTGGTGGGGCCGG
>JAEZMT010000302.1 GCA_023442085.1 Pseudomonadota bacterium | reverse complement strand
GGCGGATGACGATCTCGCAGGCCACCATGCGGTCCATCCTCGATTCCATCGGCACCCGCCTCGACGAGAGCCGGGACATGGGGCGCTACCTCACGGGCCTTCTCGTCTTCCTCGGCCTGCTCGGGACCTTCTGGGGGCTGTTGGAGACGGTCTCCTCCATCGGCTCGGTCATTGGTGCATTGCAGGTGGGCCCGGACGTGGGCTCCATATTCGAAGACATGAAGAGCGGCCTTGCTGCCCCGCTCGGCGGCATGGGCACGGCCTTCTCCTCCTCGCTGTTCGGCCTCTCCGGCTCGCTGGTGCTGGGCTTCCTCGATTTGCAGGCGGGCCAGGCGCAGAACCGCTTCTATACGGACCTGGAGGACTGGCTCTCCACCACGGTGCGCGATCTCGACGACGCCCCACGTGACCGGGCCCTCGCCGCCGACCGCGAGGCCGCACCCCGCGTGCCCACTGCTCCGGCAAAGGTTCCCGCCGCGGCGCCGATGGCGCTCCCTCCGCCCGTGCTGGACCTCGATCCGCTCGTCTCCGCCATGGGCCGGCTGGAGAAGACCATGACGGAGGCCGGCTCCCAGCGTGTCACCACGGCGCTGGCGCAGCTCGCCGAGAGCCTTCAGGGCCTCGTCACCCACATGCGCTCCGAGCAGGCGCTGCTCAAGCAGATGATCGAGCAGCAGCAGGCGCAGCAGGATCAGATGCGGCGCCTGCTCTCCCGGATCGAGGACGACGCCGGTCCGCGGCGCAACTGAGCGGAGGCAGAACCCATGGCCCTCGGCCGGCGCGGGCGCGACCGCCACATCGACTACTGGCCCGGCTTTGTGGACGCCTTGTCCACGCTGCTCCTCGTCTTCACCTTCCTGCTGTCGGTGTTCATCCTCACCCAGTTCTTCCTCACGCAGGAGATGGCGGGCAAGGACGACGTGATGCAGCGCCTGCAGGCGCAGATCCGCCAGCTCACCGACCTCCTCTCCCTGGAGCGCGCCAACATCCAGTCGTCCGAGAGCGAGCTTGCCTCCGTCCGCGCCTCGCTGGAGGCGAGCGAGAGCGAGCGGGAGAAGCTGCGCGGACAGGCCGCCGCCGTGCCCGCCCCTTCCGACACCGGCCGCGCCAACGCGCTGTCGCGCGAGCTCGACTCGCAGAAGGACCTCGCCGCCCGCGCCGCCGCGCAGATCGAGCTGCTCAACCAGCAGATTGCCGCCCTGCGCCGTCAGATGGCGGCGCTGGAGGAGGCGCTCAACATCTCCGAGAAGCGCGACGCCGAGAGCCAGGCCAAGATCACCGACCTCGGCCGCCGGCTGAACGTGGCGCTGGCGCAAAGGGTGCAGGAACTCACCCGCTTCCGCTCCGAATTCTTCGGCCGCCTGCGCGAAATTCTCGGCAACCGGCCGGACATCCGGGTGGTGGGCGACCGCTTCGTGTTCCAGTCGGAAGTCTTCTTCGACGCCGGCTCGGCGGCGATGAAGCCGGAGGCCATCGCCTCCCTCGACAAGCTGGCCAGCGCCATCCTCGACCTTGAAAAGTCCATCCCTCCGGATATCTCCTGGGCCCTGCGCATTGACGGCCACACCGACAACCGGCCGATTTCGAACGCGCAATTCCCCTCGAACTGGGAGCTGTCTGCCGCCCGGGCCATCGCGGTGGTGCAATATCTCATCGCCAGGGGCGTGAGCCCCAACCACCTCATCGCCGCCGGCTTCGGCGAATACCAGCCGCTCGACGCCGGCACCTCGGACGAAGCCCGTGCCCGCAATCGCCGCATCGAGCTGAAGCTGACGGAAAGGTAGAGGAGCGCCGGACAAGCATGGCGGTCCGGGAATGCTGTTCTCGGACCGCGCAAGCCGACGCGCGGCGCCGGAAAGCACGGTTGGCGCTTTTTCGGAGAGTGGCTTAACCGGCCTCCGATTTGACTCTCAGGCGGAACAGTTTCGAGTGGGCTACCTCTCGTCGGACAACGCGGTCAGCCCTGCGCAGCTTAAGAGTTGTCTCCCGCACCTCGGGCCTCTAGCCACGCCGCAACGCTCGTCACGGGAATATCGTGCAGAGCATTGAAGGTTTGCTCCAAGGGCCAGGCCACCCCGACGCTGCGCGCGAAGGCGAGGCGGTATTTTCGGATCGGATCGTCTGGATGAGCCTCAAGATCTGCTTGCAGATCCGAGACCGTCCACAGGACCCGCTCGACAGAGCGAGAAAAGACGCGCTCCACCGTATCGGCAAGCTCCCGGTAGGAGATTGTGTCGCCACCGACATAGACCACTTGGTCTATTGGAGACGGAACTGCGGTCAGGATAGCGGCGACCAACCGGCCAATGTCCTGTGGCGTTGTGACCGTGAGCCGATAGTCCCAGTTCCCCAGAGCATGGACGCGGGCTTGGTCCAGATCGACGAGGCCGAACGAAGGCTCAAACAAGAAGCTTATGAACATGCCGGTCGAGATGATGATCCAATGTGTGCGCGACTGTGCCCGCAACATGTCGCGGACGTCGAGTTGCTCATCCCATACATCCTGACCGCTGCCGCGCCCCACGACATCGTAATCCACGCCGAACTGCCACGGGACATAGAGCTTGACGCCGGCTTGCAAGACTGCGGAGCTGATCTTCAGCTGCGTGCCGCTTCCGCCGACGAAACCCGTACAGCAGATGACGGTTGAGAACCTGGAGAATACATGAGCCAGCTCGTCCTGGCTGGCGGTCGCGATGTCTATCCGGACGATACCCACATTCAATGCGGCGAGAGTGTCGGAAATTTTTTCAGTGCGGTCATCAATTCCGTTGGCAGGAACGGGACGAAGCAATACCGACAGGCAAATATTGCGATCCTGGTATGTGACGCCCCCGAGGCCCTTCAGGACCTCAAGCCCAAGCTCTCCTGCACCCAGGACGAGGATATGATCGCCAAGAATCGGAGGAACGGTCATGGACATCTCCTATTAGGGTGCCAAATACATGGAGAATGTCCTTCGGCGATGGAAGTAGGTACACGAATGATACGGTCCGGCGATTCGGAATTTCTTGCGACGATCGAGCGTTCGCGGGCCGCCTGCCAAGCTCTCAGCGACGCGGACGACGGGCTCAAGCGAGAGATCCTGACCCACGCGGGCAATCGCTGGTCGCTGGGCGTCGTCTACGCGCTGGGCGCCGAGGGAACGCTCCGCCACGCACAGATCGCCAGGAGGTTGAAGGGCATCACGCAACGCATGCTCACCCGCACGCTGCGCCAATTGGAGCGCGACGGGCTCGTCACGCGGCACGATCATCGTACCACGCCGCCGCATGTGGACTACGAGTTGACCGAACTCGGGCGCGGATTGCTGGAGGGGATGATCCCCCTCTGGGGCTGGGTGATCGAAAACGCCGAAAAGTTCAGGGCCGCCCGTGCGCGTTTCGACGTCGCGTCACAGGATTAGACCGCAATCGTCCCCAACTCTCGTCGAAGGTTACGCGCCTGAGCGCGCCGTTTCGCGCAGGTCATCGCGAAAGGCGGGATCGGCGATGGCAATCAAGGCTTCAGCCCGTTGCGCGAGCGTGAGCGCGCGCAAGTCTGCGATGCCCTGTTCCGTTACGATGATGGCGGCGTCGGCCCGACCGATTGTCGCCGGGCCGGAGAGGCGCACGGTGATGCGGCTTCGTCGCTCGCCCTTGACGTCGACCGTGGAAGGCAAGGCGATGATGGGCAGCCCCCCGGCCGACGCCCGCGCGCCCCGCAGGAAGTCCAGCGCGCCGCCGATCGTGCCCACATAGCGCCCGCCCACGGTCTCGGTGTTCACCTGTCCCGAAAGGTCCACTTCCAGCGCCGAATTGATGGCGGTGAAGGCCGGCATTTGCGCGATCAACGCGTGCGAATGGGTGACGCTGACCGGCTCCAAAGCGATCGCCGGATTGAGATGGGCGAAATCAAGCAGCGCGCGGGTGCCGAGCAGCGTGCCCGCTACCGTCACGCCGCGGTAGATGGGCTTCAGCGCGTTGGTCACGGCGCCCGTCTCGATCAGCCCCATCGCGCCGTCGCTCAGGATGCCGGTATGCAAATTGAGATCGCGGTGATGCTTGAGCAGTCCGGCGACGCAGTCGGGGACGGCACCGAGGCCAAACTGCAACGTCGCCCCGTCCCGAATGAGCGAGGCCACATGGGCGCCGATGGCCTTCTCGGCCGCTGTCGGAACCGCCCGCGCCTGTTCGGGCAGCGCCCGGTCGGTGGCGACCAGCACGTCGATGTCGGCGGCCGCGATCTCCGCCGAGGTGAACGGCGCCTGCCGATTCACTTCGCAGATCACCACCCGCGCCGCCCGCACCAGTGGCGCGATGTAATCGCAAGCGCAGGAGAGGCTGAAGCGTCCGCCGTCAGGATGCTCCGCCACCTGCAGCAGAAGCACGTCCACCCGGCCGGCGAGCAGGGCCGGAAGATCCGAATAGTGGACCGGCAGGATGTCGAGCGCGCCGGCTGCCGCGAGTCGACGGTTCGTCCCGGTGCCGCAGAAGGAAGAGAAGCGGACGCGGTCCGTATAGGCGGGATCCGGCGTGTCGCCGAGGCCGATGCCGATGAAGGCGGAAAAGCCGCCGAGCCGGCCGCGTTGCGCCATCAGGCGGGCGGTCAGCGGCAAAGGCTCCGCCGCCGCCTGCCCCCAGCACACGAGGTCACCCGGGAGGATGACGTCGGCGAAGTCCAGCGCCTCGAGTTCGATCGCCCGCGTCATGGCCCTCACGCGCGCTCAATGATCGCGGCGGCGCCCTGGCCACCGCCGATGCACATGGTCTCCAGCCCGTAGCGGGCACCGCGCCTCTTCATCTCGTGGACAAGGGTGGTGAGGATGCGCACGCCGGTGGCGCCGATGGGATGGCCGAGAGAGATGCCGGAGCCGTTCACGTTCACCCGCTCCGGATCCACGCCCGGCCATTGCTTGAGCACGGACAGCACCTGGCAGGCGAAAGCCTCGTTGATCTCGATGAGGTCCATGTGGTCCAGCGAGAGGCCTACACGCCCCATGAGCCGCGCGGTGGCGGGCACGGGGCCGATGCCCATCTCCGCCGGCTCGCACCCTGCCGCCGCCCAGCCGACAAGGAAGGCATCGGGCACGAGGCCGAGGGACGCGAGCTTGTCCTCGGCGACGACGAGACACGCGGCGGCCGCGTCATTCTGCTGGGCGGCGTTGCCGGCCGTCACAGTGCCGCCCTTTTGGATGGCGCGCAGCCTGCCAAGGGAATCGGCCGTTGTGTCGCCCCGGACGCCCTCGTCGCGGTCGACGAGAACGGGCTCCCCCTTCTTCTGCGGCACGGCAACGGGCACCACCTCGGCCGCCATGCGCCCGTCGTCCCACGCCGCGGCGGCGCGCTGCTGGCTTCGCGCGGCATAGGCATCGGCCGCCTCGCGGGAGATCTGATATTTGCGGGCGAGGTTCTCGGCCGTCTCGATCATGCCGGAAATGGGCCCGAAGCGATGCTCGGGCTGGGAACGCTCGCGGCCGCGATCGAGCCGGTCGTACAGGACGGGCGAACCGGAGCGCGTGCCCCAGCGCACACCGGTGGTGTAGTGCTCTATGGCACTCATGCTTTCGACGCCGCCGGCGATCACCACGTCGCAGGCGCCCGTCTGCACCATCATCGCGGCCGTGGCGATCGACTGGAGCCCGCCGCCGCAACGGCGGTCGAGCTGCATCCCCGGCACCTCCACCGGCAGCCCCGCCTCCAGCGCGATCCAGCGGCCGACGCAGGGCGTCTCCGAATTGGCGTAGGACTGGGCGAAGACCACGTCGTCCACACGCGACGGATCAAGGCCCGTGCGGTCGAGGACGGCATTGACGACGATGGCGCCCAGCCGCTCGACGGGTACATCCTTCAGGGCTCCTCCGAAGCGGCCAACCGGCGTGCGAAGGGGGGAAACGATAGCGGCGCGACGCATCGCGGAAACTCCTTGCTCTGCGGGCTCAGACCGGGTCCCAGGTGAACACCTCGGCGGAGACGTCGAGACGGTGGAAGCTGGCGGCCAGCGCGGGCATGGCGTGGTCGGCGATCTCCTCCGGCGTCCATCCGCCGTCGCGCTGCACCGAGCGCACCGGCCGCGGCTGGCTGAAGAGGAAAATCTCGTTGTTGCGCACGCAGAAGATCTGGCCGCTGACCTGCCCGGCCTTGTCGCTGAGGAGATAGACGGCGAGAGGTGCGACCTTCGCTGGCGTCATCTGCTGCAGTCGCGCGACGCGCGCCTCCTGCTCGGGCGTATCCACCTTGATGGAGGAGATCATCCGGCTCCAGGCAAAGGGGGCGATGCAGTTGGAGCGCACCCCGAAGCGCTCCATGTCCAGCGCGATGGACTTTGACAGGCCCACCACCCCGAGCTTGGCGGCCGAATAGTTGGCCTGCGCCCGGTTGCCAATGAGGCCGGATGTGGAGGTCATGTGCACGAGGCTGCCCGCCTGCTGTTCCTTGAACAGCGGCGCCGCGGCCCGGCTGATGTTGAAGCTGCCGTAGAGATGGACCTTCAGCACCTTGTCCCATTCGTCTTCCGACATCTTGTGAAAGAAGGCGTCGCGCAGGATGCCCGCATTGTTCACGACGCCGTCGAGCCGGCCGAACGCATCGACGGACTGGGCCACGATGCGCTCCGCGCCCGCGGCTTCGGCGACGCTCTCCAGGCTCGCCACCGCCTCGCCGCCGGCGGCGCGGATCTCGGCGACGACGCGCGCGGCGGGACCATCGTCCCGCCCCTGCCCATCGAGGCTCGCGCCGATATCGTTCACCACCACCTTTGCGCCGTGGGCCCCGGCCATCAGCGCGATATCGCGGCCGATGCCGCCCCCCGCGCCGGTGACGACGACCACCTTGCCATCCAGCATCCGTGTATCGGCCATGGTCATGCTCCCTTCAGCAACTGGCGGGCGATCAGCAATTGCTGGATCTGGCTGGTGCCCTCGTAGATCCGCATCAGGCGAACATCGCGATAGAAGCGCTCCACCGCATACTCGCTCATGTATCCGGCTCCGCCGTGCACCTGGACCGCCCGGTCGGCCACCCGGCCCACCGCCTCGGTGGCGAAATACTTGGCTGCCGACGCCTCGGTGCGCGCGGCGCCGTTCCGGTCGTAGAGCGCCGCCGTCTGCTCCACGAGCGCCTTGGAGGCGAGGTAGTCCGTGTGGCTGTCGGCGATCATCGCCTGGATCAGCTGGTACTCGGCAATCGGCTTGCCGAATTGCCTGCGCTCGCGCGCGAAGGCGATCATCTCCGCGATCAGCCGCTTGCA
>JAEZMT010000143.1 GCA_023442085.1 Pseudomonadota bacterium | reverse complement strand
CATCGGCACCCTCTTCACCCTGAAGGGCTTCGCTGCGGCCATGCTGGGCGGCATGGGCAATCCCGTGGGCGCGGTGGTGGGTGGCCTCCTCATCGGCCTCATCGAGACCTTCGCGGCCGGCTACCTCTCCTCCACCTACAAGGACGCGGTGGCGTTCCTGATGATCCTGATCGTGCTGCTATTCATGCCGCGCGGCCTGTTCGGCAGCCGCACCGTGGAGCGCGTGTGATGAAGGCCATCCTGCGCTCGCGCCTCACCCCCCTTATCGCCCTCGCGCTCATCATGGCGGTGGTGCCGATGATCGCCCCCACCTCCTTCCACCTGCGCGTCGCCGCGCTGGTGTGGATCTTTTCCCTCGCCGCCCTCGGCCTCACCATCCTCATGGGCTATGCGGGACAGGTGAGCCTCGGCCATGCCGGCTTCCTCGGCATCGGCGCCTATGCGGTGGCCATCGGCCCGGCGCGGCTCGGGCTCGATCCGCTGCTCTGCCTCCTGCTCGGGGCGGTGCTCTCGGGTGTCATCGCCTGGCTGGTTGGCAGGCCGATCCTGAAGCTGAAGGGCTATTACCTCGCCATCGCCACCCTTGGCTTCGGCGTCATCATCGCCCTCATCCTGCACAGCGAGACCGAGCTAACCGGCGGGCCGGACGGCATGTCCGTGTCGCGCATCACCTTGTTCGGCTGGCGGGTGACGGGGGCGCTCAACTGGTACTGGGTCTCGGCGGGCGCACTCCTCATCGGCGCGCTCATCGCCCTCAACATCGCCGCGAGCCCCACCGGGCGGGCGCTGCGCGCGCTGCACGACAGCGAGGTGGCGGCGGCCGGCGCGGGCATCGATGTTTCCGCCAAGAAGCTCGCTGCCTTCGTGGTGGCGGCGGTCTATGCGGCGGTGGCCGGCGGGCTGCTCGCGGCCATGAACGGGCTCATCACGCCGGAGGCGGCGAGCTTTTCCCATTCGGTGGAGTTCGTCGCCATGGTCATCATCGGCGGGCTGGGCTCGGTGTTCGGCACCGTGCTCGGCGCGGCTTTCCTGGTGGTGCTGCCGCAGACGCTCACCGCCTTCCAGGAATATGAGCAGGCGGTGCTGGGCCTCCTCATCATGGTGTTCATGATCTTCCTGCCCCAGGGCATCGTCCCGTCGCTGCGCGCGCTGATCGAGGAGCGCCTGCCGTGAGCACTCAGGCTCCCCTTCTGGATGTCAGCGGCATCGGCATCTCCTTCGGCGGCCTCAAGGCCGTGGACGAGGTGAGCTTCAAGGTGGGTGCTGGCGAGGTCTTCTCCATCATCGGGCCGAACGGGGCGGGCAAGACCACCCTGTTCAACCTCGTCACCGGCATCTACCGCCCCTCGCGCGGCAGCGTGCGGCTCGACGGCGCGGACATCACCGCCGTTCCGCCCCACCAGCGGGTGGGGCGCGGCATGGCGCGGACCTTCCAGAACCTGCAGATCTTCTTCCGCATGACGGCGGTGGAGAACGTGATGGTGGGCTGCGCCCTCTCCGAGCGCACCTCCTTCCTCGCCGACATGCTCGGCCTGCCCTCGGTGTTCCGCCAGAACCGCGTCACGCGGGACAAGGCGCTGGCGCTGCTGGCGCGCGTGGGGCTCGCCGACCTCGCCGATGCCCCCGCCGGCGCCCTCCCCTATGGCGCATTGAAGCGCCTCGAGATCGCCCGCGCGCTCGCAGCCGATCCCCGGATCCTGCTGCTGGACGAGCCGGCGGCCGGCTGCAATGCGGTCGAGACCGAATCCATCGACCACCTCATCGCCGAGATTGCGAAAAGCGGCGTCGCGGTGGTGCTCATCGAGCATGACATGAAGCTGGTGATGAAGATCTCCGATCGGGTGCTGGTGCTCGCCCACGGCCGCCCGCTGGCGGAGGGGCCACCGCGCGCGGTGCGCGAGAATCCGGACGTCATCGCCGCCTACCTTGGGGACATCGGATCGCGGGAGGCGGATCGTGCTCACGGTTGAAGCGCTCTCCTCCTCCTACGGCCGCATCATGGCGCTGCGCGAGGTGTCGCTGGAGGTGAAGGCCGGCGAGATCGTCGCCCTCGTCGGCTCCAACGGCGCCGGCAAGACCACGCTCCTGCGCGCCATCTCCGGCGTGCAGCCGGTGCGCGGCGGGCGCATCCTGTTCGAGGGCGAGGCCATCGAGCGCATGGAGCCGCACCTTCGGGTGGTGCGCGGCATCTCCCAATCGCCCGAGGGGCGGCAGGTGTTCGGCCCCCTGAGCATCGAGGACAATCTGAAGCTCGGCGCCTACCGACGGCAGGATGCGAAGCGGCAGGCGCGGCTCGATCACGTCTACGGCCTGTTCCCCGTGCTCGCCGAGCGGCGCAGGACGCCGGCCATGAGCCTCTCCGGTGGCCAGCAGCAGATGCTCGCCATCGGCCGCGCGCTGATGGCGGGGCCGAAGCTGCTGCTGCTGGACGAGCCCTCCCTCGGCCTGGCGCCGCTTTTGGTGGACCAGATCCTCGCCGCCGTAACGTCCCTGCGCGACGAGGGGATCACCACGCTTCTGGTTGAGCAGAACGCCTCGGCCGCCCTCGCCATCGCAGACCGGGGGTACGTGCTGGAGACCGGCCACATCGCCATGGAAGGCACGGGCGCCGCGCTGCTCGAGGACCCCAAGGTGCGCGCGGCCTATCTGGGCATCTAGGCTCGGTATTTCCGTAACGGCGCTGGATCAACGCAGTCGATACGAACTGGCTCTATGCGGTTGTGCAACTCAGAATAATCATGGTGGGGCTTGCTCCAAGCCCTGACCGGAGCCAGCTGATCGGGCGGTATCCTCCGGGATGCCGCCCGAAATCATTCCGGAGCCGAGCAGCCCCGCCATCGCGGACGGCGTCCCGCGCGCGACGATGCGGCCCCTATCCATCACGATGATCTCGTCCATCGCGTCCAGGCCGGCGCGGCGGTGGGTGATGAACAGGAGCGCCTGATCGCGCCCCACGGCGAGAAGGCCGTCCAGCACACGCCGCTCGGTTTCGCCGTCGAGCCCCTCGGTGGGTTCGTCGAGGATCAGGATCGGCGCGTCCTTCAGAAGGGCACGCGCCAGACCGAGCCGCCGCGCCTCGCCGCCGGACACCTTCGCCCCATTGGCGCCGAGGAAGGTATCGAGCCCCTCCGGCTGCGCCGCGACGAAGGCGAGGAT
>JAEZMT010000139.1 GCA_023442085.1 Pseudomonadota bacterium | reverse complement strand
GCGGCCTGCTCGAAGCTGATCTTGTCGCCGAGAAGCGGGCCGGCCAAAAGCTCCACCATCAAGGCGATGTTGGAGCCCTTGAAGCCGCCGAACGGCAGCTGGGCGCCGAGCAGGGCCTGCTGCGGATCGTTCGTCGGGCGCCCCTCGTTGTCGATGGCCCATCCATCGGGCAGCGCCTCGCCGTCGCGCAGGCGCAGCTGGATCTCGCCACGGGCGCTCGCGCTGGAGGCCTGGTCGAAAACCATCGGCGGGTTATCGAGCCGGGGCCAGGCGAAGGCCATCGGGTTGGTGCCGAACAGGGGCTTCATGCCGCCCGCGGGCGCGACATAGGGGCTGGAGGAGACGAAGGCGAAGCCGACCAGCCCGCGGACCGCCAGCCGCTCCACCTCGGGCCAGAGGGCCGCGACGTTGAGCGCGTTGGTGACGGCGAGGGCGGCGATGCCGAACTCCTTGGCGCGTTCGGCAAGCGGGGCATCGCCGGTCTCAAGCGCGAGCGGCGAGAAGGCATAGCCGGCGTCCACCTTGATCACGCTTGGGGACAGCTTGGTCAGGACCGGCTCGATGTCCGGCGAGGCCTGGCCGGAGCGCAGGCCGTTCACGTAGAAGGGCAGGCGGAAGAGGCCGTGGTGGCGGCACTCGTCGCGCTCGGCCGCGGTGACCGTGTTGGCGATGGCGGATGCGTGGTTCTCGGCAAATCCCTGACCGAGCATCGCAGCCTTGGCCGCGGCATGAACCTCTTCCAGCGACATCCGAACGGCATCGGTCATCGGTCAATTCCCATCCTTCGCGGCTTCATCGATCCACGCCCGGAATGACCGGGCGCGAAGTGCATCGTGCACATATTTGCATATGGTGCAAATCAATATGCTGGTGATCGCTGCATTTTGCGGCTGATCTTTCGGCCGCCCTGACCAGCGCCAACGCGCGTCGGCGCGGTCTCATTCCCGCACGGCGGGCGGTCGCCGGCCCGATGGGTCAATCCGCCCGGATCGCGCTCTCGGCCCGGTGCTCCACGGCGTGGGACGGCGTGACCACCATCAGCATGCGCGCCGGCCCGGTGCCGACGTTGCGGCCCATGTGCGGGCGGTCGCCCTTGAGATGCACGCAATCCCCCTCTTCCAGCACGAAGCTGTCGCTGCCGATCTGGAACTCGATCCGGCCCTCGATGATGTAGAGAACTTCCTCCCCTTCGTGGGTCAGAAGGTTCACGGAAGACTCGTTCGTGACCGGGAATTCAAGCAGGAAGGTGTTCAGCAGAGGCTCGGGCACTGTCGAAGACAGGGAGTGGTATTGATAGCCGTTCGCTTCCAGAAGCTGGCCGCTCTGCCTGTCCGACTTGCGGAATATGTTGTAGCCTTTGACGGCCGCCACGCTTTGATCTTCTTCAAACAGATCCCGCAGCGGGATATCGACGGACGTGGCAATGGCGATCAGGTTGGCGATGGATGTCGCGGCCTCGCCGCGCTCGATCCTGGACAGGAAGGCCGCCGACAGGCCGCTCTTCTCGCCCAGCTCCTTCAGGGTCATCTTGCGCGCGGACCGCGCCCCACGGATACGCTGGCCAATCTGGCGAGCGACAAAGCGTACCTGGTCCATTCCGCCCTCGGGTGCTCTCCCTGATGCATGTAGAGAAACTTCAATTCCAGCGCAAGCAGGCGAACGGCGCCGCCGGGACGGCGGCGCCGTCTGCGATCAGGAGCGCACGAGGGGGCAGGCGCTCTCCGACAGGGGCTGGAAGATCTGGTCACCCGGGATGGTCTGGATAATCTTGTAATAGTCCCACGGACCCTTGGAGTCCGACGGCTTTTTCACCTCGACGAGATACATGTCGTGCACCATGAGCCCATCGGCGCGGACTTTCCCGCTCTGGCTGAACATGTCCTCGACCGGCAGGTCCTTCATTTTCGCCATCACGATCTTCGCATCGTCGGTTCCTGCGGCTTCCACGGCCTTGAGATAGTGCCGCACGGCCGAGTAGACGCCGGCCTGCGTCATGGTGGGCATGGCGTTGCGGCGCGCGAAGAACCGCTGGGACCACGCGCGGGTTGCCTCGTTCCGGTCCCAGTAAAAGGCGGTGATGAAGCGCAGGCCGTTCGCCTTGTCGAGGCCGAGCGCGTGGATGTCGGTCAGGAAAACCGCAGGCGCCACGAGGGTCTTCTGCTGGTTCAGGCCGAATTCGGCGGCCTGCTTGATGGCGTTGGCCATGTCGCTGCCGGCGGCGGAGAAGGCGACGACCTTGGCCTTGGAGCTCTGCGCCTGAAGGAGAAAGGAGCTCATGTCGGCGGAGTTGAGTGGAAAGCGAACCTCCCCCAGCACCGAGCCGCCACTTGCCGTCACCGCCTTGCGGATATCGTTCGCAAACGCATGGCCGAAGGCATAATCGACGGTGACGAGAAACCAGCTGTCATAGCCGGCCGCCGCCATGATCTTCGCCAGGCCGAAGCCGTTGGAATAGCTCGTGTAAACCCATTGGGCGGAGGTTTCGGTGCAGGCCTTGCCGGTGAAATCCGAGGAGGCGGC
>JAEZMT010000102.1 GCA_023442085.1 Pseudomonadota bacterium | reverse complement strand
GTGGTCTTGCCCGCGCCGTTGGGGCCGAGGAGCAGGCGCCGCTCGCCCGGCGCGACGGTGAAGTTCACGCCCTGGATCACGTGGAGGCCGCCGAAGCTCTTGTGCAGATCGTCGATCCGAAGGGCGGCAGATGGCGCGGTCATGGGCGAGCCTCCTTGACGGGGGTGGCGGGGATCGCCGTCGGCCCGCGCCGCGTGGCGAGGCGCGCGCCAAGCGTGCGCATCAGCCGCCGCGCGCCGGGCAGAAGCCCTTCCGGCACCACCACGATGATGAAGAGGAAGATGAGGCCGAGCAGGGTCGGCCAGCGATCCGTATAGGCGCTGGCGACATTCTTTAAGAGCACCACCAGCGCCGCGCCGACGATGGGCCCGAAGGTGGTGCCGAGGCCGCCGGCGATCACCATCAGCACCGCTTCCGACGACACCGTGAGCGAGAGCGTGTGCGGGCTGATGAAACGGAACAGCAGCATGTAGAGCACGCCCGCGATGCCGGCGAGGCAGGCGGAGAGCACATAGGCCGCATAGCGGATGCGCCACACGTCATAGCCCAGCGTGCTCATGCGCCGCGGCTGGTCGCGCACGCCCTGCATGGAGGCGCCGATCGGCGAGCCGGCAAGGATGGTGACGAGCGCAAGGCAGCCTCCCGTCACCACGAGGCACAGGTAGAAAAGCCCCGTGCCGTTGGCGAGCAGCCCCTGGAAGCGGGGCATGGAAATGCCGTTCTCGCCATTGGTGAGGTCCACATAGCGGAAGGCGACGCCCCACACGATCTGCCCGAGCGCGAGGGTGATCATCAGGAAGCTCAGGCCCGAGGTGCGCAGCGCCACGAGGCCGAACAGTGCGCCCGCCGCCACCGAGAGCGCCACCGCCGCCGGGATCGCCGCCCAGAGCGGCCAGCCGGTGCTGGTCGTCAGCAGCGCGAAGGCATAGCCGGCGATGCCGAGAAAGGCCGCATGGCCCAGCGAGACCATGCCGCAATAGCCGGCGATGAGGTTTACGCTCACCGCGAACAGACCGTAGACCAGAACCTGCGTGGCGATGGACAGATAGAACGGCCCGGGCAGCACGAGGGGAACTGCCGCCGCGCAGAGGAGGAGGATGCCGAGGGTCTTGAGGCCGGAGGTTTTCATGCGGCTTGCCTCCCAAAGAAGCCCTGGGGCCGGACGGCGAGCACCACCACCATGGGCAGGAAGAGGATGACGTAGGCGAGATCCGGAAGAAGCATCTGCCCGAAGGTGTAGACGAGGCCGATCACGAGGCTGCCCGCCAGCGCCCCGGTGAGTGAGCCGATGCCGCCGAGGATGACCACGAGCAGCGCCAGCGGCAGCATTTCGGAATCAAGGCCCGGATAGACCGACATGATGGGCGCGGCGAGCGCGCCGCCGATGCCGGCGAGCCCGGCGCCGAGGCAGAACACGGTGGTGAACAGGCGCGAGACGGGAATGCCCATGGCCCGCGCCATCTCGCGATCGTCCACCGCCGCGCGGATGCGGGCGCCCAGCGTGGTGCGCTCCACCAGCGCCCAGATGCCGACGAAGGCCACCAGCGCCAGCGCCACCAGCGCCAGCCGATAGGCGGGAAAGACGATGCCGCCGAACCCCACCGCGCCGCGCAGCGCCTCCGGCGCCGGCTGGGCGATGGGATCGCCCGACCACACCAGTAGGCACTGGTCGGCGATGATGAAGGCGAGGCCGAGCGTGCCCAGCACCTGCGCCAGCTCGCGCCCCGCGAGGCGGCGGATGAGCGTGCGCTCCAGGATGCCGCCGAAGACGGCGCACGCCGCCCCGGCCGCCAGCACCGCCCCCGCGAACCCGAGCCCCACCGCGGAGGTGGCGATATAGCCCCCCAGCATGAAGAGCGCGCCATGGGCGAGGTTCGCGACCCGCATGAGGCCGAAGATCAGGGAAAACCCGACCGCCAGCAGGAACAGGATCGCGCCGAACGCGAAGCTGTTCAGGAAACCGTTGATCCAGAACATGGAGGCCATCTCCAGGGGGCCGCCGGGGGGGCGGGCGGTTTCAGTTCAGCCGTTGGGTGGGGGCGCTCATGTCGAACCAGTCGAACGGCTGGTCGCCGACGTTGACCATCACCGCCTTCACGTCGAAATAGGCGTCGAACGCCTCTTTCCCGAACTCGCGGCCGATGCCGGAGAGCTTGAACCCGCCCCATGGCGAGGCCGCATCCACCCGGTGATGGTCGTTGATCCAGACGATGCCGGCCTCGATGCGGTCGGCGACGCGATGGGCGCGGGCGATGTCGCGGGTGCGGACGGCGGCGGCAAGGCCGTAGGGGCTGTCGTTGGCGATGCGCACGGCATCGTCCTCGGTGTCGAATGGGGTCACCACGGTGAACGGGCCGAACACCTCCTCCTGGAAGATGCGCATGCGCGGGTCCACGTCGGCGAAGACGGTGGGCTCCACATAGAAGCCGTGGCTGCCTTCGAGCGCCGGCGGCACGCGACCGCCCGCCACCAGCCGGGCGCCCTCCTCAAGGCCGATGCGGGCGAAGTCCAGCACCCGCGCCCGCTGCCGCTCGGAGATCACCGGTCCCATCTGGGTGGCGGCGTCGAAGGGGTCGCCGACGGCGATGGCCTTCGCCTTGGCGGCGAGCTTCTCGACGAACGCATCATAGATGGAGCGCTGCACGATGTGGCGCGCGGCGCAGACGCAGGTCTGCCCGGCGCCGACGAAGGCGCCGAAGGCCGCGTAGTTCACCGCCTGGTCGAGGTCGAAATCGTCGAACACCACCACCGGCGTCTTGCCGCCGAGTTCCAGCGTCTGCCGGGCGAAATTGCTGGCGGCGGCGGCGCCCGCCCGGCGCCCGGCTTCGGTGCCGCCGGTGAGCACCAGCTTGCGGATGCCGGGATGCTCCGACAGCGCCCGCCCGGTGACGGCGCCCGGGCCGGTCACCACGTTGAACACGCCCGGCGGCAGGCCGGCCTCCGAGAAGATCTCGGCGAGGCGTAGCGTGGTGAGCGGCGTGTACTCGGACGGCTTCACCACGGTGGTGCAGCCCGAGGCGAATGTGGGCGCAAGATTCCGGCAGGCGATGAGCAGCGGATGGTTGAAGGGCGTGACATTGGCCACCACCCCCACCGGCAGGCGGCGGGCGTAGGTGAGATAGTCGCCCTCCACCGGGATCACGTCGTCGCGCCGCGCCATGGCGAGGCCGGCATTGTAGCGGAAGAGATCCGGCACGCGGGCGAGCTGGGCGCGCGTCTCGCGCACCGGCCGGCCGTTGTTGAGCGTCTCCAGCTCGAACAATTCGTCGAGATGAGCCTCCATCACGTCGGCGAGCTTGTTGACGAGGCGGGCGCGGGTGCGCACCGACATGCCGCGCCACTCCTTGGAGCGGAACGCCGCGTCGGCGCTGGCGACCGCGCGGTCCACATCATCGGCCGTCGCCTCGATGACCTGTGCGATGGTGGTGCCGTCGCGCGGGGCGGTGATGTTCATGAGGGCGCGCGGGCCGGGATCGACGCTGCGACCGTCGATGAACAGGCCCTTCACGAGGTCATGACGGGGCGTTCCGGCCGGAGCCGGTTCCAGGGTGAGTGCCATGTGTGTCTCCGTTTGGTCGGGATGCGGCGGTCAGCCGCCGGTCAGAGCCCAAGCGTTGCCGCCAACGATGCGGGCGCGCGCATCGGTGGAGAGGCCGGGTACGGCATCGAGCGTGTCGAGCGGGGTCTCGTCCGCCATGTCGAAGGGTATGTCGGTGCCGAGCAGCACATGCTCCGGTCCGACGAGATCGATGAGATAGGCGAGCGCCCCGGCATCATGGGTGATGGTGTCGAAATAGAAGCGCCGGAGCAGCTCTTTCGGCGAGGTCGGAATGGTCTGCGCCTCGCGCCGCACCTTCCAGCCGTGGACGAGCCGGCCGATCTGATAGGGCAGGAAGCCGCCGCCGTGGGAGAGCGCGACCTTCAGGTCGGGAAGCTCATTCATCACCCCGCCGAAGATCAGGTCCGCCGCCATGATGGCGGTGTCGAGCGGATTTCCGGCAAGGTTCGTCAGATAGTATTTCTCGAAACCCGCCTTGGTTCCGAAGTAATAGGGGTGGGTGAGGATGAGCACACCCAGGTCCGCCGCGCGCCGCAGCACGGGCCGGAACTTCGGGTCGGAAAGGGCGGTGCCGTCGATGTGGCAGCCGATCATCACCGCCCGCATGCCGAGGTCGGCGACGATGCGCTCCAGCTCCGCCACCGCGGCGTCGGGCGACTGCATGGGCAGGGTGCCCATGGGCCGCAGGCGCTGGGGCGCGGCGGAGGCGAAGGTCGCGATCTCGTCATTGAGGCGCCGCACGAACTCCACCTCCGCCTGCGGCGGAACGCGGTAGAAGAACAGGGTGGGCGAGGGCGAGATGATCGCGGCGTCAAGGCCCCGGCGGTCCAGCGCCTCGGTCTTCGCTGAGGGGGTGAGGAACTCCTCGAACAGGGGATAGGCGAAGCCTTCCCGGTGGGCGAGGCGGGTTGCGCCGTTCGCCCGGTCCACCCGGACGCCGAAGACATCCGCTTGGGTTTCGAGGTGCCGGATGATGGCCTCCGGCATGACATGGTTGTGGGCGTCGACGATCATGGAACCGTGCTCGCAAGGGTGGGGCAGGGGTGCCGCGGGGCGGCGCGCGTTCAGAGCTTGGTGGGCTCGCTGCGCGAGTAGACCGGCGCGGCGAGAAAGGCTTCCGGCTTGTAGGTCCAGAACTGCGAGACGTTCTCGTAGGTCTTGATCACCGTGTTCATCAGCCGTCCGTCGCGACGTTCCGTCTTGCGGATGTAGATGTTCTCGATGGGGTTGCCGTAAGCATCGAGCCGCCACGGGCCGCGCGGATCGTCCTTGATGTCAACCTTGCGAAGGGCGTTCATGAAGGCCTGCTTGTCCTCGATCTTGCCGTCCACCGCCTTGAGGGCGGCCTCGAGCGCGAGGCCGGCCGAGTATGCGCCTTCAGAGTAGAAGCCGGGATCAACGCCCGTCTGCTTGCGCAGCGCGGCGACGAAGCGTTCGTTGGCCTCGCCCGGCAGTGCGGCCGAATACCAGCCGGCGGAGATGATGCCGATGGCCTCGTCGCCCATGCTGTGCAGCACGCCCTCGTCTACCGTGGTCATGGAGCCGATGAGGGGGATTTTTCCCTTCAGGCCATATTCCGAATACTGCCGCAGGAAGCGCAGGCCGTTCGCCCCGGCGAAGGCGGCGAAGACGGCGTCGGGCTCGCCGATCTGCGAGATGTAGGAGCCGTAGTCCGCCACGTTCAGCGGCGCCCACAACTTCTTGACGAGGGTGCCGCCCGCCGCCTCGAATGTGCGCTGGAATCCTGACGTCTGCTCCTGGCCGAAGGCAAAATCATCGGCGATGGCGACAATCTTCTTGTATTTCAGCTCCCGCGCCACATAGTCGCCGAGCGGGTGGCACGGCTGGGCGGAGGTGGAGGAGGTGCGCACGAACCAGGGGTTCAGGCGGCGCTGGGTCAGATCTTCCGCGGCGGCCGAGCAGCACAGGAAGGGAACTTCCGCCTCCTGCAAATAATCGTTGATCGCCAGAGCCTCGAAGGCCGCCACCGGCCCCACCACGACCTGCACGCCGGAGCGCTGCACCAGCTCCTGCGCCCGCGTCTTGGCGAGGGCCGGCTGGCCGCCCGTATCGGCCACGATGAATTCCACCGGACGCCCGGCGACGCGGTCACCGCGCTCGCGCAGGAAGAGGCGGAAGCCGTCCTCCATCTGCCGACCGCCTGCGGCGAGAGCGCCGGATTTGATCGTGAGCATGCCGACGCGAATGGGCTGTTGCTGGGCCATCGCGGGCAGCGCGCCATAGGAGACGGCAGCCGCCGTCGCTCCCAGGAATCCTCTCCTTGAGATCATGTAATCCTCCCGGACGATTTTTATTTATCGTTCGATCACTATT
>JAEZMT010000019.1 GCA_023442085.1 Pseudomonadota bacterium | reverse complement strand
ATCCAGCTGAGCTACCGGCGCCTATGCCCGGGACCGGCTGGGCCGGTCAAGAAAGCGGGGAGCTTTCCGGGACGTTCGCGGCTTGGAATTCCGCGAGGCCCGTCTGCTACTCCTTTTCACCGGAGGGTGCAAGGCCCCTGCGCCGGATCGCATGAGCGGCAGGCTGCAAAGCGCCCGCCTTGTGGAAAACTCGGCAGGTTAAGCCCGGATGCGCTCGCGGCGGTGATGGCGGCTTTCCGGCTGGTCGGGGATGGTGATGGCGAAGGTCGTGCCGGTCTTGGTGTCCAAAAGGCGGATGTGGCCGCCGTGGGCGCGCACGAGTTCGTCGGCGATGGGCAGGCCCAGCCCGGTCCCGCCGCGACGCGCCGAGGAGACGAAGGCCTCGAACAGATGGTCTCGCCGGGCTGCGGGGATGCCGGGGCCGGTGTCGCTCAGTTCGATCTCCACAACAGGCCCCTTGCGGCGGGCGCGGATGCGGATCTGGTCGCGCTCGGGATCGTGCGGCGCCCGCGCCTCCAGCGCCTGAAGGGCGTTGCGGGTGATGTTGAGGATGACCCGGAACAGCTGGTCGGGATCCGCGTCTGCGGTCAGCCCGCGCTCGACGTCCACCACCCAGCCAACGCCGGCACCACTGCCGGACGAAAGGCCGAGGGTCTCGCGCACCTCCTCGAACAGATGGGCCAGTTGCACGTCGCGCCGCTCCGGCAGCGGCTCCTTGGCACGGCCGTAGGAGAGGGTCTGCTCGCAATAATGGATGGCGCGGTCGAGGGCGGCGAGCAGCTTCGGCGCGAACCGCTGGACCGTGGGGTCCGGCACGGAGGCGAGGCGGTCCGACAGCAGCTGCGCCGATGACAGGAGGTTGCGCAGGTCGTGGTTGATCTTCGACACGGCGAGGCCCAGGGCGGCGAGGTGGCTCTTCTGGTGCAGCGTGTGGGAGAGCTGGCGCTGCATCTCCTCCAGCGCGTCCTCTGCGGTGCCGATCTCGTCCGAGCGTCCCGAGGGCACGATGATGCGGGAGGCGTCCTCCGGGTCGTCCCGGAAGGCGGACATGCGCTCGGTGAGGCGGCGCATGGGGCGCACGAACAGCCAGTTGAGGCTGACATAGACCAGCACGCCCGCCGCCACCGCCACGGCCAGTGAGATGAGCAGCACGGTGGCCGCGAACCGCAGCAGCGCGACCCGCAGCGGCGTCTCGCTCAGCACGATCTCGATGAAGTCTGCGCCGCGCGGCGGTTCGCCGACGATGCGGAGGATGCGTCCGTTGTCGGCGATCAGCGTGTCGAAGGCGTCGTGCACCGCGCCCCAAAGGGTCGTCTCGCGCATGTCGATATGCACATTGGCCTCGGGCGGCATGTCGGAGGCGGCGAGGAGGCGGCGAGTGCCTTCGCGCTTCACCACAATCACCTTGGCGCCCACGCTGTCCAGCAACTCGCGGGTGAGGTCCGCCGTCACGCCGTCCTGGGGCGCGGCGTCAAGCACGAGCGCGGCGGTGCGGGCGGCGGCGAGGCGGTCGGAGAGCCAGGCGATACGGTAGTTGGCGATGGTCGGCACCAGCACGGCGATTTCCGCCGTGGCGACCACCGCCACCGTCAAGGCGAGCAGCTTTGCCGACAAGCCAAGGCTCCACCGGCGGCGCTTGGGCGCCGGTGCCTCCTCGGGCTTATGGCTCCTCGGCTCGAACATCGTATCTGATACGGGGGGAAGGCCCGTCCCGGATCCTTCGGGCCCAGTGCGCGAGGGATCAGAATTAAGAAATAGGCAACCATTCGGGGCTGAGCCAGAGCAACCTCAATTTGAGGTAAACGGCCGAACGGCAGCGCTCTCGCTTGCATGCCCGCCGACGTGCGGGCTGGGCCCCTGCCCTATTCTTCCTCGCCGAAGCGGTCCGCGACGAGGGTCCCGAGGGCCTCGATGACATCAGAGGCTTCGCGGCCGGTGGCGGTGACGGTGACGCAGGTGCCGGGGCCGGCGGCGAGCATCATCAGGCCCATGATGGAGTTTCCGCCCACCGCCTCGCCGCTGCGGCACACGGTGACCATGGCGTCGAAGCGCTCCACGGTCTGCACGAACTTGGCGGAGGCGCGGGCGTGAAGGCCACGCTTGTTGATGATGGGCAGCACGCGCACCAGCGCCTCGGGGGCGATCGGCCGGCCGCAGGCGATGGCCGGATCCTCGGTGCAGCCGCCCGCCTCGCAGCCGGCGTCGGCGAAAAGCTCAGTTACCGGAGAGGACGCGGCTTGCGACATTGATGTATTTCCTACCGGCTTCCTGGGCGACATCCACGGCCTGGGCCAGTGGCATCTCCCCGCGCACCTTGGCAAGCTTGACCAGCATGGGCAGGTTGATGCCCGCCACCACCTCGACGTCCGGCGTGTTCATCACCGAGATCGCGAGGTTCGAGGGCGTTCCGCCGAACATGTCGGTGAGGATCACCACCCCGTCGCCGGTGCGCACGCGGTCCACGGCCTCGATGATGTCCTGACGCCGCCGCTCCATGTCGTCCTCCGGACCAATGGTGACAGCGGCGATCTGGGCCTGCGGGCCCATCACGTGCTCCAGCGCGGAGCAGAATTCATCTGCCAGACGGCCATGTGTGACGAGGACGAGACCGATCATGCTTCCTCCGCCCTCACCTCCCCCGGATGAAGGCCTCCCGCGCTGCGGGACGGCCATATTCAGAGGGGCTCAAAAATTACGCAAGGGGTGCAACGCACAAAAGCACATTTAGTTTTCGTAAGCCTGCGTTCTGAGAATGCAAGCGATTACGAGCGGCGCCAGAGCCAGATCGAAGATGGGAATCTTCGAAATCTCAATGCCTTGAATAATCTCCCGAAGCTCGGCAGTGTCCGGCATCCGCACCATTTCCGATGCCCTCAGATCGACCACATGCCGCACTGCGACGTGCGAACGGTGCGCCATGCGCCGCACACCAATACCGCGAAGCTCGATGAGGCCCGCAAGCAGAGGCGGTGGACGAGCGATCAGCATACCACCCTCGACCGCAAGCACCACCCGGTCGTCCGCCACCAACTCGGCAGGTGGCAGGGCGCGCGGAGGCTCGAGGATGAGCCGCAGCGCGAGCGTGGACTTTCCCGAGCCCGAAGGCCCCCGGATGAGGAGCCCCGCGTCCCCCACGGCAACGCAGCTGGCGTGAAGGGTGGGTGGCGCGTCTGCGGTCACGGTCAGCCGGCAGGCAGGCGCACGATGAAGCGGGCGCCAGTCACATGGGGGGTACCGTCGGCGTCGGTGACGGTGCGGTTCTCGGCCCAGATGCGCCCGCCGTGGGCTTCCACGATCTGCCGCGAGATGGAGAGGCCGAGACCGGAATTCTGGCCGAAGCCCTGGTGCGGCCGATCCGTGTAAAAGCGCTCGAAGATGCGCGACAGGGCGTCGGGGCGAATGCCCGGCCCGTCGTCGTCCACCACGATCTCGGCCCCGTCCTTGAGGCGCCGGCAGGTGACGCGCACCGAGCCGCCCTGGGGCGAGAAGGAGCGCGCGTTGGAGACGAGATTATCCACCACCTGCCCAAGGCGGGAAGAATGCCCGGCGATGTTGAAGTCCTGCGGCGCCCCCGCCGCACGATCGAAGGTAAGGGACACGCTCACGCCGTCGTCCTTGCGCACATCCTGGGCGAGGCCGACCACCATCTCCAGCAACTGCTTCAGGTCCACCGTCACGGCCTCCTGCCGCTGCAACTCGGCGTCGAGGCGGCTGGCGTCGGAGATGTCGGAGATCAGGCGGTCGAGACGTTTCACGTCGTGCTGGATCACCTCCAGCAGGCGCGAGCGGGATGAGTCCGTCTTGGCGAGCGGCAGCGTCTCCACCGCGCTGCGCAGGGAGGTGAGCGGATTCTTCAGTTCGTGCGCCACGTCGGCGGCGAAGCTCTCGATGGCCTCGATGCGGTTGTAGAGCGCGCTCGTCATGTCGCGCAGGGCGCCGGAGAGATGGCCGATCTCGTCGGCGCGGGCGGTGAAATCGGGGATTTCCACGCGGGTCTTGATGCGCCGGCGCACCCGCTCGGCGGCGGCCGCCAGCTTGCGCACGGGATCGGCGATAGTGCCGGCGAGCAGCACGGAGAGCAGCACCATCACCGCCGCCGCGACAAGGAAGACGCGCACGATAACGAAGCGTTCGGCCTTCACCGCCGCGTCGATCTCGCCGCTCTGGGTGGAGAGCAGCAAAACGCCCAGGATGGCGCGGAAGCGCTGGATGGGGACAGCGACGGAGACAACCACTTGCCCGCGCTCGTCCACCCGCACCTCGCTGGCCTTGGTGCCGAGCGCCGCGGAGGCAACCTCCGGATAATTCTTGCCGGCCTGCGGTCCCATCTCCCGATACAGCGGCAGGTCGCCCCGACCGAACCACAGCTGCAGCCCCAGCCACGCGCGCTCCAGGAAACCGGGCTTCGGCTCGTTGGGCGAGGGCAGATCGAAGCGCAGGATCTCGCCGCGCGAATAGAGCGAACGGGAATCCAGCAGCAGCTGGCCCTCCCGGTCGTAGATGCGAGCGCGGGTGCGGGTGGGGCCGACGAGGCGGCGCAGCACCGGAGCGACCCGCTCGGGATTGATGGGGAATTCCAGCGGCGCGAAGCCATCGTCGGGGCCGTAGCTCTCGCCGGCCTGCAATTCCAGCAGGCGATCGGGATCGAGCGTGATGGCGTTGGTCTCCACCTGCGCGGAGGAGGCGATGGCGGCGGCGATGATCTCGCCCTGCACCAGAAGGCTCTGGATGCGGGCGTCGATGAGCCCGGAGCGGAATTCGGACAAATAGAGGATGCCGGAGACCAGCGCACACAGGCCGGCAAGGTTCAGGAGCACGATACGCCGCGTGAGCGACGAGAAGCCCTTGAACGCCACGAAGCGGCGCACGCGCCGAACGGTGGCGAGAATGCCGCCCGCCGGCTCGCTCGGGCGCTCCAGCGGCGCTTCGTTGGTCTCGACCGTCATTTCGTGCCGAACCTGCCGCGCGCGGCCCGGATCACTCCTTGAACCGGTAGCCGACGCCGTACAGGGTCTCGATCATCTCGAAGGAATCGTCGACCGACTTAAACTTCTTTCGCAGCCGCTTGATGTGGCTGTCGATGGTGCGGTCGTCCACATAGACCTGATCGTCATAGGCCGCGTCCATCAGTGCGTTGCGGCTTTTGACCACGCCGGGGCGCTGGGCGAGGGCCTGGAGGATCAAAAACTCGGTGACGGTGAGCGTCACCGGCTCGGCCTTCCAGGTGCAGGTGTGGCGCTCGGGGTCCATGCGCAGGTTGCCGCGCTCCAGCACCTTGGCGCTGTCCACCTCGCGCGGCGCCGCACCGTCCTTGGCGCCGGCGCGACGCAGGACCGCCTTCACCCGCTCCACCAGCAGGCGCTGGGAGAACGGCTTCTTGATGAAATCGTCGGCGCCCATCTTGAGGCCGAACAACTCGTCGATCTCCTCATCCTTGGAGGTGAGGAAGATCACCGGCATGTCGGTCTTCTGGCGCAGGCGGCGCAGCAGCTCCATGCCGTCCATGCGGGGCATCTTGATGTCCAGGATGGCGAGGTCCGGCGGGTTGGTCTTGAACCCGTCGAGAGCCGAGGCGCCGTCCGTGTAGGTGTCGATGCGGTAGCCCTCCGCCTCCAGGGCGATGGAGACCGAGGTCAGGATGTTGCGGTCGTCGTCGACGAGGGCGATCGTGGGCATGACACCTCTTTGGAGCCGTCCGGGCGGTCCGCTGAACACGGGCCTTCAAGCCGGCCACCTGTTGCGGCCGCATCTTGCGGTGAACCGCGTTCGCGTGGCCGAAATGTGACACACAAGACTCGTTTGACGCAAAATAGCGGGATTCTCCACCGAGACCAAATGGCGTCGGCGGAATAGCCTTAATCAGTCTTGCTCTTCCCCCGCGGCGCGACGCCCCTTGCGCCGGCACGCCGCGCGGGAGCATCGTGGCACCGCCCCGTGGGAGGAGACCATGACCAAGCCGTCCGCGACCGCCGTCCGCCACCTCGTGCGCGAGGCCCGATTCGGCGCCCTTGCAACGCTGGAGGGTGATGGCGCGCCTTATGCCTCCCTGGTGGCCGTGGCCACAGACCCCGAGGGCCGGCCGACGCTGCTCGTTTCCCGCCTCGCCCGGCACACCCGCAACATCGCCGGCGACGCGCGCGTCTCCCTCCTCGTCTCGGCGGCCGGCGCCGAAGACCCGTTGAACGCCCCGCGCGCCAGCCTCGTCGGGCGCATCGTCCCGGCCCCGGCCCCGGAGGTGCGCGCCCGCTATCTCGCCCGGCACGAGGCCGCCGCGGGCTATGCCGATTTTTCGGATTTCGCCTTTTACGCCATCGACATATCCGAGGCGCATCTGGTCGAGGGCTTCGGCCGCATCGTCGACGTGCCGGGAGAAAAGCTGGTCACCTCCTGGCAGGGAGCGGAGGCATTGGCCGATGGGGCGGAGGGCGTGATCGCGCACATGAACGAGGACCACGCAGACGCCGTGCATCTCTACGCCACCGTTCTCCTCGGCGCGCCCGAAGGCAACTGGCGGATGCTGTCGCTGGATCCCGAGGGTTGCGAACTGATCTGCGGCGATCTTGTGCGGCGCCTGGATTTCACCCGACGCATCGAAGACCTTGCTGCAGTGCGGCAAGAACTGGTGAAGCTTGTCACGGACGCTCGACGCGGGACTGCAGCGTGAATTTAAACGTTTAATCTGCTTTCGTCGGAGTTTCCTTGGCGGCCAACTCCCTCTAGCGTGCTCGCCGCGGCTTCGAGGGATGCGCAAAGACGTCCCCGGCCCGACACCACCCGCAATACTCTATGAGCGCGGGTGGCGGCTTGAATGCCGGCGTCACGCCGGCGGGAATTTGGAGGATTTTTCGTGCTCGAAACCGGTCACCGGAACAGCGCCTGCGGCGCGGACACGTTCGGCCTCAAGCATCTCACGGCGGTGCATTGGAATCTTCTGGAGCCCGCGCTCTACGAGCACGCGCTGGCGCACAAGGAGGGGCATCTGTCCTCCGGCGGCGCGCTGATGGCCGTGACCGGCGCCCACACCGGCCGCAGCCCCAAGGACAAGTTCGTGGTGCGCGACGCCAACACCGAGGGCGAGGTCTGGTGGGACAACAACGGCGCCATCACGCCGGAGCAGTTCGAGGTGCTCTACCAGGACTTCCTGAAGCAAGCCGAGGACAAGACCCTGTTCGCGCAGGATCTCTATGGCGGCGCTGATCCGGCCCAGCGCATCAAGGTGCGCGTCTACACCGAATTCGCCTGGCACTCCCTGTTCATCCGCACCATGCTGCGCCGCCCCGAGCGGGCCGAGCTCGACAGCTTCGTGCCGGAGATGACGATCATCGATCTGCCCTCCTTCAAGGCCGATCCGGCGCGCCACGGAGTCCGCTCGGAGACGGTGATCGCGGTCGATTTCTCTCGCGGCATCGTGCTCATCGGCAACTCGTCCTACGCGGGCGAGATGAAGAAGTCGGTGTTCACCGCGCTCAACTACATCCTGCCGAAGAAGGGCATCATGCCCATGCACTGCTCGGCCAACGTCGGCGAGCAGGGCGACGTATGCCTGTTCTTCGGCCTGTCCGGCACAGGCAAGACCACGCTTTCGGCCGATCCCAACCGTACGCTCATCGGCGATGACGAGCACGGCTGGAGCAAGGATGGCGTGTTCAACTTCGAGGGCGGCTGCTACGCCAAGACCATTCGCCTCTCCGCCGAGGCCGAGCCCGAGATCTTCGCCGCCTCCAACCGCTTCGGCACGGTGCTGGAGAATGTGGTGCTCGACAAGGTAACGGGTGTGCCCGACTTCGATGACGGCAGCCTCACCGAGAACACCCGCTCCTGCTATCCCCTGGCCTTCATCCCCAACGCCAGCCCCACCGGGCGGGCGGGCCAGCCGAAGAACGTGGTGATGCTCACCTGCGACGCCTTCGGCGTGCTGCCGCCCATCGCGCGGCTCACCCCGGCGCAGGCCATGTATCACTTCCTCTCGGGCTACACGGCGAAGGTCGCGGGCACCGAGAAGGGCGTGAAGGACCCCGAAGCCACCTTCTCCACCTGCTTCGGCGCGCCCTTCATGCCGCGGCATCCGTCCGTCTACGGCAATCTGCTGCGCGACCTGATCGCGGAGCACGGCGTGGACTGCTGGCTGGTGAACACCGGCTGGACCGGCGGCAAGTTCGGCACCGGCCGCCGCATGCCCATCAAGGTCACGCGCACGCTGCTCACGGCAGCGCTGGACGGCTCGCTCAAGGACGCGTCCTTCCGCACCGATCCCTATTTCGGCTTCGAGGTGCCCACCTCCGTGCCGGGCATCGAGCCGCACATCCTCTATCCCTCCAAGACCTGGGCGGACAAAGCGGACTTCGACGCCACCGCGCGCAAGCT
>JAEZMT010000016.1 GCA_023442085.1 Pseudomonadota bacterium | reverse complement strand
AGCACCGGGCCCGGCAGGGAATCGTTGAAGAGTGCGAGGTTGCCCTGTCCGGCGATGGCCGGACGCGTACCCTCGGCAGCTGTGAGCGCCACCGGGGCGGCGGCCTGTCCCTGCGCCAGCGCCCATTCCGGCAAAATGGCACCGGCAGCGCCGGCGAACGACAGGGCCGCAGCCCCCTTGAGAACGGTGCGACGAGAGGGAATCGGCGTGCTCACGCTGCATCTCCTGGCAGGGTGGGGGGACCATGTTACGCGGCCGGAAAAAGGGCAAGCGGCTTTGCTGGTCAGGTTTGCGCCCCAACGGTCGGTTCGCCACCGCCCGGAGCCATTCCATGCGTCGGCGCATGCGAGCGGGAGCTTGGCATTGCATGGTTTCCGGAGGTCGTGGCCTGTTATCGGTTGGCTTAGGATCGGGTCTGAATGCGGCGTCCTGCCGTGGCTTGGGCGGAGACCGGGAGAGCACAGCCTCAGGCGCCATTTTCTTGCTGCGCGACCGCACGGGCATGATATAAGCCGCGACCCGAACGGCGCGTGCGGCCTCGTGCGCGAGCGGTGGAGCGGTGCCCGGAGACGTCGTGCGCTCAAGCGCGTCGGTGCCGATACCGGGTGCGATCTCCCTTCGCCGGCATGAATGGCTTGGGCGCGTCGGGCCTTTGGGTGCGACGGGCCTTCGGCGAGACGGGGCCGCGGGCGTGGCGGAACTGGTAGACGCGCGGGATTTAGGTTCCCGTGACGCAAGTCGTGGGGGTTCGAAACCCTCCGCCCGCACCAATGCCGCCGCATGTTCGCGCGCCGGCCGCCGCAAGGCGGGCTGGTCGGGAGCAGGTCCACCGTGCCGCGCGGCCTCCGGCGATTGCCGCGGGATGCCGGTGACAGCGCTGAATTCAAGTTACCGCGCCTGGCGCGATGAGGATGTGAAGGCAAGACGATGCAGGTGACCGAGACCGGGGCCGAGGGCCTCAAGCGCGCGTTCCGTGTGGTGGTGTCCGCCGCCGACCTCGACGCCCGGGCCGACGCCCGGCTTAACGAGCTCAAAGGCCAGGTGAAGCTGAACGGCTTCCGCCCCGGCAAGGTGCCCGTGGCCCATCTCAAGCGCGTCTACGGCAAGTCCGTGATGTCCGAGATCATCGAGCAGACCGTCAACGAGACCAACGGCAAGATCGTCGAGGAGCACGGCTTCAAGCTGGCGCTCCAGCCCCGGATCAAGGGTCCGGAGGAAGACCCCCAGTTCCAGACCCTGCTCGATGGCGGCAAGGACCTCGCCTACGACGTGGAGCTGGAGATCCTGCCGAAGATCGAGCTCGGCAACTTCAAGGACATCGCCGTCGAGAAGCCGGTGGTGGAGGTGACCGACGCCGAGGTGGACGAGGCCGTTCAGCGCATCGCCGACGCCAACCGCCCCTTCGCGACCAAGGACGGCCCCGCCGCCGACGGCGACCGCCTCACCATCGACTTCACCGGCTACGTGGACGGCGAGAAGTTCCAGGGCGGCGAAGGTCAGGACATCGACGTCCTGCTCGGCTCCAAGGGCTTCATCCCCGGCTTCGAGGAGCAACTCGTCGGCGCCACCGCCGGTGAGAACCGCACCCTGAGCGTCACCTTCCCCGAGGGCTATGCCGCCAAGGAGCTCGCCGGCAAGGCCGCGACCTTCGAGGTGACCGTGAAGTCCGTCGACGCGCCCGGCGCGGTCACTGTCGATGACGAGTTCGCCAAGACCCTCGGTCAGGAGAGCCTCGAGAAGCTCCGCGAGACGGTGAAGGCCCGCATCGCGCAGGAATATGCCGGCGCCGCCCGCCAGAAGGTGAAGCGCGCCCTGCTCGACGGCCTCGACGCCACCCACAAGTTCGACGTGCCGGAAGGCCTCGTGGAGCAGGAATTCTACGGCGTGTGGAGCCGGGTGAACGAGGATCTCGCCGCCCAGAGCCGGACCTTCGCCGATGAAGGCACCACCGAGGAAGAGGCGCGCCAGGATTACCGCCGCATCGCCGAGCGCCGCGTGCGCCTCGGCCTGGTGCTTGCGGAAATCGGCGAGCGCAACAATATCCAGGTTTCCGATGACGAGGTGACGCGCGCGGTGGTCGAACGGGCCCGCCAGTTCCCCGGCCAGGAGCAGCAGGTGTGGGACTATTACCGCCGCACCCCCGAGGCTCTGGCATCCGTGCGCGCCCCCCTGTTCGAGGAGAAGGTCGTCGACTTCCTCCTGGAGCTTGTCAACGTGACCGAGAAGACGGTCACCAAGGAAGAGCTCTTCAAGGATGACGAGGACGAGAAGGCGGCCTGAGGCTCGGGCCGCGATCCGTCCTGCGACGAAATCGCGCGGCACGCCGGCAGCGGCGTGCCCTTACCCGCGCCCTCCCATGCGCCCCCCGGGGGATTTAAGATGCGTGATCCTGTTGATACTTACATGAATTACCTGATCCCCATGGTGGTCGAGCAGACCAACCGTGGCGAGCGGTCCTACGACATCTTTTCCCGCCTCCTGAAGGAGCGCATCCTTTTCCTCACCGGCCCGGTCGAGGACGGCATGTCCACCCTCGCGGTGGCCCAGCTCCTGTTCCTTGAGGCGGACAATCCGAAGAAGGAAATCTCGATGTACATCAACTCCCCCGGGGGAGTGGTGACGTCGGGCCTCGCCATCTACGACACCATGCAGTTCATCAAGCCGGCGGTGTCGACGCTCTGCATCGGCCAGGCCGCTTCCATGGGCTCGCTGCTGCTGACCGCGGGCGAGAAGGGCATGCGATTCGCCCTGCCGAACGCGCGAATCATGGTCCACCAGCCGTCCGGCGGCTTCCAGGGCCAGGTGACGGACATCATGCTCCACGCGCAGGAAATCCTCAGCCTCAAGAAGCGGCTAAATGAAATCTATGTGAAGCATACCGGCCAGTCGTTCGACGCCATCGAGAACGCCCTCGAGCGCGACAACTTCATGACCTCCGAGGCCGCCAAGGAGTTCGGGCTCATCGATTCCGTGATCGACAAGCGCCCGACCGACGAGGCCAGCAAGGCTGCCTGAGGTTGAGCGTCAGCTTGGCCGCAGGCGGGGGCAAGGCGATAGCGATAGTTGGGCAACACGCCCGGCGTTCTCGCAATGCCCCACTTGCGTGCGGTGCAAGATCGCGCTTGCATGTCGTTAAGCCGGCATCGGATGCCGCGTTGTCGGCCCCCGCCTCATGGTGGGGGCCTTCGCGTTTCAGGGCCATGAACCGTCGGGGTCCGGGCTTCGTAATAAGTCCCGGGTTCAGGATTGCGAAAGGTCGTGAGCAGACGATCGGCGGACGGCGCGACCTTCAGGTCGGCGGCGGCGCGTCCCTTGGTCTGGGGAATGTCGTCCGCCTGCCTTGATCGCGTCGCCTCAGGGTGATTGGCTTTTGGGAAGTGGATCACCACATTCGGGTTTGGCGAGGTTTTTGCTTCGTACAAACCCCATACGAGGCCCTGACGGGTCGGCCGGTCCAAATGTCCGGTTCGTGAGGGCACTAGGAGACGTGAGATGAGCAAGACCGGCGGCAGCGACAGCAAGAACACGCTTTATTGCTCGTTCTGCGGCAAAAGCCAGCATGAGGTCAGGAAGCTCATCGCCGGACCCACCGTGTTCATCTGCGACGAATGCGTCGAGTTGTGCATGGACATCATCCGGGAAGAGTCGAAGTCCTCTCTGGTGAAGTCGCGGGATGGCATCCCGACCCCGAAGGAGATCCGCAAGGTCCTCGATGACTACGTCATCGGTCAGGACCACGCGAAGAAGGTCCTCTCGGTTGCGGTGCACAACCACTACAAGCGTCTCAACCACGCCACCAAACATGGCGACGTGGAACTCGCGAAGTCCAACATCCTGCTGATCGGGCCCACCGGCTCCGGCAAGACGCTGCTCGCGCAGACGCTGGCACGCATCCTCGACGTGCCCTTCACCATGGCCGACGCCACCACGCTCACCGAAGCCGGCTACGTGGGCGAGGACGTGGAGAACATCATCCTCAAGCTGCTCCAGGCGGCCGACTACAATGTCGAGCGGGCCCAGCGCGGCATCGTCTACATCGACGAGATCGACAAGATCAGTCGCAAATCCGACAATCCGTCGATCACCCGGGACGTCTCGGGCGAGGGCGTGCAGCAGGCCCTGCTGAAGATCATGGAAGGCACCGTGGCTTCCGTTCCCCCTCAGGGCGGCCGCAAGCATCCCCAGCAGGAATTCCTGCAGGTGGACACCACCAACATCCTCTTCATCTGCGGCGGCGCCTTCGCCGGCCTCGACAAGATCATCTCTTCGCGGTCCAAGGGCTCCACCTCCATCGGCTTCCAGGCCAAGGTGGCGCCGCCCGAGGATCGCCGGCCCGGCGAGGTGTTCCGTGAAGTCGAGCCCGAGGATCTGCTGAAGTACGGCCTCATTCCCGAGTTCATCGGCCGTCTGCCCGTGCTGGCGACGCTGGGTGACCTCGACGAGGAGGCGCTGAAGAAGATCCTCTCCGAGCCGAAGAACGCGCTGGTCAAGCAGTACCAGCGGCTGTTCGAGATGGAGAGCGTGGACCTCACTATCCACGAGGAGGCCCTCGGCGCCATCGCCCGCAAGGCGATCGAGCGCAAGACCGGCGCCCGTGGCCTGCGCTCCATCATGGAAGGCATTCTGCTGGACACCATGTTCGATCTCCCCGGCCTCGAAGGGGTCGAGGAAGTGGTGATCAGCCGGGAAGTCGTCGAGCAGAATGCGCGCCCGCTCTACATCTACGCCGACCGTGTCGGCGACGCGGGCGCCAGTGCGTGACGTGTCGGGCTCCGCGCCTCTCCCCAGACCTCGCGGTTTCGGGAGAGGGCGGGACGCGACCGGAGTTCAGCCGGCCAGGACCTGTTCCGGTCGGCGGAAGGTCCCGGCTCGGGTCAGGGGGCGGGGCATGAGGCGGGAGATGACGGCCGGAGCCGTGGCACCGGTCCGCCCTCTTCTCGGGGCGCTCGCCCGCGAGGGCCGGTCTCCCAAAGAGGTCAATGGTGTGCCCTTGAAACGGGCAGGTTGCGTGTCCATCTACTTTTCGAAAGTTCCGGTCTCGGGGGTCGGACCTCGTGCCTCCTGCGGCGAAAGCCGCTTCAGCATTGAAAATCCCCACCCGTCTCCGGCCGCGTGCACGCGCGGCAACGCAGTTCTGCGCCCAAATCCAGCGCGTGCACTTCTTGAAAGGATTGCGTCATGACGAGCCAGAAGCCGCGCCCGCCGCTCGTTGCCGGAGTGTCCCAGACCTTCCCGGTCCTGCCGCTTCGCGACATCGTGGTGTTTCCCCACATGATCGTTCCCCTGTTCGTGGGCCGCGAGAAGTCCATTCGCGCCCTCGAAGAGGTGATGCGCGGTGATACCTACATCCTGCTCGCGACCCAGGAGAATGCGTCGGATGACGATCCGGCCCCCGAGGCCATTTTCTCGGTGGGCACGCTCGCGACCGTGCTGCAATTGCTGAAGCTGCCCGACGGCACCGTGAAGGTGCTGGTCGAGGGTGTCAGCCGCGCCCAGGTCACCCGCTACACCGACCGGACCGACCTCTACGAGGCCGAGGCCATCACGCTCGACGACGAGGTCGGTGACCGCGTCGAGGGCGAGGCCCTCGCGCGCTCGGTGGTCACCGAGTTCGAGAATTATGTGAAGCTCAACAAGAAGGTGTCGCCCGAGGTGGTCGGCGTCGTCAGCCAGATCGACGACCATTCCAAGCTCGCCGACACCGTCGCCTCGCATCTCGCGGTGAAGATCCCCGAGAAGCAGGGCGTGCTCGAGACCTTGAAGGTGTCCGATCGCCTGGAGAAGGTGCTCGGCCTGATGGAGAGCGAGATTTCCGTGCTCCAGGTGGAGAAGCGCATCCGGACCCGCGTGAAGCGGCAGATGGAGAAGACCCAGCGCGAGTACTACCTGAACGAGCAGATGAAGGCGATCCAGAAGGAGCTGGGCGACGAGGACGGCAAGGACGACCTGCAGGAGCTGGAGGACCGCATCAAGCGGACCAAGCTCACCAAGGAAGCCCGCGAGAAGGCGACGCACGAGCTGAAGAAGCTCCGCCAGATGTCGCCCATGTCGGCCGAAGCCACCGTGGTGCGCAACTATCTGGACTGGCTGCTCTCCATCCCGTGGGGCGTGAAGAGCAAGGTCAAGAAGGACCTGAACTACGCGCAGGAGATCCTCGACAGCGATCACTACGGCCTCGACAAGGTCAAGGAGCGCATCGTCGAATACCTGGCCGTGCAGAGCCGCGCCAACAAGCTCACGGGCCCCATCCTGTGCCTCGTCGGCCCGCCCGGCGTCGGCAAGACCTCGCTCGGTAAGTCCATCGCCAAGGCGACGGGCCGTGAGTTCGTGCGCGTGGCCCTCGGCGGCGTGCGCGACGAGGCGGAGATCCGTGGCCACCGGCGGACCTATATCGGCTCCATGCCGGGTAAGGTCATCCAGTCCATGCGCAAGGCGAAGAAGTCGAACCCGCTCTTCCTCCTGGACGAGATCGACAAGATGGGCGCCGATTTCCGCGGCGATCCGTCCTCGGCCCTGCTCGAGGTTCTTGACCCCGAGCAGAACCACACTTTCAACGACCACTATCTGGAGGTGGACTACGACCTCTCGAACGTCATGTTCGTGACCACGGCGAACACGCTGAACATCCCGCCGGCCCTTCTGGACCGCATGGAGGTGATCCGCATCGCCGGCTACACGGAAGACGAGAAGGTGGAGATTGCGCGCAAGCACCTGATCCCCAACTCGCTCCAGAAGCACGGCATGACCGAGAAGGAATGGACCATCGACAACGAGGCCTTGCTCACCCTCATCCGGCGTTACACGCGGGAAGCGGGCGTGCGCAACCTCGAGCGTGAGGTCTCCACCCTCGCCCGCAAGGCGGTGAAGGAGCTCATGCTCTCCAAGAAAAAGTCGGTGAAGGTCACGGGCAAGAACCTCGAGGACTTCCTCGGCGCGCCGCGCTTCCGCTACGGCGAGATGGAGACCGAGGACCAGGTGGGCGTCGTCACCGGCCTCGCCTGGACCGAGGTGGGCGGCGAACTGCTGACCATCGAAGGCCTCATGATGCCCGGCAAGGGCAAGATGACGGTCACCGGCAACCTGCGTGACGTGATGAAGGAGAGCATCTCCGCGGCGGCGTCCTACGTCCGCTCGCGGGCGGTGGACTTCGGCATCGAGCCGCCCCTGTTCGAGCGGCGCGACATCCACGTGCACGTTCCCGAGGGGGCGACTCCGAAGGACGGCCCGTCCGCCGGCGTCGCCATGGCGACCGCCATCGTGTCGGTGATCACCGGCATCCCCGTCCGTCGCGACGTGGCGATGACCGGCGAGATCACCCTGCGCGGTCGGGTGCTGCCCATCGGCGGCCTCAAGGAAAAGCTCCTTGCGGCGCTGCGTGGCGGCATCAAGAAGGTGCTGATCCCCGAGGAGAACGCCAAGGATCTGGCGGACATCCCGGCCAACGTGAAGAACGCGCTGGAGATCGTGCCCGTGTCGCGCATGGACGAGGTGCTGGCGAACGCCTTGGTTCGTCCGCCCGAGCCCATCACCTGGGAAGAGCGGCCGGTGAACAACCCGCCGGTCGCCGACGAGGACAACGCGGGCGTGGTCGCCCACTGACGAAAACAGGCCGGATTGTCCGCAACCCGGCCTGTATCAACAGTTTCTGAACATTTTTAGAGGGCGTGTCGCCACTATCTCCGGACCTCCGGGGAGCGCGGTGCACGGCCTCAATCTTTTCAGGGACTTAGACCTGGCGACGACGCGCTCACGTCGCTCGCGCACGCCCTTTCTGTTCGCAGGCGCAAGGCGCAAAATCGTGCATTGGTGCGGGTTTGGCGCCGATCACGCTTGCAAAAGCCTTATTTTCCGTGATGCTCGCGCCGTTCGTTCAGGGCTCGCCCTGCACGATTCGCGTTCTGACAACGGAAGGAAAGGTCAGATGACCACCAAGAACGAACTGATCGCCGCCGTGGCCGAAGAGGCGAAGCTGACGAAGACCGCTGCGGCTGCGGCTGTGGACGCGACCTTCGACATCATCGCCAAGGCGCTCAAGGATGGCGAGGAAGTCAAGCTGATCGGTTTCGGCAGCTTCTCCGTGGTGACGCGCGCTGCCCGTGAAGGCCGCAACCCGCGCACCGGCAAGCCGGTGAAGATCAAGGCTTCCAAGGCGCCGAAGTTCACCCCCGGCAAGGGCCTCAAGGAAGCAGTGAACGACTGATCCGGCCTTGCGGCCCGGACGCACGCTGCGCCGGCCGCGATCGCCGCTCCATGTGCCTCTCCGGACGGATGTCCGGCGGGCTATCCGGACGCTCCCGGCCCGGCCGTACCGGGCGGAGCGTCCCCGATCTGGCAAGCTTCGTTGCCGCTTGGCTGCATTGCCGCCTGTCGGAAGATGAATGAAGCAGGGCGTGCCATTCGCGTTTTTGGGCGTGGCACCCGCTTCCCCCAAGCCCCGTCCAGCGCTGTCGTAGAGGACCCTCGAGGGGGCGATGGCGCGCGGTTGGTGCCTCGATCACTCGCGTTCGCACCGGGCCTCGCGCTTTGGGAATCGACGACGATGATGGAAGGCCGCGCGCTCTGCGGCCCATCCTGATGCCTACCCTTGCCGCTCGGGCCGGAGCGGATTATAGCGCGCAAAGGTCGTGCGACGACCGGGCGGTTAGCTCAGTTGGTAGAGCATCTCGTTTACACCGAGAGGGTCGGCGGTTCGAGCCCGTCACCGCCCACCATGTCCGGCCTCTCCGCTTTCCCTCATAAGCCATCGTGATTCCGGCAGCGGCCCTAGCCTGTGCTGTTGATGACGGCTGTGGTCTGGAGATGCCCTCCGGCCGCCCACAATCCCCGTCTTCCGGCCGGCCCAAAAGCGTTGCACTTGCTCGCTTTTGCGGAGCCTGTGGACAACTCACCCGCAAAAAATGCGCGGCTTGCTTGACTTGGGCGGAGGGGTGCCGTACCACGCCGCTCTCCTCGG
>JAEZMT010000469.1 GCA_023442085.1 Pseudomonadota bacterium | reverse complement strand
ACGCCGGCCGCGTCATCGCCACCGGCACGCCTGAGGCGCTGAAGGAGGCGCAGCACGCCGCGAGCCTCGAAGAGGCGTTCGTCGCCTATATGGAGATGGGCGGCCGCGCCGCGGGGACGCAAGCCCGGCTGCCGCCGCCCCAGCCGCGACCGGCCGGCAAGCCCTCCGCCTTCTCCCCCCGGCGCCTCGCCGCCTATGCCTGGCGCGAGACGCTGGAATTGAAGCGCGATCCGGTGCGCCTCGCCTTCGCGCTGCTGGGCACAGCCTTCCTGATGATCATCTTCGGCTACGGCATCACGCTCGACGTGGACCGCCTGCGCTTCGCCGTGCTGGACCGCGACCAGACGCCGGAAAGCCGCGCGTATATCGACGGCTTCGCCCACTCCACCTATTTCCGCATCCAGCCGCCGCTGACCTCGCCGGAGGATCTTGACCAGCGGCTGAAATCCAACGCCATTGCCTTCGCCATCGAGCTGCCGCCGAGCTTCGGCGCGGACCTGCGCTCCGGGCGGCAGACGGAAGTGCTCGTGACCATCGACGGCGCCATGCCGTTCCGGGCGGAGACCATCAAGGGCTATGTGGAGGCCGTCCACACCCTCTTCCTCGCCGATGCGGCGCAGGCGGCGGGGCGCGCCTATTCCGCCTTCGCCGGGCTGGAGATGCGCTACCGCTACAACCAGTCGTTCCGCAGCCTCGATGCCATGGTGCCGGCCAACATCGCGCTGATGCTCATCTTCATCCCCGCCATCCTCACCGCGCTCGGGGTGGTGACGGAGAAGGAGCTGGGCTCCATCACCAACCTCTACGTCACGCCGGTGACGAAGCTGGAATTCCTGCTCGGCAAGCAGGCGCCCTATGTGGGGGTGGCGCTGTTCAACTTCGTCGTCATGGTGCTGATGGCGCTGTTCCTGTTCGGGGTGCCGCTGAAAGGCTCCTTCTTCGGGCTGGCGCTGGGCGCCTTCGCCTATGTGCTGGCGACCACAGCCATCGGGCTCGTCTCCTCCACCCTCACCAATACGCAGGTGGCGGCCCTGTTCGGCACGGCCATCGGCACCATGATGCCCTCCACCCAGTTCTCCGGCATGCTCCAGCCGGTGGCCTCGCTGGAGGGCGGGGGCTGGGTGCTCGGCACCTTCTTCCCCACCACCTATTTCATGCGGGTGAGCGTGGGTGCGTTCACCAAGGGGCTGAGCTTCACCGAGCTCCTCCCCTTCATCCTGGCCACTGCCGCCTTCTGGCCGGCGCTGCTTGCCATCGCCTTCCTCATCCTGCGCAAGCAGGAGACCTGACATGGCCGCGCCCGCCCCCTCCCCCCTCCAGGCGAAGACACCCCGCCGCCTGCCGCTGGCCAACGTGCGTTGGCTGGTGGGCAAGGAACTCCTCGGCCTGTGGCGCGACCGGGCGCTGCTGGTGCTGGTGGTCTATGCCTTCACGCTCGCCATCGTGCTCCAGGCCAACGGCATGAAGCACGACCTCAACCGCGCCGCCGTGGCGGTGGTGGACGAGGACAATTCCGCCCTCTCCAACGCCATCCTCGACGCGCTGCTGCCGCCCTCCTTCCAGCGCCCCGTGCCCATCGCCCCGCAGGACGTGGACCCGGTGATGGACGCGGCGCGCTACACTTTCGTGCTGAACTTCCCGCCGAACTTCCAGGCGGACGTGCTCGCCGGCCGCAGCCCGGAGGTGCAACTGCTCATCGACGCCACGGCGCTGATGCAGGCCGGACTGGGCGCCAACGACATTTCCGCCATCTTCCAGACCGAGGTGAACCGCTTCGTGCTGCGCCATTCCGAAGGGGTGGCGAGCCCGGTCAACCTCCAGATCCGCGCCGCGTTCAACCAGGGGCTGGAATCCTCCTGGTTCACCGGCACCATGGGCCTCATCACCAACATCACCATGCTCTCGGTGCTGCTCGCCGGCGCCGCGCTGATCCGCGAGCGCGAGCACGGGACGCTGGAGCACCTGCTGGTGCTGCCGGTGCGCCCCTCCGAGATCATGCTGGCGAAGGTGGTGGCGAACGGGGCGGTGATCCTCGTCGCGACCCTGGTCAGCCTCATCGTGGTACTGAAAGGGGTGCTAAGCGTCGCCATCGCAGGCTCGATCCCGCTGTTCCTGGCGGGGGCCGCGCTCTATCTCTTCTTCACCGCGTCGCTGGGCATCTTCCTCGGCACGTTGGCCGGCTCCATGCCGCAGTTCGGCCTGCTGTTCTTCCTCGTGGTGCTGCCCATGAACATGCTGTCGGGCGGATTCACGCCACTGGAGAGCATGCCGCAATGGCTGCAGGTGGGGATGCAGGCCTCGCCCTCCACCCAGTTCGTGGCCTTCGCGCAGGCCATCCTCTATCGCGGGGCCGGGCTGGAGACCGTGTGGCCGCGCTTCGCCGCCACCTTCGGCATCGGCGCGCTGTTCTTCGCCGTGGCGCTGGCCCGCTTCCGCACCTTCCTCGCCGCGCAGCAGTGAGGGAAGGTGGGGTCAGATATAGTCCACGAAGGACGCCAATTGCTCCTGGGAGAGGTCGCGCATCTGGGAGAGGGTGTAGGTGTCGAGCACCGTGCCCATGGCGTCGCGCACCCGCACCATCAGCAGGCGCACCTCACAGGTGGCGATATCGCAATCCTCGCACGGCTCGTAGGCATTGCGGCTGGCGCAGGGGAAGGGCGCCAGAGGACCGTCGAGGGCGCGGATCATCTCGCCGACGATGATGTCGTCAGCGGGCTTGGCCAGCCGGTAGCCGCCGAGCTTGCCCTTCTTGGACGACAGGAAGCCGGCGTTGCGCAGCTCGCCCAGGATCACGTCGAGGAATTTCTTCGGGATGTTGTTGGCCTCGGCGATGTCCGCCACCTGCGTCGAACCGCCCGGCGGCAGGCGGGCCAGGTGGACCGCCGCCTTGAGACCGTATTTTCCCTTTTTCGTCAGCATTGTGCGCCCTCTTTCGGGCTTATGGGGACAGAGCGCGCCGCCGTCAACGGCGGGCGTGAGGAATTTCCCGCGGCTTCAGTCGGTGCCGGCGCCGTCCTTCAGCTCGTAGCGGCTCATGAGCGGCGCCTGGGCGAAGGCGAAGGCGAAGGTCAGCGGCAGATAGCCGAAGGTCTTGAAGGTGACCCAGGTGTCGGTGGAGACGGTGCGCCATACGATCTCGTTCAGCACCGCCATCACCAGGAAGAAGATGCCCCAACGGATGGTGAGCTTGCGCCAGCCCTCGTCGGTGAGCTTCACCATGCCGTCGAAGACATAGGGCAGGAGCGGCTTCCTGAAATAGAGCCCGCCCAGCAGCAGCACGCCGAACAGTGCATTCACCATGGTCGGCTTCAGCTTGATGAAATGGTCGTCCTGCAGCCACAGCGTCAGGCCGCCGAACACCATCACCACCAGCGCCGAGACCAGCGGCATCACCGCGATGCGGCGCGCCATCACCCACATGGCGCCAAGTGCCACCAGCGTCGCCACCATGAAGACGCCGGTCGCCACATAGATGCCGCCGCGGCCGTTGGCGACGAAGAACAGCACCAGCGGGCCGATCTCGAGGCCGATCTTGAGCCAGGGGTTCATCTTGCGGGGGGCGGGCGCGGACGCGGGCGAAGGGGCTTGCGATTGGGTCATTCAGGCGGGCCGGCAGGAGAAAGATACCGCCGGGCACGGCGGGTTCAGCCGGAACGGCGCGACGTCTCCCATGTGGCGCGTGTGGCGCCAACAATCAAGCCGCCCGCAAGTCGCCTTGGCGCCTCAGCGCAATGGGCCGAGGCACGCGACGAGTTCCGGCCCCTCCTTGGGCACGCGCGCCTGAAGGCGGGACGCGAGCCGCTGGACCCCGGCGGTGGGATTGCCTGCATCGCGTCGGTGCGGATTGGGCAGCATCACCGCCAGCAGCGCCGCCTGCCGCGCATCCACCTGCGCGGCGGAAATGCCGAAGGCGCGCTGGGCGCCCGCCTCCACGCCGAATTCCCCGTTCGGCCCCCATTCGGCGATGTTGAGATAGATCTCGATCAGCCGCCTCTTGCTCACCACAAGATCGAGCCAGATGGCGAGGGGCATCTCGATAGCCTTGCGGATCAGCGCCCGCCCCGGCCATAGGAACAGGTTCTTGGCGATCTGCATGGGAATGGTGGAGGCGCCACGGGTGTCCTCCAGTTCGTCCGCCTTCTCGATGGCCTCGCGCAGCTCGCCGAAGTCGATGCCGACGTTTTGGCAGAAGCTCGCATCCTCCGAGGCGATGACCGTGCGCACCAGCGCCGGCGACATCTTCTCGATGGGCGTCCACACGCGCTCCACCCGCTCGCCGGTGATCCAGCGGCCGATCATCAGCGTCGAGACGGGATTGATGACGTTGTAGAGGACCGAAAGCACCAGCGGGATGGCGACGATGATGAGCACCACCCGAAGCACCAGACGGATCATCCTCCCCCCTCCCTGCCGCCATGCGGCTTGACCTTGACCCCTGGTTGAGGCACCCGGTGGCCCCCGTCAACGGTGCGCCCTCGCCGGGCGTTCCACCTTGCCCTTCTCAGCCACGCTAGGCCACCCGGTGACCTCTTTCCTCAAGGATCGTCTCGACGCCGCCGCCGCCATCACCGAAACCCGGCTCGCCGCCGCGCTCGGCGATGCGGCGCTTGCCGGCGAACGGCTGCGGCCGGAGCGGCTGATGGCGGCCATGCGCCACGGGGCGCTGGGCGGCGGCAAAAGGCTGCGGCCGTTCCTGGTGATCGAGGGCGCCGCCCTGTTCGGCCTTCCGGCCGAAGCCGCCGTGACCGCCGCCACCGCCATCGAGTGCGTGCACTGCTATTCCCTCGTCCATGACGATTTGCCGGCCATGGACGACGACGACCTGCGCCGGGGCCGGCCCACCGTCCACAAGGCCTATGACGAGGCGACCGCCATCCTCGCCGGCGACGGGCTGCTGACCCTCGCCTTCGACCTCCTGGCGGGCGAGGACGCTCATCCCGACCCCGGCGTGCGCATCGCGCTGGTGCGGGCGCTGGCGCGGGCGGCGGGCATCGGCGGCATGGTGGGCGGGCAGATGCTGGACCTCGCCGCCGAAGGGCGCTTTTCGGGCGGGGCGCCCCTCGCCCATGGGGAGGACGCCATCCGCGACCTGCAGGCCATGAAGACCGGTGCCCTGCTCGCCGTCTCGGCCGAGGCGGGAGCGATCCTCGGTGGCGCCGATGCCGGCCAGCGCGCCGCGCTCCTCGCCTACGGGCGGGCGCTGGGCGCGGCGTTCCAGATCGCCGACGACATTCTCGACGTGGAAGGAACGGCGGAGGAGGTGGGCAAGAAGGTGGGTAAGGACGCCGCCGCCGGCAAGGCGACGCTCGTCTCCCGCCTGGGCCTGCCCGAGGCCCGCCGGCTGCTGGACCGGCTGGTGGCGGAGGCCGCCGAGGCACTGGCCCCGTTCGGCGGGCGCGGCGAGACCCTGGCCGAAGCCGCCCGGTTCGTGGCCGAGCGGCGGAGTTGAGGATCCGCCTCAGGCGGCGAGGTCGCGCTTGTCCTCGACGGTGGAATCGGCGCGCAGCCGGTAGATGATCGGCACGCCGGTGGACAGCTCCCGCTTCATGATGCCTTCCGGAGAGAGCTTCTCCAGCACCATGATGAGCGCGCGCAGCGAATTGCCGTGCGCGGCCACGAGCGTGGTCTCGCCCCGGAGCACGTGCGGCAGGATTTCCTGATTGTAGTAGGGCAGCGTGCGGGCCACCGTGTCGCGCAGGCTCTCGCCTCCGGGCGGGGGCACGTCGTAGGAGCGGCGCCAGACATGCACCTGCTCGTCGCCCCATTTCGCGCGGGCATCGTCCTTGTTGAGGCCGGAGAGGTCGCCGTAGTCCCGCTCGTTGAGGGCGAGGTTGCGGAAGGTCTCCACCCCCTCCTGCCCCATCTCGCCGAGCACCAGCGCGAGCGTGCGCTGGGCGCGGGTGAGATCGGAAGTGAAGGCAACATCGAACTTCAGGCCTTCGGCCTTCAGGAGCGCGCCGGCCCGCTTCGCCTCCGCGACGCCCTGCTCGGTGAGGTCGGGGTCACGCCAGCCGGTGAAAAGGTTCTTCAGGTTCCACTCGCTCTGCCCGTGACGGACGAGGACGAGGATGCGATCCGACATGAAAAGTCTCCAGACACTCAGAAATCGGCGAGGCCGAGCACGTCGACCATGGAATAGAGCCCGGGCTCGCGCCTGGTCTCTCCGCATTTCGTCCAACGGGCGGCGGTGAGCGCGCCGTTGGCGAAGATCATCCGGTCCTCGGCCTTGTGGACCAGTTCGATGCGCTCGGACGCGCCGGCGAAGATCACCATGTGCTCGCCCACCACGGAGCCGCCGCGCAGGCTGGCGAAGCCGATGTTGCCCTTCACGCGCGGGCCGGTGAGCCCGTCGCGGCCGCGATCGGAGCACTCGTCGAGCTTGCGGTTGCGGCCGGCCGCCGCCGCATCCCCCAGCAGCAGCGCCGTGCCGGAGGGCGCATCCACCTTGCGGTTGTGGTGCATCTCGACGATCTCGATGTCGAAGTCGTCGCCCAGCGTCGCCGCCACCCGGCGGGTGAGGGCCGCGAGCAGGTTCACCCCGAGGCTCATGTTGCCGGACTTGACGATCACGGTGCGCAGGGCCGCGTCGGCGATGGCGGCGTTGTCCTCGTTTGAGAAGCCGGTGGTGCCGATGACATGGGCGATGCCCGCCTCGGCGAGGCGGCCGGCGAGGCGCACCGTGGCGGCGGGGGTGGAGAAGTCGATCACAACGTCGGCGCCGTTCAGCGCCGGGGCAACGTCGCTCTCCACCGTGATCCCGTTGGGGCCCGTGCCCGCCATCAGCCCGGCATCCTCGCCGAGATGGGCGGAGCCGGCATATTCGAGGGCGCCGACGAGCTTCAGCCCCTCGGTCTCGGCGATGGCGCGGATGAGCGTGCGGCCCATGCGGCCGCCGGCCCCGGCGATGACGATGCGCAGATCGGTCACGGGTAAAGTCCTCTTGGGCATTTTCAAGCGAAGGGGATACCGGTTCGCGTGAAGAAAATGCGTTAACTTAATACCATCAATCGCTTCGCCGGTTTGGCCAGACGGGAAGCCATCGAGAATGGCCGCGCTCAGGCGGGTGCGGCCTCGTGCCCGGTATAGCCGGAGATGAGGATGACGTCGGCGACCGACGCCTCCCGCCGGATGGCCAGCGCCTTCTGATACCCCGGGGAGAAATAGCAGGCGCGCGCCGTCGCGACATCCTTGAAGGCGATGACCACGTAGCGCGAGCGGCCATGGCCTTCCAGAAGCTGGTTGCGCCCGCCCCGCACGACGAACCAGGCGCCGTATTCGGCCAGCGGCTCGGCATTGGCGGCCACATAATCCTTGTAGCGCTCGGGATCGGTCACATCCACCTTGGCCATCCAGTAGCCGCGCGGGTTCTCAGGCGTGCCTTCGGGAGGCGGTGCCGACGAAGGCTGCGGCCCGTCATACCCTTCGACAGCGGCGAGATCGGCGATGGCGGTGGAGCGGCGCAGATCGCGCACGTGCTGGTATTCGGGCAGGCTGTAGGTGCTCAGGGCGTCCGCGTAGGAGGGCAGTTCCACCAGCACGTTGCGATGGCGCTTGATGCCTTCCAGCTGCTCGAAATCGCCACCGCGGATCACGAACCGGAAGCCGTGCGACCGCGCGAAGGCGTAGTTCGCCTCGCGGTAGGTGATGTAGTCCACCGGGTTGACCACATCGAGATTGAGGAACCAGTAGCCGTTCGCCATCGCCGCCCCCGTCACGCACCCTGAAGTTCAGCAAGGATCGCCCGCGCCGCCGCGACCGGGTCTTCCGCCGCCGTCACCGGCCGGCCCACCACGATGCGGTCGGCACCTGCGGCCAGCGCCTCGGCCGGCGTCGCGATGCGCTTCTGATCGCCCACGGCAGCGCCCTTGGGCCGCACGCCAGGCGTCACCACCCGCAGATGAGGGCCGAGGATGCCGCGCACCATGGCGGCGTCGGTGGGCGCGCAGATGACGCCGGCAATGCCGGCCTCCCGCGCCTGCCCGGCGCGCAGGCGCACCGTCTCCGTGACGCTCCCGGCGACGCCGGTGGCGGCAAGGTCGGCATCGTCATAGGAGGTCAGCACCGTGACGCCCAGCACCTCCAGCTTGCTGCCCGCGGCCCCCCGCGCGGCGGCCGCCATGGTCAGGGGATAGGCGTGGACGGTGAGAATGTCGAAGCCCCGCTCGGCGGCAGCTGCGGTGGCCCGCTCCACCGTGTTGCCGATATCGTGAAGCTTGAGATCGAGAAACACCTTCTTGCCGGCGGCGATGAGGTCGGCGGCAAGGTCGATGCCGCCCGAGACCGCCAGCTCCAGCCCGATCTTGTAGAAGCTCACCACGTCGCCGAGCTGGGCAACGGCAGCCTCGGCGGCGGCGACGGAGGGATAGTCGAGGGCGACGATGAGCTTGTCGCGGACATCCGCGCGGATCGGGGTGTCCTGGGCAACCTGCGTCATGCCGTCTTCTCCATTGCGCGCCAGCGGTCCGGCTGCCGCGCGGGACCGGCGCGGAACCAGCAGCCGCCCCCGACCGGCGGCTGGTCGTGGACGCGGGAGATGGGGTAGCCCGCCAGGTGGCACAGAAGCAAGGTGCCCACGCCGCCATGGCCGACAAAGAGCAAGCGCTGCCCCGCCCCGCCGAAGGCCGCCAGCGCCGCCTCCACCGCCGCGACGATGCGGGCCTGGGCGTCCACCGCCCGCTCCCAGCCGCGCACGCTCTCGGTGGGGCGGGCGAAGAAGGCGTTGGCCATCTGCTGGAATTCGGCTTCGGGCAGGTAGCCGGTGGCGGAGCGGTCGTTCTCCTCCATCCCATCGCGGATCACGACCGGAAGACGGAGCGGCGCGGCGAGGAGCGCTGCCGTCTCCTTCGCCTTCTCCTCTGTGGAGGAGATCACATGGCTGATGCCGGAGAGATCGAAGCGCGCGGCGAAGGCGAGCGTGCGCTGACGCCCGACGACGGACAGCCCCCAGCGCGGCACGGGAACGGCCGGGTCCACCTGCACCTGCGGATGGGTCAGATAGAGGAAATCGGTCACAAGCGGCACCGGCAGCAAAAGGCCGGCGCCGGACCGGCCGAGGCGAGGATCAGGGCCGGCGATAGGCCCAGACGCGGGCCGGGGGAATATTGCGCCACACGCGCGGGGAGCGCTCGCCCTCGATGGCGCCCGGCAGCAGAGGCACGGGCGAGACCACCGCATAGGTGAACTGCACGAATGGCATGTCCGGATGGGAGAGGTCGAACGCCTCGTTGACCATCCGGTGGCGCTCGCTCTCCGGCATGGTGAAGAGCGGCAGGGAGGAGATGGTGCCCACCGCCTTGCCGGGCAGGCGATCCTTCAGGGTCTTGCCGAGCTGGTAGGCGTCGCCATTGATGACGGTGACGCCGGGATAGCGCAGGCGCAGCAGGGCGCAGAATTCCGGATTGTACTCGATCAGGAACAGGCGCTCGGGGGCGAAGCCGCGCTGGATCAGCGCCTTGGTGACCGGGCCGGTGCCCGGACCAAGCTCGATCACCGGGCCGTCCATCTTGGGATCGAGATAGCTCGCCATCATCTTGGCGAGCGCCGGGCTCGAGGGCGCGACGGCGCCGGTCTTGAGCGGATTCTGGAACCACGACTGCAGGAAACGCACCTCGTCCTTGAGGTTCGGCTTCTGGAGCAGGGGCTTTTGAAGCGGCCTGCGGTGGTCGTGGGACTGGAGCATCAACTGCACCTCGGGCGCCCGAGCGGGTCGGATATCAGGCGCTTAGACGGGAAAGGGGGCCGGGTCAAGGTTCGCTGGCCTCGCGCAAGGTCCCGTGTAGCAGGTTGTCGAGCGCTGCCGAAAGGAGATCCTCCTCGGGCGCCACGAGAAAGGCGGAGCAGGTCAGCTTCAGGCTGACCATGCCGTGCAGCACGATCCAGAAGGTCAGGGCAAGGCCCTCCGGGTCAAGCCCCTCCCT
>JAEZMT010000464.1 GCA_023442085.1 Pseudomonadota bacterium | reverse complement strand
CTCGGCTGGAGGAAGGCGATCTGCACGAGGCGGCCTTCCACCGCGAGGGCCTGGAGATTGCGCGCCACATAGGGGCCGCCCACCATGTCGAGGATTTCCTCGACGCCCTTGCCGTCGGTGAGTGCCTTCACTTCGGCGACGAAATCCGTGTCGCGATAATTGATGGCAGCATCGGCGCCCAGCGACAGGCAGAAGTCGCACTTTTCCTGCGAACCCGCCGTGGCGATGACGCGCGCGCCAGCATGGTGGGCGAGCTGGATGGCGGTCGAGCCGATGCCGCTCGAACCGCCATGGATGAGGATGGTCTCGCCCGCCTTCAGCCCGCCGCGGGTGAAGACGTTGTCATAGACGGTGTAGTAATTCTCCGGCAGTCCGGCCGCTTCCAGAAGCGACAGCGGCTTCGGAATGGGCAGGCAGAGCGGCGCCTCGGCGATGCAATATTCCGCATAGCCGCCGGAGATCACCAATGCGCAGATCTCGTCGCCGATCTTCGGAGAGGTGACGCCCTCGCCCAGCGCGACCACGCGGCCGGCAATCTCGAGGCCGGGCACATCCGTGGCGCCGGGAGGCGGGGGATAATTGCCTGCGCGCTGGAGGCAATCGGGCCGGTTCACGCCCGCCGCCACCACTTCCACCAGCACCTGGCCGGGGCCGGGACGCGGCACATCCGCCGTCTCGACCGTCACCACCTCGGGACCGCCCGCGCCCGCAAATCGGACCTGGCGCATCGTCGTCGCAATCTCTGCCACCGGCTTCCTCCCTTGCGCCTTCTGCGAGGCTGTCCGGCACCTGTCGGCGGCGTCCCATGCGGCCGCGCCCGGCACCGGCGGCGCCCTCATGACGGCGCGTTCTGGTGGGTCCGGAAAATACATAGATCATACTTGTCAGGCAACTTGGTTATCTGCATTATCCGCCTCGCCAGACGGGATGGCCAGTGCGCCATTTCGACCGAAGGACACGGAAAACCGTGTTCGGACAATGACTTGAATCGACCGATCGCCCATGCGGATCGGCGGAGGGAGGAAACCATGAAGATGTTTGCGCGCGCGGCGCTGGCCGCCGCTCTGCTCACGGCCGTGCCGTTGGCCTCGACCCTGCCGGCGGCCGCTCAGGGCACCGTCAAGTTCGGTGCGCTCTATCCCTTCTCCGGCACCCTCGCGCTGCTCGGCGACGAGAGCTTCCGCGGCTTCGAGCTGGCGGTGGAGGAGCGCAACGCGGCCGGCGGCATCAACGGCCAGAAGATCGAGTTCATCAAGGGCGACGCGGTCGATCCCAACCAGGCGGTCGGCGAGGCGCGGCGCCTCACGTCCGTGGACAAGGTCTCGGCCATCTTCGGCACCTACTCCTCATCCCTGTCGCTGGCGGCGACGCAGGTGACCGAGCTGGCCAACATCCCCTATTTCGAGCTGGGCGCGATTTCCGACCCCATCACCGAGCGCGGCTTCAAATACGTCTTCCGCACCAACCCCACGGCGCGTGACTTCGCCAACCGCATGGTGGATGCCGTCATCGAGGCCATCGCCCCGGCGCTCAACGCCAAGCCCGGCGACCTGAAGATCGGCATCATCCACGAGGACAGCCTCTACGGGCAGACCGTCTCCGGCTATCAGAAGACCCGCGCCAAGGAGAAGGGCCTCAACGTGGTCGAGGTGCTGCCGTATTCGGCCAAGTCGGTGGACCTCACCCCGGTCATTCTGCGCCTGAAGTCCGCGGGTGCCGACGTGGTGCTCCAGACCTCCTACCAGAACGACACGGTGCTGTTCTTCCGTCAGATGAAGGACCAGGGCTACAAGCCCAAGGCGGTGATGGGCGCCGGCGGCGGCTATTCGACCCGCGACACCATGCAGGCGGTGGGCGCGGAGAACATGGAAGGCGCCCTGGACGTGGACTTCACCCAGTACAACACCAACCCCAAGGCGGCGCCCGGCATTACCGAGTTCTCGGCGAAGTACAAGGCGAAGTACGGCATCGATCCGCGCTCCGGCCACTCGCTCGCCAACTACATGGGCGCCCGGGTGTTCTTCGACGCCATCGCCAGCGCCAAGAGCACGGACGCCGACAAGGTGCGCGCCGCAGTTCTCGCGGTGGACATCCCGGTTGGCCAGACCGCGACCGGCTGGGGCGCCAAGTTCTCCGAGCAGGGTCAGAACACCCGCGCCGTGCCCTTCCTGATGCAGTGGCAAGGCGGCAACCTCGTCACCGTGTTCCCGACGGATGCCGCGGTCGCCAAGATGAAGACCGGCATCGGCACCAACTGAGGCGGAAACGCCCGCCTTCTTCCAAGCACCGTCATGCCCCGGCTCGTCCGGGGCATCCACCCCCGCGCTGTCCCGGTGCATGAACCTGAAGGTCAGCCCGGTCGCGCGGTGGATCCCCCGGACAAGCCGGGGGATGACAACATGGATGGATCGCGCCGCCCGGACCGGTCCGCCCCCCGTTGAGGACGGAGCGGCGCGGACCACCCACGGCCTCTCCGACAAGGAAGGTGCGCCAGCTGCGCACCCGCCCGCCCCCACCTGCGCACTGGAGCCAAGCGCGATGGACGTTCTTATCCAGCTGGTGCTCAACGGCATACTGCTCGGCAGCATGTATGCCATCATCAGCGTCGGCCTCACCCTGATCTTCGGCATCGTGCGGGTGGTGAACTTCGCCCATGGCGAGTTCCTGATGGTGGGCATGTACGCGGCCTATCTCCTCGCCGCGAAGTTCGGCCTGCATCCCTATGCGGCGGCGGTGCCCATCGTGATCCTGCTGTTCGCCATCGGCGCGGCCGTTCAGCGCTTCCTCATCCAGCCGCTGCTGGGCGCCGAGGAGCATATCCAGATCTTCGCCACCGTCGGCCTTTCGACGGCGCTGGTGAATCTCGCGCTCCTGGTGTTCGGCGCAGATCTTTATTCGGTTCCCCCGTCCGCCGCGCAGGGCACGCTCATGGTGGGCGGATTCTCGCTGGTGAAGGGGCAGATCGTGATGTTCGTGTGCGCCCTGGCGCTGGTCGCCGGGCTGCACCTCTTCATGCAGTCCACCGCGCTCGGCCGCGCCATCCGCGCCACCGCGCAGAACCGCAACGCGGCGCTGCTGATGGGCGTGAAGGTGGACCAGATCTACGTCATCGCCTTCGGCATCGGCGCCGCCTGCGTCGGCCTCGCCTCGGCGCTGGTGATGCCGCTCTATCCAGTGACGCCGACGATCGGCACCTATTTCGTGCTCACCGCCTTCGTGGTGGTGGTGCTGGGCGGCATGCGCTCCATGTACGGCGCCTTCTTCGGCGCCATGATCATCGGCCTCGTGGACAGCCTCTCCGGCTACTACATCGCGCCAGACCTGAAGGAAGTCGTCTATTTCGCGATCTTCCTCGCCATTCTCATCTTCAAGCCCACCGGCCTGTTCGGCCTCGGCCGCGGCACGGAGTGATCCGATGAGCCTTCAAGACTCTTCCTCCTCCGCCTCCTCGCCTGCCTCCACCGCCCCGGTGTCCTCCGGCGGCCCCTCGCTGCTGGCGCGACTCACCAACCCGCGGGTCTATTGCGCGCTCCTCGCGCTCTCGCTGCTGGTCATCATTCCGGCCTGGTCGGGCTCGACCTTCATGGTGCACGTCTTCGTCACCATCTGCGTGTTCGGGGCGCTTGCCACCGCCTGGAACATCCTGGGCGGGTATGCCGGCCAGCTCTCGCTGGGCCACACGGTGTTCTACGGCATCGGCGGCTACACGGCTGCGCTGCTGCTGCAGCATTTCGGCCTGTCGCCCTGGATCGGGATGATCGCCGGAGCGGCGCTGGCGGGGCTGGTCTCCATTGGCATCGGCTATCCCTGCTTCCGGCTGCGCGGGCCGTTCTTCTCGCTCGCCACCATCGCCTTTCTGGAGGTAGTGCGGCTGCTCGCCATCCACTTCAACGGTCTCACCGGCGGCTCGGCCGGCCTCGTGGTGCCGCTGCAACTGGGCTGGCCCTGGATGATCTTCCGCGAGAAGATCAATTATCTCTATATCGCCTTCGGTCTGCTGCTGCTTTCGCTCGCCGTCAGCTACGCCATCCGCAACTCGCGGCTCGGCTATGCGCTCACCGCCGTACGCGAGCGCGACAGCGCGGCCCAGGCGGCGGGCATCAACATTAACGGCGTCAAGCTGTGGGCTATCGCCGCTTCGGCGGCACTGACGGCGACGGTCGGCACCTTCCACGCCATGTATATGACGTTCCTTGAGCCGGCGACGCTGTTCTCCCTCGCCACCGCCATCGAGATCGCCATGTTCGCCCTCATCGGCGGGCTCGGCACGGTGGCGGGGCCGCTGCTCGGGACCGTGCTGGTGGTGCCGCTGGCGGAACTTGCCCGCGGCTGGCTCGGGGCCTCGGCCAACGGCCTGCACGGCTTTGTCTACGGCACCGTGCTGGTCATCATCACGCTAACTTTGCCCGGCGGCCTCGTGGGCACCTTCGGCCCCTTCGTCACCCGTCTCATCGACAAGCTGCCCGGCGGCGGACGGACGCGGCCGGAGACGATCGCGCCCCCCGCCAAGGTCATCGGCGGCACAGCGGGCGAGCCGGTGCTGAAGGCGACGGGCCTCGTGAAGCGCTTCGGCGGCCTGGTGGCCACAGACAATGTGTCCCTCACCCTGAAGCGCGGCGAGATCCTCGGCGTCATCGGCCCCAACGGCGCCGGCAAGACCACCGTGTTCGCCCAGCTCTCGGGCTTCCTCGCGCCCAATGCCGGCACGGTGGAACTGCTCGGACAGGACGGCAAATGGCACCAGCCGAAGACGCCGGACGCCTTCGCCCGCCTCGGCATCGGCCGCACGTTCCAGATCGTGCAGCCGTTCGGCAAGCTCTCCGTTCTGGAGAACATCATGATCGGCGCCTTCCTGCGCCACCGTTCGGTGGACGATGCCCGCGCCGTGGCGCTGCGCGTGGCCCGCACCGTCGGCCTCTATGATGTCAAGGACGTGGAGGCCGGCACCCTGCCCATCGGCGGCCTCAAAAGGCTGGAGGTGGCGCGCACGCTCGCCACCGAGCCGACCATCCTGCTGCTGGACGAGGTGATGGCCGGCCAGAGCCAGTCGGACACGCAGAAGATGGTGGAGCTGGTGCGCGCCATCCGCGACAGCGGCGTGAGCGTGATCGCCATCGAGCACAACATGCAGGCCATCATGAGCCTGTCGGACCGCATCGTTGTGATCGACAGCGGCAAGGTGATCGCCGAGGGCGCACCGGACCAGGTGGTGCGCGAGCGCCGGGTGATCGAGGCCTATCTCGGGGAGGATTTCGTCCATGCTCAAGGTCTCTGACGTGACCGCCGGCTACGGCCGGACAGTCATCCTCCAGGGCCTCTCGCTGAACGTGGGGCGGGGCGAGGTCGTCACCATCATCGGCTCCAACGGCGCCGGCAAGACGACCCTGCTGCGCACCATTTCCGGCCTGGTGAAGCCCACCTCCGGCTCCATCGAGTTCGACGGCAAGCGCATCGACCGCATGAGCCCCGACGAGATCGTCGGCTCCGGCCTCATCATGGTGCCGGAGGCGCGCCAGCTCTTCCCGGTGATGACCGTGCGCGACAACGTGCTGATGGGCGGCTACCACCCAAGCGTCCGCGAAGGGATGATGGATCGCTTCGAGGAGGTGCTGGACATCTTCCCCCGCGTCCGCGAGCGCCTCACCCAGCTTGCCGGCTCCCTCTCCGGCGGCGAGCAGCAGATGGTGGCCATCGCCCGCGGGCTGATGGCGAAACCGAAGCTCCTGATGCTGGACGAGCCCTCCCTCGGCCTCGCCCCCATCATCGTCGGGCAGATGTTCGATGTCATCGACCGCATCTGCAAGAGCGGCACCACGGTTCTCCTCGTGGAGCAGAAGGCGTTCCACGCGCTGAAGATCGCCGACCGCGCCTATGTGATCGAGAACGGCGCCATCGCCATCGAGAACACCGGTGCGGGCCTGCTCGCCGACCCGCACATCAAGACCGCCTATCTCGGCATCTGAGACCGGACATCCATCATGACCGCCCCGAACCCGCGCGAGATTTCCGGCCTCACCAAGGTCTACGGCATCCTCGCGGACCCGATCCACCACGTGAAGACGCCGCAGATGCTCAACGCGCTCATGGCGCGCGAGGGTCGCGACGGCGTGATGGTGCCCTTCCACGTCTCCTCCGAAGACCTGCCGCGCCTGGTGGACGGCCTGAAGGCCATGAAGAGCCTCGGCGGCTTCGTGGTGACGGTGCCGCACAAGACCGCCATCGTGGACCTTCTGGACGATGTCTCCGACAGCGCGCGCCGCATCGGCGCCTGCAACGTGGTGCGCCGGGACGAGGACGGGCGGCTGATCGGCGACATGCTGGACGGCAAGGGCTTCGTCGGCGGGCTCATCGCGGCCGGCATCGATCCCAAGGGCAAGAGCGTCTATCTCGCCGGCGCCGGCGGCGCGGCCAATGCCATCGCCTTTGCTTTCGTGGAGGCCGGCGTCGCCCGTCTCACCATCGCCAACCGCACGCGGGCCAAGGCGGAAGATCTTGCCGCCCGCCTCGCCGACGCCTTCCCGGGGGCGCCGGTTCAGATCGGCACGAGCGATCCCTCCGGCCACGACATCGTGGCCAACGCCACCTCGCTGGGACTGAAAGAGGGCGATGCCCTGCCCCTCGACGCCTCCCGGCTCACGCCCGACCAGATTGTCGCCGAGGTCATCATGCAGCCCGAAGAGACTGCGATCCTCGCGGCGGCGAAGGCAAAGGGCTGCCGCACCCATCCCGGCAAGCCCATGCTGGTCTGCCAGCTCGACCTGATGGCCGATTTCCTCGGCATGCGCTACCTGGGGACGGCCTCGTGACCGGCGCCCTCACCGGCCGATGTGCCCTCATCACCGGCGGCGCCTCGGGCCTCGGCCTCGCCGTGGCGCGGGCCTTCCGGGCGGAGGGCGCGTCCCTCGTGCTGCTCGACCTCGACCCCGCCGCCGTGTCCATCGCGGAGGAACTGGGCGAAACGCTCGCCATCACCGGCTCGGTGACGCGCAAGGCGGACATCGTGGCCGCCTTCGATGCCGCCGAGGCGCGGTTCGGGCCGGTGGACATCTGCCTCGCCAATGCCGGTGTCTCGCAGAACGCCCCCACCCTCGACGTGAGCGAGGAGGAGTGGGAGCGCGTCATCTCCATCAATCTCACCGGCGTGTTCCTCACCGCGCAGGAAGCCGGCCGGCGAATGATCGCGCAGGGCGGCGGGTCGCTGCTGCTCATGGCCTCCATGTATGGCATCGTCGCCGCGCCCGAACGCATCGGCTACTGCGCCTCCAAGGCCGGCGTCGCCATGATGGCCAAGGCGCTCTCCTGCGAATGGGCCGGCCAAGGCGTGCGGGTGAATGCCGTCGCTCCCGGCTATGTGCGCACCCCCTTCCTCGACGACCTCGCCGAGCGCGGCCGCCTCGACCTCGACAAGCTCAGGGCCCGCACCCCCATGGGCCGGCTCGTCGAGACCGAGGAGGTGGCGCGCATGGCCGTCTTCCTGGCGTCCGATCAGGCGAGCGCCGTGACCGGACAGATCATGGCCGTGGACGGCGGCTGGACGGCCTACGGCTACCTGTGAACACCGCCTGCGACAGGTGCCGCAGGCATGCCGAACAGCTTCCGGCGGGTGCCGGAAGCATGGACACGAAACGTTTTAATTGACGGTCCCGACGCCACTCCGAGCGCAGGAGGACGCCGCGGCACGGAGACATGAGATGCCCGAGACCATTGCCCTTCATCCCGCCGCGCCCTGGGTCGAATTGAAGACCACCGAGGCCGACTGGGCCGCCGCCGACCCGGCTTTGCTCAAGGAGCTTCTGGCTCAGATGGCGCTCATCCGCGCCTTCGAAGAGAAGGTACTGGAACTGGCCGGCGAGGGCCTTGTCCATGGCCCGGCCCATTCCTCCATCGGGCAGGAGGGCGGTGCGGCCGGCTCCATCGTGGGCCTGCGCCCCACCGATCAGGTCAACGGCTCCCATCGCGGCCATCACCAGTTCCTCGCCAAGGCCCTCGCCTACGTCGCCCCCGGCCTCGACCCGACCGCGCCGCTCACCGACGATATCCACGCGCTGCTCCACCGCTCGCTCGCCGAAATCCTCGGCCTCGAGCCCGGCTTCGGCCACGGGCGCGGCGGCTCCATGCATCTGCGCTGGGGCGAGGCGGGCGCCATCGGCACCAATGCCATCGTCGGCGGCGGCGTGCCGCTGGCGGCGGGCGCCGCCTTCGCCCACAAGCGCGCGGGCACGGGGGATGTGGCCATCTCCTATTTCGGCGACGGCGCGGTGAACATCGGCGCGGTGCTGGAGACGATGAACCTTGCCGCCGCGTGGGACCTGCCGCTGCTCTTCTTCATCGAGAACAACGGCTATGCGGTGGCCACTACCGTGGAGGAGGCGACCCGCGAGACACGCCTCTCGGGCCGCGGCACCGGCTTCGGCATCCCGTCCTGGAAGGTGGACGGCATGGACCCGCTGGCGGTCCACCTCGCCACGCAGGAGGCGCTGAAGATCATGCGATCAGGTCACGGCCCCGCCGTGATCGAGGCGGACGTCTACCGCTATTTCCACCAGAACGGCGCCCTGCCCGGCTCCGCCTTCGGCTATCGCACCAAGGAGGAGGAGGCGGCGTGGCGCGCCCGCGATCCCATCAAGCGCACCGGCGCGGCGCTGGTGGCGCGCGGCGTGCTCACGCAGGATGATCTCGACGCCCTCACCGAGCGCGCCGAGGCGGCCATGGCGGATGCCGCCGCAAGGCTCGTCGAGACCGTGGGCAACAAGCGCCGGGTGATGCCCGGCATGTGGCCCAACGTGTCCTTCGTGGACGAGGGCATCCGCGGCGACCTCTCCGAACTTTCGGGCAAGCGCGCCGAGGAGGAGGCGACCTATCGCGGCGGCCTGACGGAGCGCAAGTTCGTGGACGCCATCGCCGACGTGCTCCATCGCCGCTTCGAGACGGATGCGCGTTTTGTCATCATGGGCGAGGACATCCACAAGCTGAAGGGCGGCACCAACGGCGCCACGCGCGGCCTTGCCGCCGCTTTCCCCGACCGCTGCCTCGGTACCCCCATCTCGGAAGGCGCGTTCGCGGGCCTCGCCGGCGGCATCGCCATGGACGGGCGCTACCGGCCCATCATCGAGTTCATGTATCCCGACTTCATGTGGGTCGCCGCCGACCCGGTGTTCAACCAGATCGGCAAGGCGCGGCACATGTTCGGGGCAGACGTGCCCGTGCCCCTCGTGCTGCGCACCAAGATCGCCATGGGCACCGGCTACGGCTCCCAGCATTCGCTGGACCCGGCGGGCGTGTTCGCCACCTCCCCCGGCTGGCGCATCGTCGCGCCCTCCACCCCGTTCGATTACATCGGCCTGATGAATGCGGCGCTGGCCTGCGAGGACCCGGTGCTCGTCATCGAGCATGTGGACCTCTACCAGACCTCCGGCGCCATTCCGGACGGCGACCTCGACTACATCATCCCCTTCGGCAAGGCGAAGGTGGTGCGGCCGGGGCGCGAACTCACCATCCTCACCTATTCCGCCATGGTCCACCGCAGCCGCGAGGCGGTGGAGGAGCTCGGGCTCGATGCCGAGATCATCGACCTGCGCTCGCTCGACCGCGCCGGGCTCGACTGGGACACCATCGGCGAGAGCATCCGCAAGACCAACAACGTGCTGATCGTGGAGCAGGGCTCCCTCTCCACCTCCTACGGCGGCTTCCTCGCCGACGAGATCCAGCGCCGCTATCTCGACTGGCTGGACCAGCCGGTGCAGCGCGTCACCGGCAAGATCGCCTCCCCCACCATCTCCAAGGTGCTGGAGCGCGCCGCCTTCGCCGGCAAGGAGGAGGTCATCGCGGGCCTCGCCGTCACCATGGCCGCGAAGGGAATGCCGCTGCCGGGCCTGCCCGGCGCCGCCCGCTAATCCGTTCGGGTTCAGGACCATGGACAGCTTCGACTACATCATTGTGGGCGGCGGCACCGCAGGGTGCATCCTCGCCGCCCGGCTCTCGGAAGATCCGCGCCGGCGCGTGCTGCTGCTGGAAGCGGGCGGCACGGACAAGGGCTTCTGGGTGCCCATCCCGGCCGGCTTCTCCAAGCTCCTGTCGGGCAGCGCATTCAACTGGCGCTTCAACACCGAGCCCGAGCCCAACACCTACGACCGCCCCATCGTCGTGCCGCGCGGCAAAGGCCTCGGCGGCTCGACGCTCATCAACGGCATGATCTTCGTGCGCGGGCAGAAGCAGGATTTCGACGGCTGGGCCCAGCGCGGCGCCACCGGCTGGGGCTATGACGACGTCCTGCCCTATTTCAAGAAGTTCGAGCGCTTCGACGAGGCCGACGCGGATCCGACCGTGCGCGGCACGGACGGCCCCATCAGCATCGTGCGGGTGGCAGAGCGGCCGGTGCTGTCCGAGGCCTTCCTCTCGGCGGCCGAAGAGGCGGGCTTTCCCCGCAATCCCGACTACAACGGGAAGGATCAGGAAGGCTTCGGCTATTATCAGGTGAACCAGCGCGGTGGCCGGCGCTGGACCGTGGTGGACGGCTATCTGCGCCCTGCCCTCTCCCGCCCCAACCTCAAGGTCGTCACCCACGCGCAGGCGCTGCGCCTCGTGCTCGACGGTCGGCGGGTAACGGGGGTGGTGTTCCGGCGGGATGGGAAGGAAGAGACGGCCACCGCCTCCGGCGAGGTGCTGCTTACCGCTGGCGCCGTCCAGTCACCCCATCTGATGGAACTCTCCGGCATCGGCCATCCGGACGTGCTGAAGGCGGCGGGCATCCCCGTGGTCCACGCGCTGCCCGGCGTCGGGAACAATTATCAGGACCATTTCGCCACCCGCATGAACTGGCGGGTGAAGGAGCCCATCACCCTCAACGAGCAGACGCGCGGCGTCGCGCTGGCGAAGGCGGTGGCGCAGTATTTCCTCACCCGCAAGGGCATCCTCACGCTCGGCACGGGCCTCGCCCATGGTTTCGTGAAGACGCGGCCGGGGCTCGCCGGGCCGGACATCCA
>JAEZMT010000456.1 GCA_023442085.1 Pseudomonadota bacterium | reverse complement strand
GCACCGAGATCGACGATGCGCTGCTCGGCGAGGGACGACAGCCGGTCGGCCAGCTTCGCCTCGATCGCCGCCGAGCGGGCGGCATGGTCGGCGACCTCGCGCAGGGCGAGCCAGTCGGCGGAGAAGGTGGCGGCGGGGACGGGCGCAAGCTCGGTCATCGGTGGGCGACCTCCATCAGCACCCGGCCGATGACAGCTGCGGTATCGGACCAGTCGGGCAAGGCAGTTCCGGCGGCGAAGGCGGCATCGGCCATGTCCTGTCGCCGCGCGCGATCAATGAGAAGGGCACGGAGCGCGCCAGCGAGGGCATCCGCATCGCCGGGTGGCACCTTCAGGCCGGCCCCGTCCGGAACCGTCTCCCCGGCCGCGCCGCCGGTGGTGCAGATCACGGGCAGGCCGCGCCGCAGCGCCTCGGCCAGCACCATGCCGTAGCCCTCGTAGAAGGAGGGATGGACGAAGATGTCAGCGGCGGCATAGGCCGCATCCAGCGCCGCCGCATCAAGCGGGCCGGCGAGGCGGATGCGGGAGCCGAACGCGGCCGCACGCGCGGCGATCGCGCGGGCCGTCTCGGGCTCGAAATCCGGGCTGCCGACGATGGTCAGCCTCCAGTCGAGGTCGGCGAGTTGGTCGAGGGCGTCGAGCAGTACGCCATAGCCCTTGCGAGGCGTCAGCGATCCCACCGCGATGAGGCGCGGCGGATCGCCGTCCGCCGGAACGCGGTCGGCGGGGGCGGTGCCGGGCAGGGCGAGGGTGATCTTCTCCGGTGGCACGCCATAGCGCTTCACCAGCATCCGCCGCGTCTCGGGACTGACGGCGATGACGGCGGATGCGGCCGCGAGCGCGCCTGCCTCGCTCTCCAGCAGGCGCGCGGCCACGTCTTCGGCAAGGCCGGTTTCCAGCGCGAGGGGGTGGTGCACCAGCCCGACCAAAGGCCGGCCGATCCGCCGCAATCCCTCCTCCGGCAAAGCGCCGAGGGCGAGCCCATCGGCCAGCAACACGGTGCCGGCCGGCGTCGCGGCGAGGGCGGCCAGCGCGGTCTCTGCTTCCCGCGGCGTCGGAAAGGGAAAGCCGCCCTTCAGCGAGAGAGCCGTCGCCGCGAACCCCTGCGCCCTCAGGCCGGCGAGGATGCGCCGGTCATAGGCATAGCCGCCGCTGGGCGTGTCGATGTCGCCGGGATGGACCAGCGCCACCGCCGGCCGCGCGGAACCGCTCACGCGGCAGGGCCGATGTCGGCCTCGTACCAGGCGCGGGCAACGTGGGATTCGTGCAGCGAGACGCGGATGCGCACGATGCCGTCTCCCCCGGCACCGAGATCGCCGGAGCGGGCAGCGGCGGCCATATGGTCGAATACGTGGCGGGCGAGCACCTCGGTGGTGGTGTTGCGGCCCGCGAAGGCGGGCACCTCGTCCAGATTCTTGTAATTGAGCGGACCGAGCACGGCCTTCAGCGCGTCATGGGCGCGGGCGATGTCCACCACCACGCCCTCCTCGGTCAGGTCCTCGCGATAGAAGGCCACATCGACGACGAAGGTCGCCCCGTGCAGCGCCTGCGCCGGGCCGAACAGGTCGCCCCGGAAGGAGTGGGCGATCATGATGTGGTCCCGCACCTCTACCGCGTACATGCAATGTCCTTTCTGTCCCGTGGTCCGGCCTCAGCCGTAGCGCACGACGGTGACGATTCCTTCCGCACCGGCGCCGAGGATACGCGGCATCCGGGCCGGCAGATCATCGAAGGCGACTTCCTCGGTCATGAGCGCGTCCAGCCGGTCGTCGGCGAGGAGGTCCAGCGCCTTGAGCAGCCGACGGCGGCGGCTCCAGCGCGGGCGGCGGGCGGGGCTCACCGCGCCCACCTGCGAGGAGAGGATGGCGAGGCGCTTGTGGTGGAAGCCGCCGCCGAGCGCCACGTCCACCGGGCGGTCGCCGTACCAGCTCATTTCGATCACCCGCCCCTCGTCGCCGCAGCAGCCGAGGCAGACGTTGAGGCCGGCCGAGGAACCCGAGGTGTGGAAGACGAGATCGGCATCGAGGTCGACAGGGCCGGGCTCCGCAGGCAGAAAGCGCGCGCCGAAGGTCGCAGCGACGGCGGCGCGGGCGGGATCGGTATCCACAACCGTCACCTCGGCACCGGGCAGCCGGCCGCAGAGATAGGTCACGAGCAGCCCGACGAGCCCCGCGCCCACCACCACGATGCGGTCGCCGGGGCCGGCGCCCCCGTCCCACACCGCGTTGAGGGCGGTCTCCATGTTGGCCGCGAGCGTCGCACGCCGGGCTGGCACGGCATCCGGCACCGGGGCCAGCATCTCGCTCAGCGCAACGAACCGCTCCTGGTGGGGCGCGAGGGAGAAGACGCGCCGGCCGATCAGCTCGGGCGGGCCGGCCTCCACCTCGCCGACGGCGCAGTAGCCGTATTTCACCGGGAAGGGGAACTCGCCCTCCTGAAGCGGGGCGCGCATCCGGGCGCGATGGACGGGATCGTTGAGCCCCGCCGCCACCAGACGCTCGGTGCCGCGGCTGACGGCGCTGTAGAGGGTTCGGACCTGCGCGGTGCCTTCGTCCAGCGACGGAAGCACGCCCGGCCGCAGCTCGCAGGCCCCCGGAGCCACGTACCAGAGGGCGCGCGTGAAAACGGAGCCGTGGCAAGTTGACGCAGGTTGAACGGCCATGTCTCGGCTCTCGTATAGGTTCGGGGTTTCATCGCCGCGGGCCGCCGGCACCCAGGGAGCTATGCATGTCTTCAAGGTCCGGTCCACTGTCCTCGCTTCCGGAAAAACCCGCTCCCGCATCGGCCACGCTGACGCCGGCGCTGATCCAGCCGCTCTCAACGCTTCGGCGGCGCCGTCTGTTCATGCTGGTCGCGAATTTGGCGACGGTGGCCCTCGTCCTCGCCGGGATGGTCGCGCTGGGCGCGCATGACGGCTTCTCGCTCGTGGATGGCCTCCTGCTCGTCTGCGCGCTCGCCGTCACGCCGTGGAATGCCATCGGCTTCTGGAATGCGACGGTGGGTCTCTACCTGCTCCACGGCCGGCGTCGGGGCGTCGAGGCGGCAGCGCCTTTCCTCGCCCCGCCTCTGCCCGAGGGGCCGATCACCGTCCGCACCGCCATCCTCCTCACCGTGCGCAACGAGGACCCCGCCCGCGCGCTCAATCGGCTCAAGGCGGTGAAGGCGGACCTCGACCTGACCGGCCACGGCGCCGCCTTCGATTTCCACGTCCTCAGCGACACCTCGCGGCCGGAAATCGCCGCCGCCGAGGAGGCGCTGG
>JAEZMT010000438.1 GCA_023442085.1 Pseudomonadota bacterium | reverse complement strand
AAACAGGACATCGTGCTGGTGAACTGGCGCGATGGCCGCTTCAACCTCGCCGACTACGCCTGACGGGAAACACCAACGGGAGGAAACACCCATGGCCCTTTCGCGTGACATGTCCGCCGAGCAGGCGTTCGAGGTGGTCCAGACGCTGCTGGACGCCCCCGAGGATCGCTTTCCGCTGACCTTCAATTCCGATCTGCCGCGTATCCGCGAGCTGTTCCACGCAGCCACGCGGAACCAGTGGGACCCCAAGACCGACGTGGACTGGGACCAGCTCGACCCCTCCAAATACACGGACGAGCAACGCTACGCCGCCCGGCTCTACTGGAGCCGCCGGGCGTGGAGCGAGTATGGCGCCATCTCCGAAAGCCCTGCGCTGCAGGTGCGCTTCGGCGTGGAGAACCGGCCCTCCGACATGCAGCTCTTCTTCACCATCCGCTCGCAGGAGGAGGCGCGCCACGCCGAGGTCTGCCACGCCATGGCGGAGAAGCTCGGCGGCTATATCGAGAAGCCGGTGCAGCAATTGTTCGAAGGCTCGGTCTCGACCCACGGCGTGCGCCGGGCCGCGCTGAATGCGGACGTGCCGCTGGAAGGCATCATCGCCGCCCTCGTCTGCACGGCGGAGGAGATCGCCTTCGACGTGTTCAAGCATTTGAACGACGTCACCCACGATCCCGTCGCCAAGCAGATCGTCCGCTACATCATGCGCGACGAGAGCCGGCACTGCGCCTTCGGCTGGTATTTCCTCGAAGCCATCTGCGAGCAGCTCACCCCCGATCAGAAGAAGATGATCGAGGATGCGGTCATCACCATGATGGAGAAGGTGGAGCTGAACGGCTACCACAGCGCGTGGCTGGCACCGGAGAACCCCGCATCCAGCGCCGAGGTGGAGGCCGACCGCATCACCTACGAGGCGGGCCTCGGCGCCACCGTTGAAGAGGCGGAGAAGCCGGTGTTCATCGCCACCGTGCAGCGCATCCGCGAGCAGATGCGGGCGCTCGGCATCGATCTGCCCCCCTTCACGCATCCCAAGCTCGGGACCATCTGACATGCCGCTCCACGCCACGCGGGCCGAGCCCTCGCTGCCGCCGGTGCGGCTCCTCGTCGAGCGGCGGTTTCCGCTCGAGATGAACGTCACGCTGCCGGAGATCCGCGCCCTCTACGACACCGGTAAGGCCGGCCGCTGGAACCCGCACCGCGACGTGGACTGGAGCGCGCTCAAGCCGGAGACCTATCCGGAGGAAGTCCGCGCCGCCGCCCGCCGCACCTGGAGCCGGCGGGTGTGGACCGAGGCCACCGGCCTCACCGAGACCCCGGCCCTCATCGTGCGCTTCTGCATGGAGGTGGGCCGGGAGATCGACCCGAAGTTCTACCTCACCACCCGCAACACCGAAGAGGCGTGGCACGTCGAGTGCTACGACAAGATCGCCGAGACCTTCGGCGGCCGCCTCGCGCGCCCGGCCGCCAAGGCCTATGAGGCGGTGTTCAACCGCCACCTGCACCGCCGGGTGATGGATGCCGGCCAGTTGCTCGACGCCTACGTGGCCGCCCATGCCGCCTTCGAGGACGGGCTGGAGCTGGAACTGGCCAAGGCCTGGCGCGCCGCCGCCACCAACCCGGCGGTGCAGTCCATGCTCGACTTCGTGATTGCCGACAAGGAGCGCCACGCCGCCTTCGGCTGGCTCTATCTTGCCGCCAAGGCGGAGGGCTGGACCAAGGAAGAGCGCGAGACCATCGCGGCCGAGCTGTCCGACTATGTGCGGGACGTGGTGCTGAAGGGCTATCACTGCCCCTGGCTCGCCCCCGAGCACGCTGCGGCCGAAGCGGACGCCGACGCGATCACGGCCGAGGCCGGCCTCGGCGGCGCGCCGCGCGCGGCGGAGGAGGATGCGCTCGCGACCTTCGCCGGCAACGCCCGCACCCGCCTCGCGGAGCTGGGGGTGATGGTGCCCCTGTTCGAGACCAACCGGATGCGCAGCTTCTGACCCCTCGGACGTCTCGTTCCGAGGAAACGGGCGGGCCTCGCGCCTAACCCGAACCTGTCCCGGCCGTCCGCGTCCACCGGGGGAAAGCCCTGATTGCTCCGGAGCGTGGCGGCCGGGACCTTCATCCCCTTGAAGGGGCACATCATTTCCAACGCGCCGAAGGCTGGCCGTCACCCCATGCAGACCGCAACCGCCCTCCTCCAGGTTCTGTCAGCCGGCATCGGCACGGGCGCCGTCTATGCGCTGGTGGCGCTCGGCTTCAACGTGGTCTTCAAGAGCACGGGCGCGATGAATTTCGCGCAAGGGGAATGGGTGGTGATGGGCGGCATGGTCACCGCCCTCCTCATCGGCGCCTTCTCCAGCATCGGCCTCGCGGTGGTGACGGCGGTGGTGCTGGTGGGCGTCGTCGGGCTCCTTTCCGAGCGGCTGACGGTGCAACCGCTGAAGAAGCCGGACGCCCTCGTCATCACCCTCGTCACCATCGGCCTCTCCATCGTCAGCCGCAGCCTCGTGATGCTGGTGCTGGGCAAGAAGCCGGTGGGTTATGCGGGCTTCTCCGGCAATACAGCGCTTTCGTTCGGCGGGGTCAGCATCCAGAGCCAGACGCTCTGGATCATCGCCATCACCCTCGCCTTCCTGGTGGTGATGCACGCCTTCTTCGAGCGCACCATCCTCGGCAAGGCGCTGCGCGCGGCGGCGGCGGACCGGGAGGCGGCGGCCATCGTCGGGGTGAATGTGGGAAGCACGGTGCTGCTCTCCTTCGGCATCGCAGCGCTCGCGGGGGCGCTGGCAGGCGCCATCGTCACGCCCCTCACCCTCGCCTCCTACGATCAGGGCGCCATGTTCGGCTTCAAGGGGTTCAGCGCCGCCATGCTGGGCGGGCTCGGCAGCCTGCCGGGGGCCGTGGTGGGCGGGCTGGCTTTGGGCCTGCTGGAGGCCTTCGGCAGCTTCTACATCTCCTCCGCCTTCAAGGATGCCATCGCCTTCGCCGTGCTGCTGCTCATCCTGTTCGTGCGTCCCTCCGGCCTGCTCGGCCGGGCCGACATCGTGAAGGTGTGAGGCCATG
>JAEZMT010000391.1 GCA_023442085.1 Pseudomonadota bacterium | reverse complement strand
CGCGTACCGTGGAGCGGTTCACCCCGAACTGCCGCACCAGCGCCGCCTCGGTGCCGATCTCGTCCCCCGGCCGCAGCCGTCCGGACACGATCTCGGCCTCGATGGCCTCGGCGACCATCTCGTAGGCTGAGGGGACCTTGATGCGGTCGAACCGTTCCATAGGCGCGGGCAAATCCCCGAAATATGGCTTTGTCGGACAAAAGGCTATTCATGGCTTGGTTGGTTGTCAATCGGCAGATTCAAATCGAACTATTCATCATAATTATAACGCTTTAACTCGTCTTTGGACGGCGGACGATCTTAGCCCGACATATATTGCATTGCGACATCGTAAGCGCACATTGGAGCTGCGGACTCGGGTGGAAAGGCTGACTGGGGCTGCCATTTTCAGTGCGCAGGTGACCCCGTCGTTCGGCCCCGGCCATGTTCTTGCCTCGATCAGCCTCACGCACCGCGAGTGCTCTGCTTGGGATGTGAAGGCTCGGGCCATGCCGTTGTTATTCATGAGAAATTGCGAGCACATGATGGAGGCGGGCGCCATGTCACAAAGCCGACGCCCGACGTCTTTCGGTCTATGCGCCCCATGAGCGCCGCCCCACCCGAGCCGCTGCGGCGCTTTTGCTGGGACATCCAATCCATGGTGGAGCTGGCCGACGATCCGCGCGAAATCCTGATGATCGGACGCGACCTCATGGGCCGGCTGGTGGCGCAGGACGACTGGCTGCCGGAGGCTTTCGCTCGTGTCGATGGCGCGCCGTTTCGCCAGTACCAGCTTTATGCGGACCAGATGACACGTTTCACGGTAATCGCCACCGTGCTGGGCCCCGGCGCTGCCCTGCCCTTGTGTGCGCAGCCGGTTTGGGAGTTAGCCGGGATGCTGCGGGGCGAGGTCGCGCGCCAGCGCTTCGCGCTTCCCGAAGGCTTGCCGCCGATGCCACGGGCGGCGGCGAAGCACCTGACGGCGGGCATGGTCGATGCCTTCGTCGCGAAGGACGGTGACGGCCTCGCCATCGCCAACGGCTCCCCCACCGCGCCGGCCATCCTCATCGAGGTGCATGGCGCGGAGATCGGCGGGATGGCGCGCCGCGCCGTCGATCCGGATGGACGCAGCGACGTCTTCACCACCGCCTATGCCAACCCGCCGGACATGCCGGCGTGGGACATCCTGACCATTCAGGCCCGCATCGTGGAGTGACGGTTGCGGGATTTGGGGTGCAGGTGTTGTAGTCACGGGCGCGCCGATCGGAGACTTACGAAATGCGCCGGGCCGTCCTTTTCCTCGCTCTGCTGCTCGCGCCCACGATCACGATGGCCGAGGATCGCACCAACGCGGATCGCGCCGCCGAGACCGCCATCCGCGCCCGCCTTCTCGCCTGGACCGAGGCCTTCAACCAGGGCGACGCTGCGACCACCTGCGAATTGTTTGCCCAAGACCTTCAGTCGGACATGCAGGGCGCGCCAGCGGGCGACAAGGCCGCCGTCTGCGCGCGCATCGCCCGGGCGCTGAAGAAGTCGCCCGGCAGGCTCGCCTATGCGTTTGACATCAAGGACATCATGGTGTCCGGCGACCTCGCGATGGTCCGCCTTACCTGGATCCTCACCGAGCAGCCGGAGGGCCGGCTGGTGTCCCGCGACGAAGGCATGGACATCTTCCGCCGAGAAGGCGACGGCATGTGGCGCATCGCCCGCTACATGGCCTTCCCTGTGGCGGGAGAGGATGCGCCCGCTCAAGGCAGGTGACGGGGAGCCGTGAGCCTTGGCCAATAAAAAAGCCCCGGAGCAGCCTTCGCCGCTCCGGGGCCTGCCTCAGTGCATGAGGATCAGTTCTTGGTTTTGTCCACCAGCGCCTTGGCCTTGATCCAGGGCATCATGGCGCGCAGCTTCTCGCCGACTTCCTCGATGGGGTGGGCGTTCGCGCGGGCGCGGGTGGCCTTGAAGGAGGCCTGGTTTACCTTGTTCTCCAGCATCCAGTCGCGGGTGAACTTGCCGGACTGGATGTCGTTCAGCACGCGCTTCATCTCGGCCTTGGTCTCGGCGGTGATGATGCGGGGGCCGGTGACGTATTCACCGTACTCGGCGGTGTTGGAGATGGAGTAGTTCATGTTGGCGATGCCGCCCTCATAGATGAGGTCGACGATCAGCTTCACCTCGTGGAGGCACTCGAAATAGGCCATCTCCGGGGCGTAGCCGGCTTCCACCAGCGTCTCGAAGCCGGCGCGGATCAGTTCCACGAGGCCGCCGCAGAGCACCACCTGCTCGCCGAAGAGGTCGGTCTCGCACTCTTCCTTGAAGGTCGTCTCGATGACGCCGGCGCGGCCGCCGCCGATGGCGGAGGCGTAGGAGAGGCCGAGGTCATGGGCGTTGCCCGAGGCATCCTGGGCGATGGCGATGAGGGTCGGCACGCCGCCGCCGCGCTGATACTCGGAACGCACGGTGTGGCCGGGGCCCTTGGGGGCGACCATCAGCACGTCGAGGTCCTTGCGGGGCTCGATGAGGTTGAAGTGGACGTTGAGGCCGTGGGCGAACAGCAGCGCCGCGCCGTGCTTCATGTTGTCGGCGAGGCTCTCGCGATAGATGTCGCCCTGCAGTTCGTCGGGGGTGAGCATCATCACCACGTCGGCGATCTTGGCCGCCTCGGCGGGCGCCATCACCTTGAAGCCCTCGGCCTCGGCCTTCTTGGCGGAGGCGGAGCCGGGACGCAGGCCGATGATGACATCCTTCACGCCCGAGTCGCGCATGTTGAGCGCGTGTGCATGGCCCTGGCTGCCATAGCCGATGACGGCGACCTTCTTGCCCTTGATCAGGTTCAGGTCGGCATCGCTGTCGTAATAAACGCGCATCGTGGTCTCCTTGTGGGCGTTGTCTTGAATTGGGGGATGGCCGCGGCTCCTTTGCACCGGATCGCGGCAAATGAAAACAGGCGTTTCACGCGGCAGCGCTGCCGGCGAACGCCTGTTTCCGAATGGTCACATGCTCAGGCCGCGATCCTCACATGGCCTCGGGACCGCGGGAGATGGCCACCACGCCGGTGCGCGCCACCTCCACGAGGCCGAGCGGCTCCATGAGCCACGCGAACTGGTCGATCTTGTCCGACTTGCCGGTGATCTCGAACACGAAGCTCTCGCGGGTCGCATCGATCACGCGGGCGCGGAAGGCCTCGGCGAGCCGCAGCGCCTCGCCGCGGGCATCGCCCACGCCGCGCACCTTCACCATGGCCAGCTCCCGCTCCAGCGAACTCGCCTCCACCGTGAGGTCGCGCACGCGGTGGACGGGCACCAGGCGGTCCAGCTGGTTCTTGATCTGCTCGATCACCATGGGCGTGCCGGTGGTGACGATGGTGATGCGCGAGAGGTGACCCTCGTGGCTCACCTCGGACACCGTGAGGCTGTCGATATTGTAGCCGCGGCCGGAGAACAGGCCGATGACGCGCGCCAGCACGCCCGGCTCATTGTCGACCAGGACGGAGAGGGTGTGGCGCTCGGTGGGCTCTTTGGTATTGGGCATGGA
>JAEZMT010000376.1 GCA_023442085.1 Pseudomonadota bacterium | reverse complement strand
CGCAGGAAAATCCGCTCACCACCATCGAGGCGAAGAAATTCTACGAGGTGCAGAAGAACATCGTGCTGACGGGCCACATCGTGGACCATCTCAACACGATCATCTCCGGCAGTCTCTGGAAGAAGCTTTCGCCGGAAGACCAGAAAATCTTCACCGAGGTCACCCAGGAGGCGGCCGCCAAGGCCACGGCCGAGGTGGCGCAGCGGGAGAAGGAACTGCTCGACATCTTCAAGCAGAAGGGCCTGACCGTGGTGGAGGTGGACACCGAGGACTTCCGCAACACGGTGATGAAGAACATCACCTTCGAGAGCTTCGGCTATCGCAAGGCAGACTGGGACCGTATCCAGGCCATCAAGAGCAATATGTGAGGCTCGGCGGGGGCGTTGGACTCCCGCGGGTCCTTGATCGGCTCCCTCTCCCCCGATGGGCTCCCTCTCCCCTTGCGGGAGAGGGTTGGGGTGAGGGGGCTGCATCCGCTCGTCCCAACCGCCGATGTCCGTGATCGCCGAGGCCGCCCCCCTCACCCCCGGCCCCTCTCCCGCAAGGGGGGAGGGGAGTCTGTCCGGGTCGGCCGATGCGCGCCTCATCCAATCTTTCCATATCGCCGCTGACCTTTCCTGTTCCCCCATCCCGGACCCCTTCATGGCCCAAGAAGTCCACACCCGCGTTACCGGCGAGGAACTCGCCCATACGTTCGAGCAGCAGGAGGAGGTGGACCTTTCCGGCTACGCCTTCGAAGACTGGATCACCCTCGCCATCTTCTGGATCATGGCGGGGCTGGTGTTCACCCAGTTCTTCACTCGTTACGTGCTGAACGACAGTTTCTCCTGGACCGAAGAACTGGCCACCTACTGCCTCGTGGCGGTGGTGTTCATCGGCGCGGCCATGTGCGTGCGGCTCTCGCGGCACATCCAGGTGGACCTCATCTATCGCTTCATCCCGGAGCCGGCGGGACGGGTGCTGTCGCTGTTCGTGGATCTCGTGCGCACGGGCTTCATCGCCTACGGCGTGTGGCTGATGGTCCGCTACATCGCGCTCGTGGGTGACGAGCCCATGGTGATGGTCGATGCGCCCAAGAGCGTCGTCTACTACGCGGTCCTCTTCGGCTTCGTGATGATGCTCATCCGCTCGGTCCAGGTGGCCGTCGGCAACATCCGCCGTGGCTACAGCGTGCTCGAACGCCCCGAGGCGTTCGAGGGCACCTACGATCACAAGGGGGACTGAGCCATGTGGCTGCTCATCGGCGGGTTTCTCGTCCTGATGCTTTGCGGCGTGCCTGTGGCCATCTCCATGGCCGGGGCATCGCTGGTCTATATCCTCGTCAGCGGCACGGTGCCGGACGTGGTCATCGCCCAACGCATGATCGCCGGCGTGGAGAGCTTCCCGCTGCTGGCTGTGCCGTTCTTCATCCTGGCCGGCAATCTCATGAACATCGCCGGCGTCACCGGGCGCATCTATGCCTTCGCGGTAGCGCTGGTGGGGTGGATGCGCGGCGGGCTGGGACAGGTGAACATCATCGGCTCGGTGATCTTCTCCGGCATGTCCGGCACCGCCATCGCGGATGCGGCCGGTCTCGGCACCATCGAGATCAAGGCCATGAAGGATCATGGCTATTCAACCGAGTTCGCGGTGGGCGTCACCGCCGCTTCGGCGACGCTGGGGCCGATCATTCCGCCGAGCCTGCCGTTCGTCATCTACGGCATGCTGGCCAACGTCTCCATCGGCGCGCTCTTCCTCGGCGGCGTGGTGCCCGGGGTGGTGATGACGCTGCTGATGATGGGGACGGTGGCTTATTTCGCCCGCCGCAACGGCTGGGGCTCGGACGCCGCCTTCAACTGGAGGCAACTGCTCTCGGCCAGCGTCGAGGTGGTGATCGTGCTGGCGTTCCCGGCGGCGGTCTACGTGATGATCGCCCTCGGGCTCTCCACCAACCAGGCCGTGCTCATCGCGCTCGCGGCGCTCGTGGCGCTCGACTGGTACTTCGACTTTTCCGCCGTCATGGCGCTGATGACGCCGGTGATCCTCATCGGGGGCATGACGCTCGGCTGGTTCACGCCCACCGAGGCGGCGGTGGCGGCGGTGATCTGGTCGCTGTTCCTCGGCCTTGTGCGCTACCGCTCCATGACGCTGAAGACGCTGGCGAAGGCGACCTTCGACACCATCGAGACGACGGCCTCGGTGCTGTTCATCGTCACCGCGGCGTCCATCTTCGCGTGGCTGCTCACCGCGAGCCAGGCAGCGCAGATGCTGTCCGACGCCATCCTCGGCTTCACCCAGAACAAGTGGGTGTTCCTGGCGCTGGCCAACCTGCTGATCCTGTTCGTGGGCTGCTTCATCGACACCATCGCAGCCATCACGATCCTGGTGCCGATCCTGCTGCCCATCGTGCTCAAGCTCGGCATCGACCCGATCCATTTCGGGCTCATCATGACGCTGAACCTGATGATCGGCCTGCTGCACCCGCCGCTCGGCATGGTTCTGTTCGTGCTGGCGCGGGTGGCGAAGCTCTCGGTGGAGCGCACCACCATCGCCATCCTGCCCTGGCTGATACCACTGATGATCGCGCTTCTCGCGATCACCTACATCCCCGGCCTCACCCTCTGGCTGCCCCACGCCATGGGACTGGGCCGCTGACGAGGGGCTGAGGACAGGTCAGGCGCCCGTCCGTCCCTCGGGGGCGGACGGGGTGATGACGCGGCGGCCTTCCTCGGCCTTGTAATAATACTGGCTCGCCACCAGCCACCCCTTCAACGGTCGCAGGGGGGGTATGCAGGTGAGTAGCAAGAGCGGCAGCGTGGTTACGAGGTGGACCCAGTAGGGCGCCTGATAAGCCACCTCCAGCCAGATCGCGAACAGCACGGCCGGCACGCAGGCGAAGCACATGACGAAGAAGGCCGGCCCGTCCGCCGGATCGGCAAAGGAATAGTCGAGGCCGCAGACCTCGCAGGCCGGGGCAATGGTCAGGAAGCCATTGAAAAGGTGGCCCTCGCCGCAGCGGGGGCAGCGGCCTCGCACGCCCGTGGACAGGGGCGAGAGACGCGGCCAATGCTGTTCGTTCATGATATCTCCCGGGCCGGTTGGGGCTTCGGCCCGTCCGGCGTCACGCGGGTCTGGCGAAGGTTCGCCGGCGCAGTGTGCTCCCGTGAGGTAAGTTCCCGCGCCCCCACCCGCAAGTGAGAGCGAGTCGCAGCGGCACCAGGCCGCATCCCTGACGACGCAGGGGGTGACAGGCGGGCGGGCTCCAGCTATTCGGCTTTAAGGAAGGGCGACCCAAGGGAACGCGGCACGAGAAGCGGGGCGGGGCATGGATATCGTTTTCGTCGGTGCCGGGCTCGCCAACTGCCTGCTCGCCGCCCGCATCGCCCAGCGCCGCGGCCGGGTCCGCATGCTGCTGCTGGAGGCGGGCGAGAGCGTCGGCGGCAACCACAGCTGGTCGTACCATTCCAGCGATTTCGAACGCATGCAGCATGCCTTCCTCAGCCCGTTCCGCGCTCATGTGTGGATGGGGAACGACGTGCATTTCCCCGCCTACTCCCGCATCCTCAAGGGCCACTACGGCACCGTCACCTCCGAGCGCCTGTCGCAGGTGATGCACGAGCGGCTGCACACCTCCATCCGCCTGAACGCCAAGGTCGCCCATGTGGCGGCGGACCATGTCGTCCTCGCCGGCGGAGAGCGGATCGACGCGGGAGCGGTGATCGACGGGCGCGGGCAGGTGACGTCCCGCCATCTCGACCTCGGGTTCCAGAAATTCATCGGGCAGGAAGTGCAACTAGCCCGGCCGCACGGCCTCGCCCGGCCCATCATCATGGATGCGCGGGTGGAGCAAATTGACGGCTATCGCTTCGTCTATGTGCTGCCGCTCGATCCGCAGACGCTGCTGATCGAGGATACCTATTATTCCGACGGTCCCGAGCTTCCGGCCGACGTCTTGCGGCGCCGCATCGCCACCTATGCCGCCGGGCAGGGCTGGGACATCGAGCATGTGGTGCGCGAGGAGGAGGGCGTCCTGCCCATCGCCCTCGGCGGGGATATCGGCGCCTTCCTGGCCGAGGCGCCGCCCGGGGTGGCGCGGGTCGGGCTGCGCGCGGCGCTGTTCCACCCCACGACGGGCTATTCCCTGCCGGATGCGATGGAGCTCGCGGACCTCGTAAGCGAGCTGCCGGACCTCTCCGGCCCGGCCCTGTCCGCCTTCGTGCGCGACTATGCGCGCAAGCGGTGGGACAGCCGTGGCTTTTTCCGGCTGCTCAACAGAATGCTGTTCCGCGCCGCCGCGCCGGATCGCCGCTATGCCATCCTTGAGCGCTTTTATCGCTTGCCCGAAGACCTGATCGCGCGCTTTTACGGGGATCGCCTCACCTTCAAGGACAAGGCACGCATCCTCACGGGCCGCCCGCCCGTATCGGTGCTGAAGGCCATTTCCTGCCTGCCCGAGACGAAAGCCGCCACCGGTTCCTGATGATGCTTGATGCCACCACGTCCCCCCGCCGCGCCGCCGTTATCGGGTCCGGCTTCGGCGGTCTCGCCCTTGCCATCCGCCTGCAGGCCGCCGGCATCGCCAGCACCGTCTTCGAGCAGCGGGACAAGCCCGGCGGACGGGCCTATGTCTATGAGGACAAGGGCTTTACCTTCGATGGTGGCCCGACCGTCATCACCGACCCCTCCTGCCTCGAAGAGGTCTACGAGGCCGCGGGCCGGCGCCTGAGCGATTACGTGGACCTGATGCCGGTCTCGCCCTTCTACCGGCTCCTGTGGTCCGATGGCCGGCAGTTCGACTATGTGAATGATCAGGCCGCCCTCGATGCCCAGATCGCCGCCTTCAATCCGGCGGACGTGGAGGGCTACCGGCGCTTCTTCGCCTATTCCAAGGCGGTGTTCGAGGAGGGATATCTCAAGCTCGGCGCCGTGCCCTTCCTCAGCTTCTCGGACATGATGAAGGCCGGGCCGCAGCTGGCGAAGCTCCAGGCGTGGCGCTCGGTCTATTCGATGGTGTCGAGCTTCATCAAGGACGAGCACCTGCGCGAGGCGTTCTCCTTCCACTCGCTGCTGGTGGGCGGAAACCCCTTCTCCACCTCGTCCATCTACGCCCTCATCCATGCGCTGGAGCGCAAATGGGGCGTGTTCTTCCCCCGCGGCGGCACCGGCGCGCTGGTTCGGGGCATGGTGAAGCTCTTCACCGATCTCGGCGGCACGATTCACCTCTCCGCCAAGGTCGACGAGATTGTGGTCGAGGGCGACCGGGCGACCGGCGTGCGCGTCGGCGGGGAGACGATCCCGTTCGATCTCGTTGCCTCCAATGCCGACGTGGTGCACACCTACGCCCACCTCATGCGCAACAGCGCGCGGGGGAAGGCGGAGGGCGCGAAGCTCGCGAAGAAGCGGCATTCCATGTCCCTGTTCGTGATCTATTTCGGCGCCAACCGGACGTGGGACCATCTCCAGCACCACACGGTGCTGTTCGGCCCGCGCTACCGGGGTCTTGTGAACGAGATCTTCAGCGGCCCGGATCTGCCGGAGGATTTCTCCCTCTATCTCCACGCGCCGACCGTCACCGACAAGTCGCTTGCGCCCGAGGGCTCCACCGCCTTCTACGTGCTCTCCCCCGTGCCGCATCTCGGCAAGGCGGAGATCGACTGGGACGTGGAAGGGCCGAAGTATCGCGACCGCATCCTCGGACATCTGGAGCAGCG
>JAEZMT010000361.1 GCA_023442085.1 Pseudomonadota bacterium | reverse complement strand
AATTTCGCCAACGAATGGGAGATGACCTCGGACGACATCGCCGCAGCCATCCATCGCGTCGCAGCCTGAGCCACAGGTCGCCCCAACGCTTGACGGCGGTGAGCGAATCCGTCGTCACATTTTTATTGACGGCACAGGAGCGGGCGGCATGGCGAAGGCGGTGTCCAAGGGGGTGGCCAGGGCGCCGGTCAAGCGCCAGAAGCGGCAGGCAGCTCTGAGCGACGCTGACGCGGGACTGGACCTCCTGCTCGAGCCGCTGCGCGAGCCGCGCAAGGAGCCCCGGGCCCCGGCCCGGCGGTCCCGTCGCGAGGAGGCGCCGGCGGAGGATGCCAGCCTCACCGACCGGGCCTATCGCATCCTTGAGGAATTGATCGCCACCCTCCAGCTGCCCCCCGGCGCGGTGCTTTCCGAACTCACGCTTTCGGATCGCCTGAAGATCGGCCGCACGCCCATCCGTGAGGCGCTGCAACGGCTTGCACGGGATGGGCTCGTCGTGGTGCTGCCGCGGCGGGGCGTATTGGTCTCGGACATCAACCTGCGCACCCAGCTGCGCCTGCTGGAGGTCCGGCGGGTGCTGGAGGTGCTCATGGCGGGCCTCGCCGCCGAGCGTGCGACGGCCGAGGAGCGGGACGCCTTCGCCGAGATCGCCGGCTCCATGCGGCAGGCGGCGGAAGTGGAGGACGATCTCGCCTTCATGCGCCTCGACCGGCGCTTCAATCTCCTCATGGCGCAGGCTTCGCGAAATGAGTTCGCGGTGCGCTCGATGGGCCTCATGAACGCCCTGTCCCGCCGCTTCTGGTATCAGCACTACAGGGAAGTGGCGGACCTGCCCCTCGCGGCCCGGCTGCACGCCGAGGTGGCCGAGGCGGTGGCCCGCCGCGACCGCAAGGGGGCCGAGACGGCGGCCTCCAACCTCGTGGATTACATCGAGGACTTCGCCCGCAAGACGCTGGATGCGTGAGGAATGTTTCTACCCTCTCCCCTTGCGGGAGAGGGGCCGGGGGTGAGGGGTAGTGCTGGCGCATTTCGTGCGTCGGGACGAAGGGATAGATACCCCTCACCCCAGCCCTCTCCCGCAAGGGGAGAGGGGGTCTCAAGGTGGGGGGCAGCCCACCTCAGAACAGCACCACGCTGCGGATGGTCTCGCCCGCTTTCAGCGCGGCGAAGCCCGCATTGATCTCCTCCAGCGCGATGCGGCGGGAGATGAGCCCCTTGAGATCCAGCCGCCCGGCGAGCGCGGCGCGCGCCAGGAACGGGAAGTCACGGGCGGGCCTGGCGCCGCCGTAGGAGACACGGCGGATGCGCTTTTCCGCCATCAGCGAGCCCCAGCGGAAGGACACGTCCTTCGTCACGTCGATCTTGCCGAGCCAGATCACCTCGCCGCCCGGCCGCACCGCCTCGACCGTCGCGCGGAAGGCGATGGGGCTGCCGGCGGATTCGAGCACCACGTCGGCACCGCGACCCTGGGTGAGGGCGCGGGCCGCCGCCACCACATCGCCGGTGCGGGCATTCACCGTGTGGGTGGCCCCCATGGTGCGGGCGAGGGCGAGCTTGGCGTCGTCGAGATCGGCGGCGAGGATCGTTTCCGCGCCCGCCAGCCGCGCACCTTGAACCGCTGCGAGACCCACGGCACCGCAGCCAATGACGAGCGCCGTGTCGCCCGGCCCGATATGGGCGACGTTCAGCGCCGCGCCGACGCCGGTCATGATTCCGCAGCCGATGAGGCAAGCCTCCTCGAACGGCAGATCCTTCGGTACGGGAACGGCCTGCTGGTCGGCGACGATGCAGTATTCCCCAAAGGCGCCGAGGAACATGAGGTTGCCGAGTTCGCGCCCGTCCGCGAGCCGCGCCTTGGCGCCGCCGTCGAAGGCGCGCGCCCTGGGTCCCTCCGCCAGATAGCCCTCGCAGAGGATGGGAAGCGACCGGTCGCAATAGAAGCAATGGCCGCAATGGGGATTCCAGGAGAGGACCACGTGGTCGCCCTTGCGGACGCCCTTCGCCTCCGGTCCCACCTCTTCCACAATGCCCGCCGCCTCGTGGCCGAGCACGATGGGCATGGGATAGACCAGCCCGCCCTCGATCACCTCCAGATCAGTGTGGCAAAGCCCGGCCGCCTTGATGCGGACGAGCACGTCCGACGGGCCGAGCGGAGCCGCCGCCACCGTCTCGATGGCGAGCGGCGTCTGCGGTGCGTGAAGCACCGCTGCACGATAGGTCAGCGGCATGGCTCAGGCGTGCTCCAGCTCCACCTCGCCGGCGATGACGCGCATGACCGCCTTGTCGCGATGCGCCTCGGCCAGCGTGCCGGAGAAGATCATCTCGCCGCGCTCCAGCACGTAGAGGCGATCCACATAATCCGGCAGGTGGTGGACGTTGGATTCCGCCATCAGCACGGCCTGTCCCATGGCGCGGATGGAGGCGATGCCTTCCGAGATCACAGGGATGATTGCCGGGGAGAGGCCCTCGAACGGTTCGTCCAGCAGGAGAAGGCTCGGATCGAGGGCGAGCGCGCGCGCCACCGAGACCATCTTGCGCTCGCCGCCGGAGAGCTGCGCCCCGCCGCGATGCAGATACTGCCGAAGCTTCGGGAAGACGGTGAGGGAGCGCTCGACGCGATCCTTCTCCGACATCTTGGAGCGCCGCGTCCAGGTCGGCAGTTCCAGGTTCTCGGCGACCGTGAGGTCGGCATAGACCTCCGATTCCTCCGGCGAGAAGCCGACGCCCATCTGCGCGATCTCGTGCGGCGCGCGGCCGACCAACTCCTTGCCCGCGAAGCGGATTGAGCCGGCGGCGGGTTTGCGATAGCCCATGATGGAGCGGAACGTCGTGGTCTTGCCCGCACCGTTGCGACCGATGAGGCAGACGAGTTCGCCCGGCTCAACGGCAAGGTCGATGCCGGACAGGATGCGGCTGCCCGCAATATCCACCTTGAGGCCCGAAATGCTCAGCATGGGCGGCTCTCCTGAACGGCGGGCTTCTGGGTCATTTTCGGCGGGCGCGTGCCCACTACGGCGGCGATGAGGGCGGGATCCTTGAAGAAAGTCTCCGGCTTCTCGTCCGCCAGCACCGCGCCCGCCTGGAGCGCGACGATGCGGTCCGAGTAGCGGGCGACGAGATCCATGTCGTGCTCCACCTGGATGATGCCGCGCACGCCCGCCTTCCGCGAGGCAGCCACCAGCAGTTCCATGATGGCGTGCTTGTCGCCGGTGGAGACGCCGGAGGTGGGCTCGTCGATGAGGATCAGCTCGGGCTTGAGGGCGAAGGCGCTTGCCACGTCCAGCAGCTTCTTCTCGCCCTGGGAGAGGGCGCTCGCCTGCTGGTCGAGCCGGTGGCGCAGGTTGAAGATGTCGGCCACCTCCTCCACGGCGTCACGCACCTCCCGGTCAGCGCCGAGGCTGCGGAAGGGGTTGCCGATGCGCTTGAGGCGCGAGGCGGCGGCGACCCCCAGCGTCTCCCGCACGGTGAGGGCCGGGAAGATGTTCACCAGCTGGAACCCCCGCGCCATGCCACGTCGGGACAACTCGACCGGGCCGATGCCGGCGATGTCCTGGCCGCGGAAATGGACGTGCCCGGTGGTGGGCTTCAGGAGGCCCGTAAGCACGTTCACAAGGGTGGATTTGCCGGCCCCATTGGGGCCGACGATGGAGATGAACTCGCCGTCGTTCACATGCACCGAGACGTTCCGGAGCGCGTGGAAGTCGCCGTAGCTCTTGGACACCTGATGGGCGGAGAGAAGGGCGTGAGATGCCATGGGTCAGCTCCCGCGCTTGAGGCGGGCGAAGGCGTCGCCGAACAGGCCGGCGATTCCTCGCGGGAAGAAGATGACGATGAGCACCAGAATTCCGCCCATCACGAACCGCCAATACTGGGTGGCGGACATCACCGTGTCCTGCAGCAGCACGAAGGCGAGGCCGCCGACCACGGGACCGGCAAACGCGCTGGAGCCGCCGAGCACCGCCATGAAGACGAGGTTGCCGGACTGCGTCCAGTAGACGATCTCGGGGTCCGCAAGGCCGATGGTGACGGCGAGGATAACCCCGCCGATCGCGCCGTAGACACCTGAGATGACATAGGCGGCGAGGCGCATCCGCGAGACGGTGACGCCGAGATAGGCCGCCTTCTGCGCGTTCTCACGGATGGCCGTGAGGTGCAGCCCAAAGGGCGAGCGCACGATCCGCCACATGGCGTAGCCGAGCAGGGTGAGCAGGCCGAGGGCGTAGTAATAGAACGGGCCGGTGATGAAGGCCGTCTTGCCGCCCTCGAACTCCATGCCGAACAGCAGCGGGCGCATCACCCGCATGCCCTGATCGCCACCGGTGAGGCCATAGAACTTGAACAGGATGGAGTGGAACAGCATGCCGAAGGCAAGGGTCAGCATGCCGAAGAAGATGCGCGTGTACCGCACGCACAGGAAGCCCACCGGCACCGCTATGACCACCGCCGCCGCCACCGCGACGAGGAGAGTCAGCTCCAGCGAGCGGACCCCCAGCTTGGAGGTCATCACCGCCGCCGCATAGGCGCCGATGCCGAGGAACATGGCATGGCCGAAGGAGAGGAGGCCCGTGTAGCCGAACAGCAGGTTGAAACCGAGCAGGGCGATGGCGAATCCGAAAAAGGGTACCATCAGGGTGAGCATGTAGGTGGAGGCGACAAGGGGCAGGCCCGCCATCGCCACCACGATCACGAGGAAGGCGGCAAGGCCGCTGGGCCATCGCATGCCGGCGGCGGGCGCCGCCGCGGCGGCCGCGCGGGCGGCCGTGGGGGTGCCGAGGGTGGGCGTGCTCATGCCATTGCCTTTCCGAAGAGCCCGGCCGGCCGCAGGATGAGCACGGCGATGACGACCAGATAGATGGAGAGAATCTCAGCCTCGGGCAGCACCATGATGGCCGCGGCGCGGATGAGGCCGACGATGAGCGCGCCGGCGAGCGCGCCGCGCATGGAGCCGAGGCCGCCGATGACGACCACGGCGAAGGCTTCCACCACCAGCTCCACCGCCATTTCCAGCGAGGAGGCCGAAGCCGGCACCACCAGCGCGCCGCCCACCGTGCCGAGCATGCAGCCCACCGTGAACACCGCCGCGAAGACGCGGGAGGAATTGACGCCGAGACCCTCGGTCATGTCCCTGTTCTCTGCCGTGGCGCGGATGATGCGGCCCGTGCGCGTCTTCTGCAGGAAGGCGCCGAGCGCCACCGCGATGGCGATGGAGGCGGCGATAACCAGGAGATTGTAGGTGGGCACCCTGAGGCCGAGGAACTCGGCCGTGCCGTAGGCGAGATAGGCGTTGTCCAGCGTTCGCGGCGTCGCGCCCCAGAAGAAGCGGAACACGTCCTGAAACATCAGGAGCAGGCCGAAGGTGAGGAGCAACTGATAGCTCTCGTCCCGCCGATAGACCGTGCGCAGGATGCGTTCCACGGGCAGGCCGACAAGGCCGATGACAAGGCCCGCGAGGATGAGCACCGGCAGCACCGTCCAGGCCGGAAAGCCGGCGGCCGAGGCGAGGCCTACGGCCGTTATGCCGAAGTACGCGCCCAGCGCATAGAAGGAGCCGCACGCGAGGTTGACGATCTTCTGCACGCCGAACACCAGCTGGAGCCCGGCGGCGACGAGGAAGAGAATGGCGGCGTGAAACACGCCGCCGAGGATCATGTCGAGGAAGACGGTCACGCGGCGCTCCTCAGACGGGAAGCTTGGAGGTCTTGAGCCATTCCCAGAAGTCCACACCCGGCGGCTTCTGGAGCTGGTCGGCGGTGAAGCTGTCCACCGTCCTCAGCGTCGGGAAGTCGTAGGAATTCTGATTGGTGGACAGGCCCTGGTAGAAGGTCTGCTCGGCGATCTTGTCGGTGCGGAACTGGCCCGGACCGCCCAGGCTCTCGACCTTCTGCTTCGGGATCGAATCGATGATTTCATCGAGCTTCGGCCAACGCCCGGTCGCCTTCGCCGCTGCCTCAACGCCGGCCTTGTAGGCGGCGAGCGCGAAATAGGCGCGGTCGGCCTCCCAGTGCGGGGCTTCCTTGTAGCGGCCCATATAGTCTTCGACGAACGCCTTCTGCAGCGCGGACGCGTTCGGCAACGCGAAGTAGAGCGTGTTGTGCCCGAACACGATGTTCTCGGGCATGAACTCCTTCTTCAGCTGGTTGATCTGCCATCCGGCGGCAGGAAGGGCGAGGTTGACGCCCTCGAACAGCCCCGCGGCGGAGCCCTGCTTCATGAACACCGGCAGGTCGGCGAACAGCATCGAAGAGAAGATGAAGTCCGGCTTCGCGGCCTTCAGCGCGGCGACATGGGAGGTGAGGTCCATGGTGCCGACCTTCGGCCACTGCTCGGCGACCACCTCCACCTCGACCCCGGCACGCGCGAGAATCTGTCGGAAGGCCTCCCAGTTGTTGCGGCCGTAGGAATAGTCCGGATTGATGCCGGCGATCCGCTTGATCTTGCCCTTGAAGTATTTGATCGAGAGCAGCGAGGCCATCACCGCCTCGCATTCATTGTCGGTGGAGCGGAAGACGTAGCGCGACTTGGGCATGGCCTCCTTCACGCCGTCCTGCGTGGTGCCGTCCCACATGATGAGGAGCGCCTGCTCCTCCTCCGCCACGGGCGCGACGCCGAGCGACACGCCGGTGGAGATGAGGCCCTGCACGCAGTCCACCTTCTCCTGCAGCGCCAGGCGGCGGAAGCGTTCGATGGTGTCCTTCGGCGAGGTCTCTTCCTCGAACACCAGCTCGATGGGGCGGCCGGCGATGCCGCCGTCCTTGTTCATGCGCTCCGCCGCCCACTGCACCGCGCGGATGCCGCATTCTCCCACCGTGCCCATGGCGCCGGAGCGCGGCGCGAGAATGCCGATGCGCACCGGCTTCGACTGGGCGATGGCGGGGGAGAAAACCCCCGGAGCGGCGGCGGCGAGACCGGCAGCACCGATCCCCCGCATCAGGGTGCGGCGAGAAATGTTCATTGGCGTCCTCCCCTAGGCGGGTCTCGTGCCCGCCTTTGTGAACTGACATATCATAGATATGCCAAAAGAATGTCTGCAAGAAGCTTTTTTGATCTGGATCATTTTAAAAGGAGATGGATCGAATGATGCCAATGAAATCAATGTGTTGATGACGACAGGCTTGGCTGTTCGGGAGTGTGGAGAGCCGGTTTGAGCCCTAAATTCCCCGTCTTGCATATGATGTGTGACTGACATATTAGTTCTTCACGCGCTGTCGCGAAGCGCCCTTCGGCCCTCCGGCGGGGGCATCGCAAGGGGTGCCGGCCCTCAAGCCGTGGCACTCCAGTTCAGGCGCGGGAGAATCAAGAGAATGGCGCGCACCGACAGCGCGCAAGGGAGAGAGCGATGGAACTCACCTCGAGCCCCATGACGGATCGCCAGCGCAAATACCGCGCAACCTACCGCGAGCGCGTCACCGGCTGGTATAACGGCTGGCTGCACATCGCCATCATCTATACGATCGGCTTTACGGCGCTCTACATCTACATCTCGAACATGCACGATGTCCGCTGGTGGGAGTGGCTCACCATTCCGGTCGTGTTCCTGTTCTGCAATTTCTTCGAATGGTGGCTGCACCGCTATGTGATGCACCGGCCGTCCAGCTTTCCACTGTTCCGCGCTGTCTATAACCGCCACACACTCATGCATCACCAGTTCTTCACCGAGGAGGAGATGCGCTTCGCCGGTCATCACGACTGGCGCGTCACCTTCTTCCCGCCCTATGCGTTGGTGACCTTCACGCTGATGTCCATTCCCGGCGCCATCGTGTTCGGCTGGCTGATCTCGCCGAACGTTGGATGGCTGTTCATCACCACCACGACCTCGGTCTATCTGCTCTACGAATTCATGCACTTCACCACGCACATCGACGAGAACTGGTTCGTGCGGAACGTACCCTTCATCAACACCAACCGCCGCCACCACGCCGCGCACCACAATCAGTCGCTCATGATGGAGCGCAACATGAACCTCACCTTCCCCATCATGGACTGGGCGTTCGGCACGTCGGACCTCAACCGCGGGCTCTTTGGCCATCTCTTCAACGGCTATGACACCCGCCACCTGAAGACCGACATGCGCCGCACCGCCCGCACGCCGAAGGGCAAAACGTCCCCTTCCGGCCACGTCGCCCCGGCGGAGTGAGGCCATGGCCGCCATCGAACCCAACGTCGCCGGCCTGTTGATCTTCACTGGTCTCTGGACAGCCGCGTGCCTCGGCTTTCTCGTGCTCTCCGGCATGTTTCCGGCGAGCACGCGGCCGGCGGGGGCGCGGCAGGCGGGGGGCCGCGCCCTCGTCCTGGTCAACAGTCTGCTCTGGCTCGTGCTCGCCGCTGCGGCGCTGGCCTATGGCTATGCGAACCTGCGCCTCACCAGCCTGATCGTCGTCGGCGGCCTCGTGCTGCTGTTCGCCCCGGCGCCGTTCGAGCTGCTGCCCACATCGTTCCGCGACGGCCGGCGCGGCCTTGCCGCTCTGGTGGCGCTACAGGGCGCGGCGCTGGCCGTCTGGGCCGCGCTTCCCGGCGGCGGCACCGCGCTCATCTGAAGGTCAGCGCCGGCCTCGTCCGGCCAGCAAGAGGGGACATTTCATGCCCACCCACATCAAGCTCATCCTCTCCCTGATCGTCCTCGCCGTCGCGGCGGCGGGCTATGCCTTCCAAGGCGCGCTCGGGCAGGAGGGTCCGAAATACGCGGTCGCTTTCCTGGGTGTCTTCATGGTCATTGCCATGTGGATCTTCCCCGAGGTGCAGCGCCGGCCCGGCGACAAGGTTTAATCTCGCCAAATACCGGAAAGGGGGGCGGATCTTGATCGCTATCATATTCGAGGTGTGGCCGGCCGAAGGCCAGCGCGACACCTATCTCGATCTCGCCGCGCGCCTGCGCGTGGAATTGGAGACGATGGACGGCTTCATCTCGGTGGAGCGGTTCGAGAGCCTCACCAATCCGGGCAAGATGCTTTCGCTCTCCTTCTGGCGAGATGAGGAAGCGGTGAAGGCCTGGCGCAACCTCACCTCCCATCGCAAGACGCAGGCCGCCGGGCGTGCCGGCGTGTTCCGTGACTATCGACTGCGTGTGGCCGCCGTGGTGCGCGACTATGGCATGTTCGAGCGCGACGAGGCGCCGGATGACAGCCGGAGCCTCCACAAGCCGAAGGCCGCGGCTGCCGATCCCGCCTTCTGACGTTCAGCGCAGCTCCGGCGGCCAGTCGAGGCCCGAGCGGCCGGTTGTATCGGACGGCACGACGGCGGCGGCGATGTCCGCTTCGCTGAGGCCGGCCTCGCGCAGCACGTCGGCCGTGCAGTCGGTGAGATCGAGCGGGTGGGCCTGAGCGGGCGTGCGGGAGAGGCGCGGCACCGCGGGAACCCGGTTCGGCCCGCTGTCCGGATGGCGGGCGGCGATGTGGGGATCGCTCCACACCTCGTCGGGCGCCAGAACCGGCGCAACGCAGGCGTCCGTCCCGGCGAACACACCAGTCCAGTGGTCACGTGGTTGGCCTGCGAAGGTCGCTTCCAGCGTGCGCTCGATATCGGGCCAAAGATCCCGCCGCATGTGGTCCGGCGCCTCGCCGAGGTCGAGACGCTGCCATAGCGCCTCGAAGAATCCCCGCTCCAGCGCGCCGACCGCTATGAAACCGCCGTCCGCGCAGCGGTAGGAGCGATAGAAGGGCGCGCCGCCGCCGAGCAGACCATCGCCGCGCGCAGGCCAGTGGGGAGTCTTCCACAGCGGCCAGTGCATGGCCATCAGGGAGAGCGCGCCATCCACCATGGCGGCGTCGATCTTCTGGCCGTGTCCGGTGGTCTTCGCCTCGATCACCGCGGCGAGGATGCCCAGAGCGGCGATCAGGCTGCCGCCGGCGAAATCGGCGACGAGGTTGAGCGGCGCCTCGGGCGGCCCGTCCTTCGGTCCCATCGAGCCGAGCACGCCGGCGAGCGCGAGATAGGTGATGTCGTGCCCCGCCTCCAGCGCGCGCGGGCCGTCCTGCCCGAAGCCGGTCAGGGAGCAGTAAACCAGGCGCGGATTGAGCGCCGCCAGCGTCTCGTATCCGGCGCCGATGCGATCGGCGACGCCGGGGCGGAAGCCCTCCACCAGCACGTCGGCGGTCTGCACCAGCGCGTGGAGCGCAGCCCGGCCTGCAAGCGTCTTCAGGTCGAGCGAGATATGCCGCTTGCCACGGGAGAATTCCGGAATGGCGACGCCGGCGCGCCCGCCCCCCACCACGATCACCTCCGCCCCGAAATCCGCAAGCAGCATGGTGCAATAGGGGCCGGGGGCGAGCCGGGACAGATCGACGACCCGGATGCCTGCAAGGGGACCGCGCGGGGCCGGGGAGGGCGCCTCCACCATCACAGCCCCCGCGCGATGACGATGCGCTGCACGTCGCTCGTGCCCTCGTAGATCTGGCAGACTCGCACGTCGCGATAGATGCGCTCCACGGGGAAGTCCGCCAGATAGCCGTAGCCGCCGAAGGTCTGGATGGCCGCGGAGCACACCTGCTCGGCCATCTCCGACGCGAACAGCTTCGCCATGGAGGCTTCGGTGAGGCAGGGCAGGCCGGCCTCGCGCAGCGAAGCCGCGTGCAGCACCATCAGGCGCGCGGCCTCGATGCGGGTCGCCATGTCGGCGAGGCGGAAGGCGACGGCCTGATGCTCCATAATGGGCTTGCCGAAGGTGACGCGCTCCTTCGCATAAGCACGCGCCGCCTCGAAGGCCGCCCGCGCCATGCCCACGCACTGGGAGGCGATGCCGATGCGTCCGCCTTCGAGATTGGACAGGGCGATCTTCAGCCCCTCACCCTCGGCCCCGAGCCGCAGCTCGGCAGGGATGCGCATGTCGTTGAAGGCGAGCTGGCAGGTGTCGGACGAGTGCTGGCCAAGCTTCTCCTCCACCCGCACCACCTCGTAGCCGGGCATGTCGGTAGGCACGATGAAGGCGGAGATGCCCTTCTTGCCCGCATCCGGGTCGGTCACCGCAAAGACGATGATGACGTCGCCGTTCTTGCCGGAGGTGATGAACTGCTTGGCGCCGGACAGCACGTAATGGTCGCCGTCTCGCCGGGCGCGCGTGCGCAGCGCCGCGGCATCCGACCCGGCCTGGGGCTCGGTGAGGGCAAAGCCTCCGATCCATTCCCCGCTGGCCAGCTTCGGCAGGAAGCGCTCTTTCTGCGCGTCGGTGCCGAATTTCACGATGGGCATGCAGCCGACCGAGGAATGCACGCTGACGATGGTGGAGCAGGCGCCGTCCGCCGCCGCGATCTCCTCCAGCGCGAGGGCATAGGAGACGAGATCGGTGGCGGAGCCGCCAAGCTCCTCCGGCACCAGCATGCCAAGGAAGCCGAGCGCGCCCAGTTCCTTCAGTTCATCTCCGGGGAAGCGGTGCTCCTTGTCCCGCGCCGCGGCGCCGGGCGCGAGGCGCTCGGAGGCAAAGGCGCGCACGGCGTCCCGGATGGCGACCTGGGTTTCGGTGAGGATCATGGGCTCCCTCCGGTTCTTATTGCTTGCTGCCGAGCGGTGGGCGCGGCCTCAGCTCAGCCGCTCGATGGCCACTGCCGTCGCCTCGCCGCCGCCGATACACAGCGAAGCGATGCCGCGCTTGAGATCATATCGCTCCAGTGCCGCCAGCAGCGTCACCATCACGCGGGCGCCCGAAGCGCCGATGGGGTGGCCCAGCGCACAGGCGCCGCCGTGGACATTCACCTTGTCCTCCGGCAGGCCGAGGTCGCGCATGGCGGCCATGGGCACCACGGCGAACGCCTCGTTGATCTCGAACAGGTCTACGTCCTTCAGGTCCCAGCCGGTCTTCCCGGCCAGCTTCTGCACTGCGCCGATGGGCGCCGTTGTGAACAGGTTCGGCGCCTGGGCGTGGGTGGCATGGCCGACGATGGCGGCGAGCGGCGTGAGGCCGCGCTTCTCCGCCTCCGAGCGGCGCATGAGCACGAGGGCGGCCGCGCCGTCAGAGATGGAGGAGGAGTTTGCCGCCGTCACCGTGCCGCCGTCGCGGAAGGCGGGCTTCAGCGTCGGGATCTTGTCCAGCTTCGCCTTGGGCGGCTGCTCGTCCGTCGCCACCACGCGCTCGGCCTTGCCGCCCTTCACGGTGACGGGGGTGATCTCCCTCTCGAATGCTCCATCGGCCATGGCCTTCTGCGCCTTGGTGAGCGAGGCGATGGCGAAGGCGTCCTGCGCCTCGCGGGTGAACTGGTAGGCCTCCGCGCATTCCTCCGCGAAGGTACCCATGAGGCGGCCTTTATCGTAGGCGTCCTCCAGCCCGTCGAAGAACATGTGGTCGATGACCTTGCCGTGGCCCATGCGGTAGCCGCCACGGGCGCGGTCGAGCAGGTACGGCGCATTGGTCATGCTCTCCATGCCGCCGGCAACGGCGACGGAGGCGGAGCCCGCGGCGATGAGGTCATGGGCGAACATGGCCGCCTTCATGCCGGAGCCGCACATCTTGTTGACCGTGGTGGCGCCCGTCGCGAGCGGAAGGCCCGCGCCCAGCGCGGCCTGCCGGGCCGGAGCCTGGCCCAGGCCGGCCGGCAGCACGCAGCCGAACACCACTTCCTCCACCTGATCCGGGGCGAGGCCGGCGCGGGAGAGGGCAGCACCGATGGCCGCGGAGCCGAGCGCTGGGGCGGCGACATCCTTGAGGTCGCCCTGGAAGCCGCCCATGGGCGTGCGGGCGAAGCCGACGATGACGATGGGGTCGGAAGCCGTCATGGGACTTGTCTCCGGAGGAGGGAGGAGAGCGCCAGGGTCAGCGCGGCGCCATGCGCAGCGCGCCGTCGAGGCGGATGACCTCGCCGTTCAGCATGGAATTCTCGCAGATGTGCTTGACCAGCGCGGCGTATTCGGACGGCCGTCCGAGGCGCGAGGGGAAGGGCACGCTCTTGCCGAGGCTGTCCTGAACATCCTGCGGCAGACCAGCCATCATCGGCGTTTCGAAGATGCCGGGCGCGATGGTGAGGACGCGGATGCCGAAGCGCGCAAGCTCGCGGGCCACCGGCAGGGTGAGGGCCGCGACGCCGCCCTTCGAGGCGGCATAGGCGGCCTGGCCGATCTGCCCGTCGAAGGCGGCAATGGAGGCCGTGTTGATGATGACGCCGCGTTCGCCGTCCGCGTCCGGCTGCTCCTTCGCCATCGCATCGGCGGCGAGCCGAAGCATGTTGAAGGTGCCGATGAGATTGATGGTGATGCCGCGCACGAAGCTGTCCAGCCGGTGCGGGCCCTCGCGCCCGATGACTTTCTCGCCGGGAGCGACGCCCGCGCAGTTCACGAGGACGTGAACGTGGCCGAAGCTGTCGAGGGCGAGCTGCACGGCCGCCTTGCCATCCGCCTCGCTGCTCACGTCGGCGCGCTGGAAGCGGGCGGCGTCGCCAAGCTCGGCGGCCATGGCGGCGCCGGCGTCGGCATTGATGTCGACGAGGACGACGCGGCCGCCGTTATCGACCACCATCCGCGCCACCGCCGCGCCTAGGCCCGAGCCGCCGCCGGTGACGAGAAAGACGCGCCCTTCGATCTTCATGGTGCCCCTCCCAGGGAGACTTGCCGCCGCTTGGGCGGCCGTTGCATCTCCTCTAGCAGAAAAGCCGAGTGACATTCGATGACAGGAGCGATCTATTGATGTGAGCGTTTTT
>JAEZMT010000235.1 GCA_023442085.1 Pseudomonadota bacterium | reverse complement strand
CTTCGGAATTTTCAGAGTCCGTGGCGTGATCAGGATCGGCGAGAAGCCCTCGCGCGCGCCGATAGCCGCCTCCTCGAACCATGCAGCAGTGGCCTCGGTGCCCTGCACGAGCCGCAGCGGGTAGGGCCACTCGGCGATGAGGCGCTGCCAGTCTGCTTCTTCCTTGAGGACCATCTCGGCTGAATGATCCAGCTTGGGCCGGCGCCTTCCGAACAGGCCTCTCAGCCATGACCACATGACGACTCGCTCCCGCCTCTGCGCCCGATATTCCAAAGCAGAGCATAGTTGCTGGCGCACGTCATGGCTGTGTCAGAGCGCTCCCGCCACCGCCTCGACATTGCGCCGGTGGACCGCCTCATAAGGCTCGAAGTACGAAATCGCCCCCGTCGCGTACGCCTCTGCCGCGAAGGTGCGAAGATCGAGCCCCGCCAGCGCCGGCTCGGCCTTCAGCCTGAGCAGCTTCTCCACATAGAGCCGCGTCGCCGCGATCAGCCCCGGCCCGTAGCCGCCGGCGGCGATCACGTCGGGGTCGCCGTGGCAGGGCAGGATGCGCGTCGCGCCGAGCGCCGCGAGGCGCGCCAGCCCGACAAGATGGGCAGCGAGGCGGTCGGGCTCGTCCACATAGGTGATGGGGTCTTCCAGCGTGTCTCCGGCCAGCAGAATGCCGCCGGGCAGCAGCGCGACGGTGCCGTCGCGGCTGTGGATGTCCATCCGGATCAGTTCGACGGGCAGGGCGCCCACGCTCAGCGAGAGCCGCTCATCGAACAGAAGGTTGGGCAGGACGAGGGGATTGATGGGCGGGTCCGCCGCCTCCAGCCGGGCGCGGTTGGCGCGCAGCAGGGCGTCCGTCTCGTGATTGGCGATGATCTCGCAATCGGCGAAGGCGGCGTTGCCGGCCACATGGTCGTCGTGCCAGTGGCTCAGCACCACGCGGATGCGCCGCGCGCCCCGCTCTTCCAGCGTGCGGCGGATGTAGCGGGCGTGGGCGAGGGTGATGTGGGTGTCGTAGACGAGGGCGTCGTCGCCATCCATCACCGCATAGGAGGCGATGCCGAGGGCGAAGGCGCCGTCGTCCAGCCAGTTCTCCTGCGGTCCGTGCAGCCGCACGCCGGGGATGCGGCCATCATAGAAGGCGAGCACGCCGGGCGCCGGCTCCAATACGCGCAGGGTGGAGCCGGGCTCGGTCGGAGGCGTCGCGCTCACTCCGCCGCTTCGAGATTGTGCCCGAGCCGGTGGGAGAGGGTGCCGAGCAGTTCCTTCGCCGCATCGGCGATGACGGTGCCGGGCGGGAAGATGGCTTCGGCGCCGAAGGCTTTCAGGGCCTCATAGTCCTGCGGGGGCACCACGCCGCCCACCACCACCATGATGTCGCCGCGCCCCTCCGCCTCCAGCGCCGCCTTCAGGGCCGGCACGAGGGTGAGGTGGCCGGCGGCGAGCGAGGAGATGCCCACCACGTGCACGTCATTCTCCACCGCCTGCCGGGCGGCTTCCTCGGGGGTGGCGAAGAGGGGGCCGATGTCCACGTCGAAGCCGAGGTCGGCGAAGGCCGAGGCGATCACCTTCTGGCCGCGGTCGTGGCCGTCCTGGCCCACCTTGGCGACGAGGATGCGCGGGCGGCGGCCTTCGGCGGTCTCGAAGGCTTCCACCAGCTTCTGCACCTTGCCCACCTTGTCCGTCATGGCGGAAGCCTCGCGCTTGTAGACACCTGAGATGGCGCGAATTTCGGCGCGGTGGCGGCCGAACACCTTCTCCAGCGCGTCCGAAATCTCGCCCACGGTGGCCTTGGCCCGCGCCGCCTCGATGGCCAGCGCCAGCAAATTGCCGTTGCCCGCCGCGCCGTTGGTGAGTGCTTCCAGCTTGGACGCCACCTCGGCCGGGTTGCGCTCGGCCTTGAGGCGGTTGAGCTTGTCGATCTGCGCGGCGCGCACGGCGGCGTTCTCCACCTTGAGAACGTCGATCAGCCTGTCCTTCTGCGGCTTGAACTTGTTCACGCCCACCACCGTCTGCGCGCCGCCGTCGATGCGGGCCTGGGTGGTGGCGGCGGCCTCCTCGATGCGCAGCTTCGGAATGCCGGCCTCGATGGCCTTGGCCATGCCGCCCAGCGCTTCCACTTCCTGGATGTGCGCCCACGCCTTGGCGGCGAGATCGGCAGTGAGCTTCTCCACGAAATAGGAGCCGCCCCACAGATCGATCTGCCGCGTGGTGCCGCTCTCCTGCTGGAGCAGGATCTGGGTGTTGCGGGCGATGCGGGCGGAAAAGTCGGTGGGCAGCGCCAGCGCCTCGTCGAGCGCATTGGTGTGCAGCGACTGGGTCTGGCCCTGTGTTGCCGCCATGGCCTCGATGGCCGTGCGCATGACGTTGTTGAAGACGTCCTGCGCGGTGAGCGACCAGCCGGAGGTCTGGGAATGGGTGCGCAGCGGCAGCGACTTGGGGTTCTTCGCCCCGAGGTCGGTCATCAGGCGCGTCCACAAGAGGCGGGCGGCGCGGAGCTTCGCCACCTCCATGTAGAAGTTCATGCCGATGGCCCAGAAGAAGGAGAGGCGCGGCGCGAACACGTCGATGGGCAGGCCCGCGGCAGCACCGGCGCGGCCGTATTCCACGCCGTCCGCCAGCGTGTAGGCCAGCTCCAGATCCTGCGTCGCGCCGGCTTCCTGCATGTGGTAGCCGGAAATGGAGATGGAGTTGAAGCGCGGCATCTCCTTCGAGGTGAAGGCGAAGA
>JAEZMT010000187.1 GCA_023442085.1 Pseudomonadota bacterium | reverse complement strand
ATGAATGTCAGCGGTGGGCGGCGAGCGAGGCGGAGAGCCCGCCATCCACCGGCAGAATGGCGCCGGTCATATAGCCCGCGCCGGGGGAGAAGAGGAAGGCCACCACCTGCGCCACGTCGTCGGGCGTGGCGAAGCGGCCGGCGGGGATCTGCGCTTCCATCTTCGCCCGATAGTCCGCGAACTTCTCCAGCATCGCGGTATCGATGAAGCCGGGGGCGACATAATTCACCGTCACGCCGCGCCGGGCGGTCTCGATGGCGAGGCCGCGCACATGGGCGAGCAGGGCGGCCTTGGAGGCGGCGTAGGCGGCGTTGCCCTGGTTTGCCTGAAGCGCCGCCACCGAGCCGATGGCGACGATGCGGCCGGCCCGTGCCCGCGTCATCGGCCGCACAAGCGCGCGGGTAAGACGGACGAAGGCGAAGTGGTTCACCTGCATCACCGCCTCGGCCTTGTCCTGGTCGATCATGGCGGCGAGGGTGTCGTAGGAGGCGCCGGCGTTGTGGCAGAATCCGAAGAAGGCTTCCCCGCCCTCCAGCTCCGCGGCGAACGCCTCCACCGCGGCGCGGTCGGCAAGGTCCAGGGGACGGGCGGAGACGACGGCGTCCGGCACCGTGGCGCGGATGTCGGCGATCAGCGCCTCGGCCTCGGCCACCGCCGAGCGGTAGGTGAAGACGACGGGATGGCCGGCTTCGGCGAGACGCCGCACGATGGCGGCCCCGAGCCCGCGGCCGCCGCCGGTGACGAGGACGGGAGCAGTCATCGGATCAGGCCTGTTCCGGTGCGCGATCCGCTCACGCCGGCTCTGCCGCCAGGACGAGGCACACGTTCTGGCCGCCGAAGCCGAACGAGTTGGAGATCACCCGCTTCACCTGCGCGTCGCGGGCAACGTTCGGCACCACGTCCAGCGGAATGGCCGGATCGGGGATGTTGTAATTGATGGTGGGCGGGATCCGGCCGTTCAGGATGGTGAGCAGCGACACCGCCGCCTCGATGGCGCCGGCCGCCGTCAGCGTGTGGCCGATCATGGACTTGTTGGAGGAGATGGGCGTCGCCGCCAGCTTCTCCTCGCTGAACACGCCCTTGAGGCCCACATACTCCATGCGGTCGTTCTCGGGCGTCGAGGTGCCGTGGGCGTTGATGTAGTCCACATCGTCCGGCGTCACGCCGGCGTCGGCGAGGGCATTCTTCATGCAGCCGACGATGGGGCGGCCGTCCGGGCTGGAGCGGGTGCGGTGGAAATTGTCCGCCATCTCGCCGCAGCCTTCCAGCACGCCGAGAATCTTCGCGCCGCGCGCGACGGCATGGGCGTAGCTCTCCAGCACCAGCGCAGCGGCGCCTTCGGCCATGACGAAGCCGTCACGGTTCTTGGCGAAGGGGCGGGCGGCCTCCTCCGGCTTCTCGTTGGCGGTGGTGAGGGCGGAGAGCAGCGAGAAGCGGATCAGCGCCTCGGGGTGCACCGAGCCGTCCGTGCCCAGCGACAGCGCCACCTCGGTCTCGCCGCGGCGGATGGCCTCGACGCCCAGCTGGATGGCGGTCGCGCCGGAGGCGCAGGCGGTGGAGAGAGAGATGGGCTGGCCCTGGGTGCCGAACTTGTCGGCCAGGCGATCGGCGACGGAGCCAAACAGGAAGCGCTCGTGCCAGGGCCGGAACTTGCCGGTCGCCGCCGCGCCCAGGAGGTCGTGATAGACGATCGGGTAGTTGCCCACCGCATCGGCGATCTGCTGGCGCTCGGGCCATTCCAGTTCCACCGGAGGCACCGCTGCAAACAGCGGACCGGGAAACTCGCCGGGCGTGCCGATGCCGGATTCGGCGATGGCTTCCTCGGCGGCGAGGGTCGCGAGCTTCTCGGAAAGGTTGGGGGCGGCGACGCGGCCGTCGAACAGGAAGTCCACCGTGCCGGCGATGGTGGTCCGCATGCCCTCGATCGGGAAGCGGGTGATGGTGTGGATGCCGGATTCACCCGCGGTCAGGCGCCGCCAGTTGTCTTCCTTGCCCTGCCCGAGGGAGGTGACGACGCCGATACCCGTTACCACCACGATGGGGCGGCCGAACTTGTCGAGATGCGCCTGCGTCATGATCGCGGCTCCTGTCGTTGAAGCGCGCCCGCCCCGGCGCCGCTCGAAAGGCACGCCGGGACCCGCGCTGTCAGAGGGCCCGGCACTCGCGCCGGAAAATACGCTGAAGCCGGCGCAAAGAACAATCGTCCGTCCGCTCCTCACGTCGAAGGAGCGGAAGGCCGCTCAGGCCTTCTCGACGAGACCGGCGCCTTCGCCCCGCCAGTGGCCCACCTGCGTCACGATCACCCGGGATACCCCGTCCGCCGGCTTTTCCAGCGGATCGCCGGGGAGCGGCGGGAACAGCGTGCCCTTTGACACCGCCAGCGCCGCAAGGGCGAGGGCGGCGATGAACTGGGCCTCGAAGCCATGGCCTATGCGGTTGGCGACGGCGCGGACGGGCAGGCCGCTCGCAGCGAGCGCTTCGGCCTCGGCCTCGGTCGCCTCGCGGGCGCCGGTGACGCCGGAGATGACGGCAGTGCCCGGCGTCGCGCCGGCCTTGTCGAGCAGTGCCTTCACCTTGGCGGTGACGGCGCCGGCAACGGCGCGCTTGGCCCGCTCGGACCACACACCGGACAGCTTGGCGATGGGAGTCGCGCCGCGTGCCTTGGCATGTTCCGGCGATTCCAGCACCAGGAAGGCGCCCATGGCGCCGGAGCCGATGCCGGGGGCGGTGAAGGCCGGGCTGAAGTCGCCCTTCATGCAGAAGCCGTCGAGATCGTTGAGGAGCAGCGTGTCCTCACGCTCGGCATTGTAGGCGCCGCCCACGAGCCCAATCTCGCTCTGGCCGGCCGCGATGCGGGCGTAAGCGACACGGGCCGCGTCGACCCCGGCGCTTTCCTCGCCCATAAAGGTGCGGGAGGAGCCGGTCACGCCGTGGACGATGGAGATGTTACCGGCCAGCAGGTTCGACAGCTGCGCCAGCGAGAGGGTCGGCCGCAGGTCCGACAGGAGACGCTCGTTCAGCAGGCGCCCGGCGTCGTTGGAGCTTGCCAGATCGTTGAGGATGGAGGCGTCAACCTCGAAATCGCGCTCACCGCCGCCGGCGGCGACCACCATGTCGGTATTCGACAGGATTTCAGCGTTCTTGGCGATGCCCGCGGCGTCGAGCGCGAGACCGGCCGCATAGGTGCCGATGCGCTGCCAGGGCTCCATCTGCCGCTGGTCGCCCTTCTTCGGGATCTGGCTGTCGAAATTCACCTTCACCAGCGGATGAACCACATAGGGGGCAAAGGTGGTGTTGTCCGTCAGCGGAGCCGAGCCGGAGGCGAAGGCCTGCCAGTGGGCATCGAGCCCCTCCCCGAGGGAGGAGACGAGGCCGATGCCGGTGATCCAGACGTCGCGCTGGATCCGGCTCCGGCCTTCAGTCACGTCAGGCATCGGCAAATTCCGAAAGGGGGAAGGAGACGTACTCGGCCACCTTCATCACCACGGTCTTCATCTTGCCTTCCGGCCAGGGGAGCACGCGGAAGGTGAGTTCGGCACTGCAAATGGGCTTGCCTTCGAGGGTGGCGTTCGTCTTGGCGACGACGAAGCCGGAGCCCTCGTGCAGGATTTCCGAGTAGAGATCGAGATTCTGCCCCGGCAGCACGAAGGTGCGCAGCTTCGCTTCCTTCACGGTGGCGAGGAAGGGCATCCGGTCAAAGCGGTTGCGCGCCAGAACCAGCCAGCCGGTGGTCTGGGCCATCGCCTCGATCAGCAGAACGCCGGGCATGATGGGATAGCCGGGAAAATGCCCCTCGAAGATGGAGCTTTCCTCGGGCACCAGGCCCTGGCAGTGGATCTTCTGGAGCGACGGGTCGATGGCGACGACCCGGTCGATCATCTTGAAGACTTCAGGACGCATCTATCGGCCTCAGGCCGCCTTCGCAGCGACCAACTCGTCGATGCGGGCGCAGAGGTTCTTGAGCACGAAATACTGCTCGGTAGTGGCCTTGCCGTCGTTCACTTCCTGCGTCCACTGCTCCAGCGGCAGCTTGATGCCGAAGGCCTTGTCGATGGCGAACGCGATGTCGAGGAAGTCGAGGCTGTCGATGCCCAGATCGTCGATGGCGTGGCTGTCCGGCGTGATGGTGTCGCGCGGAATGTCGCAGGTTTCCGCGATGATGTTGGCCACCGTGTCGAACGTCGAAGACATGGACTGACGCCTCTCGTATGCTCGGCCCTTGCGGTCGCGGCCCGCCCGCGTGGCGCGCAGGCATGGTGCAGGGCACCGACCGGGGCCGAGGGATGGCCGCATGGCCCCTTCGGAATGAGTTGTCGGCCCCTATAGCGAAGGCTGCAAGAGGTTTCAATGGCCGACGCCGAACGGTCCGCGCGAGAGGTCTCCCGCGGCGGCACCGTGCGTTGACGCTGCTTCGCACGCCAGCCGCCTGGAGGCAAGGGGGAAGCCGGCGGGCAAGCACCCGCTGCCGCGCTCAAGTCGTCCCGGCGGGGCGGCGAAGGGCACGATTCCGAGCGCCCGTTGCGCGATCGAATCGGTGGACGGATCCCCCACTTTGCGTCAGATCGCGCCCGAGAAGGTATTGCACTGCTGCATGGAGCCCGTCTTCAGGCCACGCGTGAACCAGGTCACCCGTTGCTGCGACGTGCCGTGGGTGAAGCTGTCGGGCACCGCATAGCCCTGCGAGCGCTTCTGCAGCGCGTCGTCGCCGATGGCGCTGGCGGCATTGAGCGCCTGCTCCACGTCGCCGGGCTCCAGAATGCGGTAGCGTGCGTTGGCGTGGTAGGCCCATACGCCCGCGAGGCAATCGGCCATCAGCTCGACGCGGACGGACAGGTTGTTCGCCTCGGCGCGAGACGAGGCGCGGGCCTGGGCCTGCTGCACCTTGGGCAGGATGCCGATGAGGTTTTCCACATGGTGGCCGACCTCGTGGGCGATGACATAGGCCTGCGCGAAATCGCCCCCCGCCTTGAAGCGGTTCTTCATCTCCTGGAAGAAGGTGAGGTCGAGATACACCTTCTGGTCGAGCGGACAGTAGAACGGCCCCATGGCCGATTGCGCGCCGCCGCAAGCCGATCGGGTGGAGCCGGAGAACAGCACCAGCTTCGGGTCCTGATAGGTCTTGCCTTCGGCGCGGAACAGCTCGGTCCACACGTCCTCGGTCTGGGCGAGGACCGCCGCCGCGAAGCGCCCGAGCTGATCCGTGGGCGGGGCGGTCGGGCGGCCGCGCTGCGGGGCGGGCGCGCTTTGCTGGGGCGATCCGCCGCCGTTGATGGCCTCCAGCCCGCCGATGAGAACCGCCGGATTGATGCCCAGCGCCCAGCCGATCAGCCCAACGACGATGATGGTTCCGATGCCAAGGCCGCCACGGCCCCCGGGCATCTGGAAGCCGCCGCCGCCACTGCCGCGCCGGTCTTCCACATTGTCGCTGGAGCGGAAATCCTCCCACCGCATGCTCTTCTCCCGCGGACGCCAACGCCGGCAGCTTGAACCGTGACCTTGAACATGGGCTGACACGGCACGGGGAGCAATCCCCGGCCGCGGCTGCGGTTCCATGCTATCAACGAAGTCAGGGCCGAATCGCTCGGCCTGCCCGTCGCCGGGGCCTCACCGGGCGAGCACCGGACCGATGCCGCCGCGCCGAGAGCCGAACCCGAGCCAGACTGTCGTGCCGCAGGCGGCTGCCCGCCCGCGCGGCCGGCCGCGCAAGGTGGCGGCGCCAGTCGCGACCCTGTGGACAGGTCTTGATTTCGCGCGCGAGCGCGGCCTGTACGCTCAGGGTCATGCGCCTGTCGCGGGTGCCGACGAAGTGGGACGGGGGCCGCTGGCCGGTCCCGTGGTCGCCGCCGCCGTCGTGCTCGATCCGTCGCGGGTGCCGCAGGGGCTGGACGATTCGAAGCGGCTGACGCGGGCGAAGCGCGAGGCGCTTTATCTGGAAATCTGCGCCACCGCCGAGGTCGCAGTGGCCATGGCGCCGCCGGAGCGCATCGACCGCGACAACATCCGGCAGGCAACTCTGTGGGCGCTGGCGCAGGCGGTGCGGGGGCTGCCGTGCCGGCCGGCCTTCCTGCTGGTGGATGGCAACGATCCACCCAAGGTGCCGTGCGCGGTCGAGGCGATCATCGGCGGGGACGGGCTCATCGCCTCCATCGCCGCCGCTTCCATCGTCGCCAAGGTGGTGCGGGACCGGCTGATGGCCTCTGTGGGCGCGGCCTTTCCGGCCTATGGCTTCGAGCGGCACATGGGCTACGCGACGGCCGAGCACAGCACCGCGCTGGTCACCCACGGCCCCTGCCTGCACCACCGCCGGTCCTTCGCGCCGGTACGCGAGCAGCAATTGGGACTGTTCGGCAGTGCGCTGCCCGATGCGGCAGAATAGCTCTCCTCCGCAGATCGGAATCGGTCAAAAAGCTGGCTTAAGCCGCCGCAAGGCCACGGATTAAGCTTGGCACTTCAATTTGGTCGAACGCAAATCTGGCTTCAGTTTGATCCAGTTCGATTGATCCATTGCGTCGGCGTCCGGCACACCCGTGCGGGAAGCGCGGCCATGGCGCGACGGTAGATACCCACCCCGGCCGTTCTTCCCGGTTCCGCCGCGCTTGAGCGCGGGCGGTTCTCTCTCTTTGGAGACTGCGATGGTAAGCGACAAGCTGGAAGCCAAGCTGAACGAGCTGTTGAACGGCGAGATGGAGGCCCATCACGTCTATACCCAGGCGGCAGCCTGGGCTTCCGCGCACAAGTTCGAGGGTGTCACGCGGTTCCTTCTCGGCCACGCCAAGGAAGAGATGGGGCACATGCTGAAGTTCTTCGAGTTCCTCGACGACCTCGGCGCCCAGATCGCGCTGCATGGTCACCAGCGGCCGGTGATCTCCGCCGGCACCGTGCGCGAGCTGTTCCAGCGCATCCAGGAAGAGGAGCGCAAGGTGACGGCGCACATCGTCGAGGCCATCACCCTCGCCCGTGCGGAAAACAGCTTCGAGACGGATTCTTTCCTCGAATGGTTTTCCCGCGAGCAGCACGAGGAAGAGAAGCTGTGCCGCAAGATCCTTGACCGGATCGATCTGATCGGCGACGGGCCCCACGCCGCCTATTTCATCGACAAGGAACTCGCTGGTCTGGCTGCGTGAGTGAGGTAAAGGCTGTGCCGGGCCGACCGGGTCTGGCGCAGCCCTCAGTGGTAGCCTTCGCCTTCCCGCACCTTGCCGCGGAAGATCCAGTAGACGAAGACGATGTAACCCAGCACCACCGGCAGCAGGAAGATGACGCCGAACAGCATCAGGATCTGGCTGGGCGGGGCGGCCGCCGTCTGCCACACGGTGAGGCTCGGCGGCACCAGGTAAGGAAAGGTGGAGATGGCGAGGCCTGCGAAGCCGAGCACGAACAAGCCGATGGTGCCGAAGAACGGCAGCATCTCCCGCCCGGTGCGCAGCCAGTGCCAGACGAGATAGGCCAGCGCGGCGGTGACGATGGGCACCGGTGCCAGCAGGAAGATGTTGGGCCGCGAGAACCAGCGCGTCGCGATCCGGTCGAACGCCAGCGGGGTCCACAGGCTCACCAGCCCCATCAGCACGATGACGCCGAGGAGCAGGGGGATGGCGTGGCTGCGCGCCCGGTCGGCGACGGTGCCTTCGGTTTTCACCAGCAGCCATGTGGCGCCGAGCAACGCATAGCCCACCACGACGCCGACGCCACACAGGAGCGCGAAGGGCGTCGCCCAGTCGAGCGGACCGCCGGCGAAGGCACCATCCTTCACCGTGATGCCCTGGAGGAGCCCGCCCAGGATGATGCCCTGGAAGAAGGCCGCCACCAGCGAGCCGGCCGAGAACGCGAAGTTCCACAGCCGCCGGCTGGAGGCCGCCACCCAGCGGAACTCAAAGGCGACGCCCCGGAACACCAGCGCGAGCAGCATGATGATAACCGGCAGATAGAGCGCCGGCATCACCACGGCATAGGCCTTGGGAAAGGCCACCCACAGGCCGCCGCCGCCGAGGATGAGCCAAGTCTCGTTGCCGTCCCAGAAAGGGGCGACGGTGTTCATCATGACATCGCGTTCCCGCTCCTCCTTGGCGAAGGGGAAGAGGATGCCAATGCCGAGGTCGAAGCCGTCGAGCACCACGTACATGATGACCGCGACGCCGATGATGAAGCCCCAGATGACGGGGAGATACCATTCCATGGCCTAGTCCTCCTGCGCGTCCGTGGGTCAGGTCCCCGGGGTCATCTGGCCCTCGCCATGGGCGGCGGCGAGGGGGCGGGTGGGGCGCTCGTGGGCGGGCGGCTGGATGAGGGTCTGGTCGGGACCGCGCACGATCAGCCGGTTCATGAAGTGGATGCCGGTGGCGAAGATCACCGCGTAGATCACCACGAACAGAGTCAGCGACAGCCCCACCGTCCAGCCGGCAAGGGGCGACATGGCATCCTCGGTGCGCAGCAGCCCTTCCACCACCCAGGGCTGGCGGCCCTGCTCGGTCACGATCCAGCCGGCGAGGATGGCGATGAAGCCCAGCGGCCAGCACCATGAGGTGACGACGAGATACCAGCGGGTGGTGGTCTCACGCCCCTTGAAGATCAGCCAGGCGCCGATCCACCCCAGCAGGATCATGATGACGCCCACGCCCACCATGGCGCGGAAGCCGAAGAAGGGGCCGAACACCGGCGGGCGATCCTGCGGCGGGAAATCCTTGAGGCCGGGGAAGAGTCCGCCGAGGCTGTGGGTGATCATCAGCGAGGCGCCGTTCGGGATCGAAATCTCGAACAGGTTCTTCTCGGCCTTCTCGTCCGGCCATGCGAACAGGACGAGGGGCGCGGGCTTGGTGCTGTCCCAATGCGCCTCCACCGCCGCGATCTTGGCCGGCTGGTAGTGCGCGGTGTTCAGGCCGTGGCTGTCGCCGACGAACGCCTGGATGGGACCGACGATGGCGAGCATGCCGATGCCCATCACCATCATAACCCGTGATTCTTCCTTGAACTTGCCGGCGAGCAGGTAGCGCGCGCCCACCGAGAGCACCACCAGCGAGGTTGTGAGGTAGGCGGCGAGCAGCATGTGCGGCAGGCGCCAGTGGAAGCTCGGGTTGAAGATGATCTGAAGCCAGTCGAGCGGATAGCCGACGCCGTCGCGGATTTCGTAGCCGGCCGGCGTCTGCATCCAGCTGTTGGCGGCGAGAATCCAGAACGCCGACATGAAGGTGCCGAACGCCACCACGCAGCAGGACAGGACGTGCAGCCACGGCGGCACCCGGTTCCAGCCGAACAGCATGATGCCGAGGAAGGTCGCTTCCAGGAAGAAGGCGGTGAGCACTTCGAAGCCGATGAGCGGCGCGATCACCGAGCCGACGAATTCGGCGTAGCGGCTCCAGTTGGTGCCGAACTGGTAGGACAGCACGATGCCGGAGACGACGCCCATGGCGAAGGACACGGCGAATATCTTGGTCCAGAAGCGCGCGAGGCGATGGAATACGTCCTTGCCCGTCTTCAGCCAGATCAGCTCCAGAGTCGCAATGAAGGCGGACAGGCCGATGGTGAAGGCGGGAAAGATGACGTGGAACGAGACCGTGAACGCAAACTGCATGCGTGCGAGGGTGACGGGATCGAAATCCATGGCGTCCGCTCCTGGCAGTCCCGTCAGGGATGCGCATCATCCGGCCGCGGATGGGTGCGATGCAACCTGCAGGACGCAGCTGGACCATAGACGGGGCGACCGGCGGCGTCGATACGCAGGCGCGTGAAACGCCCCTCCCAGCCCGATGCCTGAATGCCGCACCACGAGGCAAAAACCTTTAGGAACGTGGCCTTAGAAGGCAGAGGACTGCGGCAATGAGCGCCATGACGGCGACGAGAACAAGCCCCCACTCCACGGCACCGACCAGCGCCGGGCCGGAGACGTCCTTCATCCGGTCCGTCATCCCGCCGGCCTGCTTCAGGCCAAGTGACAGGGTGGAGGTGGCCCCCGCGACGCCGAGACTGGTGCCGAGCACCCGCATCAGGTTCAAGAGAGAGCCGGCCTGCGTCGCCAGCTCCGGGGGCGCGGCCTTGAGGGTGGCGTGATTGTTGGGGGCGATGAACAGGCCGAGCCCGGCGCCGAACAGCATGAAGGCGGCGAAACTCATCAGCTGGCTCGCCGCGGGGTCGCCGACGCCGAGGCCGAGCACCATGAGGCCGAGCAGGCACACGCCCATCCCCCCGGCCCCCAGCACCCGGATTCCGATGCGATCGGCGAGGCCGCCGCTGAAGGGTGCCACCAGACCGAGGATGACCGGGATGACGGCGAGGCGCAGGCCCGCTTCCCACGCGCGTTCGCCGTAGCCGTGCTCCAGCAGGAACGACATGAGGAAGAACATGGCGTAGAGCATGGCATAGCCGAGCACCACGGCCGACGCGCCGAGCGCGAAGCCGGGATTTGTGAACAGCTTGAGGTTCACGAGCGGAAACGCCGCGCGCCGCTCCTGCCGCACCAGCAGCCAGATGAGCCCGGCCGAGAGCACGACGCTGCCGATCGTCTCAGGGGAGGTCAGCCCCCAGCCGGCGGCGTGGTTCAGCGCACGCACCAGGATGACCAGAGCCGGCGCGAGGAGAAGCGCGCCCAGCCCGTCGAATCGTGCTTCGGGTCGTGCACCGCATGTACGGGGCAGGGCGATCCAGCCGGCGACCGCCGCAAGGAGGCCGAACGGCACGGTGAGCCAGAAAATCCAAGGCCATCCCAGCGCGCCGAGCACGATGCCGCCCACCGCCGGCCCCGCGCTCATACCGATGGCCTGTGCCGCCGCGAAGATGCCCAGCGCCCGCCCGCGCTTCTCCTCCTGCACGGCAGCGACGAGGATCGCGATGCTGTTGGCGCCCAGCAGCGCCCCGCCGATGCCCTGCACCACCCGCGCCGCCACCAGCGAGGGCAGGTCGGGTGCCAGCGCGCACAGGGCGCTCGACGCGACGAACACGAGATAGCCGACGAGATAGAGCGTCTTGCGCCCATACATCTGGCACACGCGCCCGAAGATCGGCAGGAAGGATGCGAAGGCCACGAGATAGCCGAGCGACACCCAGCTCACGGCATGGAGCCCGGCGTCGAACGTGCTCGCCAGGGTGGGCAAGGCGAGCTGGACGATGGTGGCGTCGAGCTGGCCGACGAAGGCGCCGATGGACACGAGGCCGACGACAATCCAGGAATGCCCCGGCAGCCGTTCCAGCGCCCCGATGGGTGCGGGTTCCTGCATGAGGCGGGCGAGCCTCTGAACAAGACGGCTGGGCGTGGGCGCGGCGCTGCCTGGAAGTCCCTGGTCCATCGATCCATCGTCGCTGTGTCCGGCAGAGTTCTAGTCGAAGCCCGCAGCGCTTGTCATGGGGCACGGCCCGCGGCGCATTGCTGGAGATCGATGGCGCGATCTTCTATCAACGCTCTTCTCGCCGCGGCCGCGGCGCAGCGGAACCGGGGACGGGACATGGCGCGAAGGCTCGATCTGGCGGGACAGGTGGCGGTGGTGACGGGTGGAGCAAGCGGCATCGGCCTTGCCGCCGCGACGGCCATGGCCGAGGCCGGCGCGCGCGTCATCCTCGCTGATCGGGATGCGGACGCGGCCGGCCGCGCGGCAGCCGGCCTCTCCGGTGCCGAGGCGCTGGCGCTCGACGTGACTGACGAGACGGCGGTCGCAGCCGCGTTCGATCAGGTGATCGCGGCGCACGGCGGCATCGACATCCTCGTGAACAATGCCGGCCTCTCCATCCGCAAGGGTCTGACGGAGCTTGAGCTTGCCGACTGGCAGAAGGTGTTCGCCGTGAACGTCACCGGCGGCTTCCTGTGCGCGCGGGCGGCGGTGCCCTCCATGACGGCGCGGGGCGGCGGCGCCATCGTGAACGTCACGTCCATCATGGGGCTGAGCGGCGGTGGGCCCTATCCCAACCCGGCCTATCAGGCCAGCAAGGGGGCTGTGGTGAATTTCACCCGCGGTCTGGCCGTGGAGCTTGCCCCCATGAAGATCCGCGTGAATGCGGTTGCGCCCACCTGGGTGCGTACGCCTTTCATCGATCCCCTGATGCGCGATCCGGACAAGCTCGCCGCCATCGAGAAGCTGATGCCGCTCGGCCGCATCGCCGAGCCGGAGGAGGTGGCGGACGCCATCCTCTTCCTTGCGAGCCCCATGGCGGCCATGGTGACGGGCCACGTCCTGGCCGTGGACGGCGGGTTTCTGGCCCAGTGATCCGTTGCGTCAGGTAGGTTCTGGAAGCTTTTGGGCTCAGGTCTCGGCAGTCAGCAATTAATTGCTTCTAAAGCCGGGCCGGGGCGCATTCGATGGCCCATCCGTGCACTGCACCAGAGAGACCGGCCATGCAGCATTTCAAGCTCTCCAGCGTTATTGCCGCGGCCCTCCTCCTAGGTCCGTTTTCGAGCGCCGGAGCGGCAGAGCTCGTGAAGGCGCGCCTCGCGCAAAACCTGGCGCCCATCTCGGCGCTGACCATCGTCGCCAAGGCTCAGGGCCTGTTCGAGAAGCAAGGCCTTGATGTCACGGTCAGCAATTTCACCAGCGGCAAGCAGGCTCTTGATACGGTGATCGGCGGCGGCGCCGATATCGCCACCACCGCGGAAGCCCCGGTTACGGCTGCTGCCATGGCGGGGCAGCCCATCGCGTTCGTGGCGGGCATGGAATATTCGGACGTCAAGACTCTGACCGCGAAGAAAGCGGGTATCAAGACCATCGCCGATCTCAAGGGCAAGAAGATCGCCTACACAGCCGGCACCGGCAGCGAGGTCTACACCACCGAGCTTCTCAAGAAGGCCGGCCTCACCGCCAAGGATGTTACCCTCGTCAATCTGAAGCCCCAGGAGATGCTGCCCGCGATGGCGGCCGGCAGCATCGATGCTTACGACACCTGGGAACCCCACATCTCCAACGGCAGGAAGGCGCTCGGCGACGAGGCTGTTCTGCTCGACACCAAGGGCGTCTATTCAGAGACCTTCAACATCGTGGTCATGCAGGATTACCTGAAGGCTAATCCCCAGATCGTCTCCAAATTCCTCGCCGCGCTCATCGCCGCCGAAGCGTGGGTGAAGGCGCATCCCGAGGAGGCGATCGAGGTGGTGTCCAAGGCCGTCGGCATGAAGCCGGAGGACCTGAAGCCGATCTGGAGCGACTATGTCTATCAGGTCGGCATCGGCGCCAAGCAGATCGATGCCCTGAAGGCCCATGCCCAGTGGCGCCTCGACACGAAGAACCACCCGCCCGGCGTGACCGGCATGCCGGATTTCGCGGTGGTCCTCTTTCCCGAGCCTCTGCGCGCGCTGGACGCCGCCCGCGTCAATTACAAGCTCAACTGAAGCGCCGGCGTCATGGCGGATATCTCTCCCCCGGCGGCACTCTCACCATCAAGGAGCGGTGCGCTCCCCGCCGCGGGGGCGAGCCGGCGGCGCAAGGCTCGGCTGACCCAGCGGATCAACATGGCGGTGGGGGTGGTGTCCATCCCGCTGTTCCTGTTGGTGTGGCAACTGATCGCGCAGGCGCGGATCGTCAATCCGATCCTCTTTCCCGCCCCCACCGAAGTCGCGCGCGCCGCAGTGGAATGGGTGACGAGCGGCCTGTTTGTCGAGGACGTGGTGGCGAGCCTCAAGCGTGTAGCGACCGGCTACCTCGTCGGTTCCGTGGTCGGGGTCGGTTGCGGCCTGCTCACGGGGCGCTCCGCTTTCTTCTCCGGACTGCTCGGCCCGCTGTTCCAGGTGCTGCGGCCGATCCCTCCCATCGCCTTCGTCTCCATCGTCATCCTGTGGTTCGGGCTGTCGGAGAGCGGCAAGGTGTTCCTGATCGTCTGGGGCGTGTTCTTCACCGTGTGGCTTTCCACTCACCTCGGCGTTCAGAAAGTGGACCAGGGACTGGTGCGCGCCGCCCAGATGCTCGGCACGCCCCGCCGACGGCTGGTGGGCGAGGTGGTGCTTCTGAGCGCGCTCCCCTTCATCGTCGTCGGGCTCCGCACGGCGGTCGGGATTTCCTTCTACACGCTGGTGGCGGCGGAACTGGCAGGCGCCTTCGCCGGCATCTTCTATCGCATCCAGCTGGCCCAGCAGAACATGCAGACCGGACTCGTCTTCGCCGGCCTCGCGGCGCTGGGCCTCATCTCCTTCATCGCCGATCGCTGCTTTGCGACGCTGGCGCAGCGTCTGGTATGGTGGCGATGAGCATCATCTCGATGATCCGCAAGCCGGCGCCCGTGCCGATGCGGCAGATGGGCGAGGTCGAGATCGACGTCCGCGACGTCACCATCGCCTTCGAGCGAGACGGTGGCGAACTCATACCCGCCGTTGACCGGGTATCCTTTCAGGTGCGCCGGGGCGAGTTCATCTGCCTGCTGGGGCCATCCGGTTGCGGCAAGTCCACCTTGCTGAACGCCGTCGCGGGCTTCGAGACGCCCTATGAGGGCGAGGTGGTGGTTGCCGAAAAGGTGGTCACCGGCCCCGGACCGGATCGGGGCGTCGTGTTCCAGCAGCCCCGTCTGTTTCCCTGGAAGTCGGTCCGGGCGAACGTGGCGCATGGTCCGCGCATGGCCGGAAAATCACGTGCCGACGCCCGCGCGATCGCCGACGAACTGATCGAGATGGTCGGCCTCTCGCGGTCTGCGGACGCGCTGCCGCACACCCTCTCGGGCGGCATGCAGCAGCGCGTCGCCATCGCCCGCGCGCTCGCCAACCGGCCGAACATTCTGCTGATGGACGAACCTTTCGGCGCGCTCGACGCCCAGACCCGGACGGTGATGCAGGAGAGCCTGCTGCGTCTGTGGGCGCAGCTGGACACCACCATCCTCTTCGTCACGCACGATATCGACGAGGCCGTTCTGCTGGCCGACCGCGTGCTCGTCATGTCCGCGGGACCGGGGCGCATCGTCCGCGATCTCGCGGTTCAGCTCCCGCGGCCGCGCACCATCGAGACGACGCTTGGCGCGCCGTTCCAGGCCCTTCGCCGCGAGTGTCTCGATCTCATCCGACAGCAGAGCCAGAAGGCCTTCGAAGGGACCCACGATGCTTGACAAGGTTGCTCCCGCCGCGCGCCCCGCCGGCGCCGGCTTCGCCACCGCCCGGGCGGCGCTCGCCGCCGGAGCCGATCCGGTGGCGATGGCGCTGGACGCAGCCGATCGCGCGCAGGCGGCGGCGGAAGACGGCATCTTCACCGCTCTGGTTCCCCGCGCGGACGTGGAACGCGCTGCGGCTGCGGCTGCAGCGCGCGCCAGGGCCGGCGCGCACCTTCCCCTGCTCGGCCTCACGTTTTCGGTGAAGGACAATCTGCACGTCGCGGGCATGGCGACGACGCTCAATTGCCCGGCCGTCGCCATGGCGCCGCAGGAGAGCGCGCTCGCCATCACGCGCCTCGAGGCGGCGGGCGCCGTGCTCATCGGCAAGAACACGCTGGATCAGTTTGCGACGGGCCTGAACGGCACGCGCAGCCCCGAGCCCTTGTGCCGCAACGCGCTCGACCCCGCCTTCATCCCCGGCGGCTCCAGCTCCGGCTCCGGCGTGGCCGTGGCGGCTGGCATCGTTTCCTTCTCGCTGGGAAGCGACACGGGTGGATCGGGACGGGTTCCGGCCGCCTGCAATGGCATCGTGGGGCTGCGGCCAACCCTCGGCCTCGTGAGCACGCGCGGTGCCGTCTACAACAGCCGCTTGCTTGACTGCATCCCTATCTTCGCGACCCATGTGGATGACGCGAGCGAGATCCTCGGCCTGATCGCCGGCTATGATGCGCTCGACCCCTGGAGTCGCCGCGATGCGGATGCCATCGGAACCGCGCCGGCGCCGGCGCCGTCATCCCGCCTCGCTATTCCGCGCAAGGATCAGATGCGCTTCTTCGGCGATGCTGATGCCGAGGCCGCCTTCGCTGCCAATCTCGACCGGCTGCGCGGCCTCGGCTTCACGCTCGAGGAAATCGATTTCGCGCCGTTCGAGGAGGCGGGGCGGCTGGTGTTCCAGTCCGCGCTGGTGGCCGAGCGTCTCGTCGAGTACGAGGAGATCATCACCACTCATCGCGACGCCGTCCACCCGGCCGCGCTCGCCGCCATCGAGCCGGGGCTCGGCTATTCTGCAAAGCAGGCGTTCGAGACGCTGTACAGGATGCGCGAACTTCAGCGCGCGGCCGAAAGTGCGCTCGCCGCCTTCGCCGCCTTCGTGGTGCCCACCGTGCCCACCATCTACACCATCGATGAGATGCTGGCGGACCCTATGGGCCGGAATTCGGTGATGGGCACCTACACCTATTTCGTGGCTCCCATGGACCTGTGCGCCATCGCTGCGCCGGGCGCACCCGCGCGCGCAGGCCTGCCCTCGTCGCTCAGCTTCATCGGGCTCGCCGGGCAGGATGGTGTGGTGGCCGGTCTCGCGCGGCAGTTCCAGCGGCAGTTGTGACGCTGCCGCTCCCGCATCGAAGCCTCACGCCGCCGGTACGGCGGCGTTCTGCTGGTGGGCGAAGGCCTTCAGCGTTTCCGACCGGATATGGGCGAAGCATTCCCGCTTGATGGCGACGAAAGCGTCGCAGAACTGCACCTCCGGCGCGCGGGGGCGGGGAATGTCCACGCGGATGTCGGCGACGATGCGCCCCGGATTGGCGCTCATCACAACCACGCGGTCGCCGAGGAAGATGGCTTCCTCGATATCGTGGGTGATGAACAAAACCGTGGTGCGGAACTCCGCCCAGATGTTCAGGAGCGCTTCCTGCATCATCGCCCGCGTCTGCGCGTCGAGGGCGCCGAACGGTTCGTCCATGAGCAGCACGCGCGGGTAGTTGGCGAGCGCGCGGGCGATGCCCACGCGCTGCTGCATGCCGCCGGACAGCTCGGACGGATAGTGCTTTTCGAACGCAGCAAGACCGACGAGCGAGAGGAAGGTCCGCGCCGTCTGCTCCGCCGTGGAGGTGCTCCCAGTGGACATGAGCGGGCCGAAGGCCACGTTGTCCAGCACGCTCTTCCAGGGAAACAAAGTCGCCTGCTGGAACACCATGCCCCGGTCCGCGCCGGGGCCGCGGATGGTCTCGCCATCTACTTCCAGAAGCCCGCGCGCGGCGGGGACGAAGCCCGCCACCGCATTGAGCACCGTGGACTTGCCGCAGCCGGAAGGGCCGAGCACGCAGACGAACTCACCGGGCTCCACGTCGAGGTCGAAGCGCTCGACCACCGTGCGCCGCGCCGTACCCTCGCCATAGGCGATGGAGAGGTCCTTTAGTTGCAGCCGGCCTCGCCCCGGTGCGGGGGCGAGGTGCGTGGGCAGGGGAGGGGGCGGGGCCATCGCGGAGGCCTCCCGAATGCCGCTCATTTGCCGAGCGCCTTCGCGAGGTAGGACGGATCGATGAAGGCCGCGTAGCCGGCCCGGTCCAGGACGGTGGGAAGCCGCCCCTGGTCCTTCAGGAAGGTGGCTGTCGCGAGGGCCGTATCGGCGAACTGGCCGATCTGGCCGGGCGTGCCGAGATAGTCCTTCGTCAGCTGCTCGGGGCAGGGCACGATGGTGGTGCCCTGCATCATGCGCGCGGCGTCATCGGCCGGCAGCGACAATTCCTTGGCGATGATGTCCACCGTCTCCTTCGGATGCTTCAGCCAGTAGTCGATGCCCTCGCATTCCGCCTTCACATAGGCGACCACCTGCGCGGGATACTTGGCGGCGAAGTCGTTCATCACCACGCCCACGTCCCAGGTGGGATAGCCGCGCTTCGCCATCTCGCCGCTGGTGAGGAAGATTTTGCCGCCGTTCTTCACGATCTTGTCGAGGTTGGGCTCCCAGATCCAGGCCGCGTCGATGTCTTTGCGCAGCCAGGCGGCGACGGCATCGGAGGGCGAAAGATCGATGAGCTTCACGTCGGTGGGGTTCACCCCCGCCTCCTTGAGCGCGGCGATGAACAGATAATGGGTGGTGGAGCCGAAGGGGGCGGCCGCCGTCTTTCCGACGAGGTCCTTCAGGGACTTGATGTTCTTGTCCGAGCGCACGGCGAGGGATTCCACCGGGCCGAGCATGTTGAGCACGAAGATGCCCTTGTAGGGCAAGGCGCGGGTGGCGCCGAGGGTGAAGGGCGGGTTGCCGACGCCGCCGAAATCCACCTGGTTCGCCGCGACCGCGCGGTTCATGTCGCCGCCGGAGCCGAACTTGACCCACTTGATCGGCACCCCGGATTTCTCGTGCAGGCCGAGCGCCTTGGTGACGAGTTGGGCATTGACGAGGTTGAGATAGCCGATGGTGATCCCCTCCGGCTTCTGCTGCGCCCGTGCGCCGGCCGAAAGGCCGAGGGAGAAGGCGGCGGCGAGCAGAAGGGAAGCCGTGCGTCTAAGCGTGTTCATCTCAGTCTCCAGTCGGCGAAAGGGGATCAGCGGAAGCGCCAGGGGGTGAGGGCGCGCTCGGTGAGGCGGATGAGGAAATCGAGCGCCATGCCGGTGAAGGCGAGGACGAACAGGCCCATGATCACGATATCGCCGAGCAGGAACTTGCTGGCGTCCCAGATCATCCAGCCGAGGCCGGCGGTGGCGGCGACGATCTCGGCGGCCACCAGCACCGTGTATGTGAAGCCGAGCGAGATGCGCATGCCCGTGCAGATGCCGGGCAGGCAGGCGGGCAGGAAGACGTGCCGGAACAGCTGGCGCGAATTGGCGCCGAGGCTTTTGGCTGCCTTCACGTAGCGCGGATCGACGCTCGCCGCCGCGTGCATGGCGCTGATGGTCAGCGGCGGCAGGGCGGCGAGGAAGAGGATGGCGACCTTGGAGGCATCGCCGATGCCCAGCCACATGACGATGAGGGTGTAGAGCGCCAGCGGCGGCAGCGGCCGGTAGAATTCGATCACCGGATCGAACACCGCCTTCACGTCGCGGCTGAGGCCCATGACGATGCCGAGGGGGATGCCCACGAGGCAGGCCAGAACATAGCCCGCCAGCACCCGGTAGAGGCTGGCGATGAGGTGCTCGTGCAGGAGGCTGCCCTGATAGCCCACGGTGGCTGTGCGCACGAAGGCATCCCACACCGCCATTGGTGACGGCAGGAACAGCGGGTTCACCCACGCATAGTGGGCCGCGAGCCACCACAGCGCGAAGAGTGTGGCGGCGGTCAGCGCCGTGAGGAGCCGCGTGCGGGGCAGGGCTTTCCGCAGCCGGGCCGGCAGCAGCCTTGGTCGGACCGGACTTGAGGCGTGCTCGGGAGCGGTCTCCACGGCGCTCATTCCTCCACTCCCAGCAGATCCATGACGGTAAGCGCGAGGATGCGCGTTGCCGCCACCGCCTTGCCGATGTGGATGCTCTCGTTCACCGGCGCCCAGCCGTCTTCGCCGGGGCCGAAGGTGATGGCCTTGAAGCCGCGCTCGGAGAAGCGGATGGTGTCGTTGAAGGCATTCTTGCGATAGAGCTTCGGCTCGCCCGAAAGGACCTCGCCATAGACCTTGCGCAGGGTTCGGACGGGCTCGGCATCCGCCTCCTGCTCGCCCGTGCCATCCACGAAAAGGGCGCCGGGGAAGGGGCGGGCCTCGGCCTTCAGGGTCGGGTCGGCAGCGAGCGCGGTGGCGATGACGGCGTTGATATCCGCTATCACGCTTTCCCGCGTCATGCCCGGCAGGATGCCCACCACCCCCAGCACTGCCTTGCAGCTATCCGGCGTAAACTGCATCTCGCGCGGCACGCCCCCGGCGATGCGCAGCACGGTGACCATGGGGGGCGTTCCACCCGCGTGCGGAGCAGGGGTATGGGCGAAGCTCATCTGTTCGAGCTGCGGCAGCAGCTCCATCATCTTGGTGATGGCGTTGATGCCGGTATCAGGTCGCCACAGATGGGTCTTGATGCCGGTGGTCTCGACCTCCACGAGGAAGTTGCCGCAATTGGCGATGGCGATGCCCATGCCCCATCCGCCATCGGGTGCGGTCCAGGCGGTGGGCTCGCACACGATGGTGTAGTCGGCTTCGAGGCCGCATTCGTCGAGCAGGAAGATGGAGCCGTCCGGCCCGTTCTTCTCCTCGTCCGCCGTGTAGACACACTTCAGCGTGCCCTTGAGGCGAACGCCCGCCGCCCGGATTGCCTCCACCGCGAGCAGTGTGCAGGCGAGGTTGCCGCGCGTATCCGACGTGCCGCGCGCATAGAGCAGATCGCCGTGGCGCGTCGGCCGGAAGGGATGGCCCCCGGTCATGGTCCAGGCCGCCCAATCGCCGGCAGGGTAGGTGTCGAGGTGATCGTTGAGGATGAGGGACGGCCCCTCTCCACCCCCCGTAAGTGCGCCGATGACATTGGGCCGGTGGGGCGTGCGGGCCTTCAGGTCCACCGTGAAACCGAGCGCCGTCAGTTTGTCGGCGAGGAGCAGGGCGATGCCCTCTTCCTTTCCCCCCGGCAGATCCGGATCCAGCGGATTCTCCGCCTCCGGCTGCCCGGCGGGGATCAGTTCGCAGGCGAGATCGAGCCACGCCTGCTCGGTGATGAAGGACAAAACCGCGTCCCGCTGGGAGGCTGCGGCGGGTTGGGGAGACAGTGCGACGGTCATGGCATCCTCGAATACGGTTTGATCTCAGCAAGGGGGATGCCACTTGCGGTGAGCGCAGTTATCTCCTTGGAGAATCGAGTGGTTTCTCCGTTGCAAAGGAATTGCTTTTGAACGGCTGTCGCTCAGTTTCGCGGCCGGAGCCAGGGCGGACCTTAGTCAGGCCGCTTAAAAAACATCAAATCTATAATTTAGCTATAAAAGCAATTCGTTGCTTGAGGCGCACAGCCCTCGCCATCGCGCCGTCTGGGCAAAGGTCAGCGCGGGTCGGCCCGCTCCAGCTCCGAGGCGAGCGCCTCCGGCTTCAATATGACCATGAGGCCCCGCCGGTTGGTGAGGATGCCGTCCTGCTGCATCCGGCCCATTTGCACCGTCACCCACTGCCGCGTGGCACCGATGAGGGCGGCGAGGTCCGCATGGGTGAAGGCGGCGGCGATGAGGATGCCGCGCTCATCTTTCACGCCATAGGTCTGCGCGAGGTGCTGCAGCAGCTGCACGAGCCGCTGCGATACGGAGCGCGTGCCGAGCATCTGCGCAAACGCCGAGTAGCAGCGGGCCTTGAACACCAGCGCATCGATGATGCCGATGGCGAGGTCCGGCACCTGCCGCGCCAGCTGGCGCAGGCCCGCGCCGGGCAGGAAGACCAGCCGGCTTGGCCGGACCGCCGTCGCCGCCCACATGTGCGTGCCGCCGCCGAACACGTCCGGTCCGCCCACGAAATGACCTTTGGCCCAATAAGCGAGCGTGATCTCCCGGCCCGAGGGCGCCACGTAGAAGCTGCGGATCTGGCCCTCCTCGATCACCACGATCCCGTCGTGGCGCTCGCCCTGCCGGAACAGCGGCTCGCCGGAGGCAAGGCGCATCTCGTGGCCGTGCGTCCGCACCAGCGCCTGGTCCTCTTCCGACAGCCGCTCGATGAGGCTTGCCGCGCGCAGGAGCGGCATCTCCCATTCCGCCAGAAGGATAGGCGCGCCGAGGCCCGGCTCCTGTCCGCCATCTGATGCCATGGGTCCTCGTCCCACCCTCTCGTCGCGCGGGAGGCCGATCTCCGGGGATATCCAGGCGCCGTGTCGATCTCCCATCGACCACGGATATCACATCTGCATGGCGAGCGCCGGGCCGGCACCGGCCAGCCCGGCGGATGTCGCGCCAGTGTGGGTCTCGATGTCAGATTTCACAGAGGGCGGACAGGCCGAGGCACATCAAGGCACGGAGGTCTTTCATGAGCGCGCGGGGGCATGCCTGCCGTTATTTCCGGACCGTTTTACGCTTGGTGGAAAGGGTATCGACTCCAAGCCGAGGCCTTCGGTCTGTACCGCTCGGCTTCAGGCCCGCCTGATCCTTTCTCGCGATGAGTGACTTGAGGATGGAGAGGAATTCGGCCGCGTTGGGCGTCATCACCACGCCCTTCCGCGTGACGATGCCATAGGGCTCCAACTCGCCCTTCACCTCCAGCGGCAGGCGGACGAAACCACCGCCGGCGACTTCCTGCGCGACGATGGTACTCGGCAGCATGGACACCATGCCGGCGTGCCGTACCAGATTGAGCGTGGCGAAGATGGAGGAGGTCTCGACCAGATTGTCGAGCGTCCTGAGCCCTGCCGCGGCGAATGCGGTATCGATGAGACGACGCATGGGGCTCGGTGCCGGCTGGAGCACCCACGGCAGATCGCCCATGTCGGCGAGGTCGAGATGGGCTCGCCCGGCCAGCGGATGCGAAGCCGCCGCGAACGCCCACAGCTCCTCCATGGACAGGGGCTCGAAATCGAACCTTGCCCGGTCCTCGCTGGTCGGCAGGCGGCCGATGACGAGATCCAGCTCGCCCCGCCCGAGCGCCCCGATGAGCTGGTCGGACGTGGTGGCGAGCACCTGGATGGTCATGAGCGGACGCTGGCGCTTCAGCTCGGCGATGGCGCGGGGCAGGAGGTCGGACGCGGTCGCCATGATCGCCCCGAGCGCCAGCGCGCCATAGCCGCCGCGCTTGAGATTGGCGAGGGCTCCGGCGAATCTTTCGCCATCGGTCAGCGCGCGGCGGGCATAGTCCACAACATGAGTACCGATCTCGGTGGCGATCATTGCACGCGGCGTGCGCTCGAACAGCTTCACCCCCAGCGTGTCCTCCAGATCCTGCAGGATTTTCGTCGCCGCCGGCTGCGTCATGTTCAGCTCCGCTGCCGTGCGGCGGAGATTTCCCGTGCGTCCGAGAACGTCCACGAGCCGAAGCTGCTTGAAGCGCAGGCGCGAGAGGAGCGCCGTCGGTGCGAGGTCCCGCATGGCGATAACCTGATGGAATAGGCTGAACAGAATTTCTCATTATCCCGTTATCGCTCAGTCGGCTAGCGTCCGCGCGAATTGGCTCGAACCGGTCCGGCCCATAACGGACGAACGGCGGACCGATGGGAGGAAGTATATGAAGCTCGTTCGCCATGGCGCGGCGGGGCAGGAACGCCCTGGCCTCATCGATGCGGAAGGCCGCCTGCGCGACCTCACCGGCATCGTGCCCGACATCGCCGGCACCGCCCTACTTCCTGACAGCCTCGACCGCCTGAAGGCCATCGACCCGGCGAGCCTGCCGCTGGTGGAGGGCAATACGCGCCTCGGCGCCTGCGTTGGTTCCGTGGGCAAGCTCGTCTGCGTCGGCCTCAACTATTCCGACCATGCCGCCGAGAGCGGTCTGCCCGTGCCGTCCGAGCCTGTGCTGTTCATGAAGGCAACCAGCTCCATCGTCGGACCCAATGACGACGTGGAAATCCCCCGCGGCTCCAGCAAGACCGACTGGGAAGTGGAGCTTGGCATCGTAATCGGCAAGCCGGCCAAATACGTGAGCGAAGAGGACGCCCTCTCCCACGTGGCCGGCTACTGCGTGATCAACGACGTGTCCGAGCGCGAATTCCAGATCGAGCGCGGCGGCCAGTGGGACAAGGGCAAGGGCTGTGACACCTTCGGCCCCATGGGCCCGTGGCTCGTGACCGCCGACGAGGTGGCCGACCCGCAGGATCTCCACATGTGGCTGGAGGTGGACGGCAAGCGCTTCCAGGACGGCTCCACCCGCACGATGATCTTCGGCGTGGCGCACCTCGTGAGCTACATCAGCCAGTTCATGAGCCTCCAGCCCGGCGATGTGATCTCCACCGGCACTCCGCCCGGCGTCGGCCTCGGGCAGAAGCCCCCGCTCTATCTCACGCCGGGCCAGACCATGCGCCTCGGCATCGAAGGTCTCGGCGAGCAGCGCCAGACCACCGTGCAGGGCTGAGGAGCAGCGCCATGACCAACATCGATCTCAAGGGCCGCGTGGCCATCATCACCGGCGGCGCGCGCGGCATCGGCTATGCCACCGCGCAGCGCATGCTCGCCTCCGGCGCCGAGGTGTCGCTCTGGGACATCGACGCCGCCCGCCTCGCGGAGGCCGCGGCCGAACTCGGCAAGCTCGGGAAGGTCTCCACGGAGACGGTGGAACTGACCGACGAGGCCTCCGTCACCGCCGCCGCCGCCAGCGTCGCGGCGAAGCACGGCAAGATCGACATTCTCGTCAACAACGCCGGCATCACCGGCGGCAATGGCAAGACCTGGGAACTCGCCACCGATGTGTGGCGGCGGGTGATCGACGTGAACCTCGTCGGTCCCTTCCTCACCTCCAAGGCGGTGGTTCCACACCTGCTGGCGAACGGCTGGGGACGCATCGTCAACGTCGCCTCCATCGCCGGCAAGGAAGGCAATCCCAACGCCTCCCACTATTCTTCGTCGAAGGCCGGCCTGATCGGCCTCACCAAGTCGCTGGGCAAGGAACTGGCGCAGTCCAACGTGCTGGTGAACTGCATCACGCCCGCCGCCGCCAAGACCGAGATCTTCAACCAGATGAAGCGGGAGCATATCGACTTCATGCTCTCGAAGATCCCCATGGGCCGCTTCCTGGAAGTGGACGAGGCGGCGTCCCTCATCACCTGGCTGTCGTCCGAGGACTGCGCCTTCTCCACCGGCGCGGTGTTCGACATCTCCGGCGGCCGCGCCGTCTACTGACCCCATCTCAGGACATTCTGGCGGCGTGAGGCCGCCGTCTCCCCGCGCGTCCCGCGATCGGGCCGCGCCAAGACAAGAGCCGTCCGGGAATGAGCCCGAGACGACCGGAGGCAACGTTTTTTCATGGAGAGGTCCATGCCCGCCCCATCCGCGTCGCTTCAGGCGACGATTTCCAAGGTCACCAAGCGGCTCCTGCCGTTCCTTCTGCTGATGTACGTGCTCGCCTTCCTCGACCGGGCGAACGTGGGCTTCGCCAAGAAGGCGTTCCAGGCGGACACCGGCATCTCGGATGCCGCATTCGCGCTCGGCGCCTCCATCTTCTTCCTCAGCTATGCGCTGTTCGAGGTGCCCTCGAACATCATCATGCACAAGGTGGGCGCGCGCATCTGGATGGCGCGCATCATGATCACCTGGGGCCTCATCTCCGCGGCCATGATGTTCGCCCACAACGAATTCACATTCTACGTCCTGCGCGTGCTGCTCGGCGCCGCGGAGGCCGGCTTCTTCCCGGGCGTGATCTTTTATCTCACCCTCTGGTTCCCCTCCTTCGCCCGCGGCCGGGCCATGGGCCTGTTCTATTTCGGCGCGCCGCTCGCCTTCATCTTCGGCTCGCCGCTGTCCGGTCTGCTGCTCGACTGGCACGGCCTTGGCGGGCTGCATGGCTGGCAGTGGATGTTCATGGTGGAGGGACTGCTCGCCGCCGTGGTGGGTGTCTGGGCCTATTTCTACCTCGACAACAAGCCGGCCGACGCCAAGTGGCTGACCCAGGCCGAGAAGGATGAACTGAGCCAGGTGCTCGCCGCCGAGGAGGCGCACAAGACCACCCATGGCCCGTCGCACCTGCTCTCCGCCATGCGCAACATGAAGGTGCTGCACTTCGCGCTCATCTATTTCCTCATCCAGATGAGCGTCTACGGCGTCGTGTTCTATCTGCCGACGCAGGTGGCGAACCTGCTCGGCACCAAGGTCGGCCTGCAGGTGGGCTTCGTCTCGGCGATCCCGTGGGTGTGCGCGCTGGTGGCCGCCTACATTCTGCCGCGCATGGCCGACGCTTCCGGCAACCGGCGCGGCTATGCGGCGGCGATCCTCGCGGTGTCGGGCCTCGGCATCGCGGCATCGGTGGCGACCACCTCGCCGGCGCTGGCGCTCCTCGCGCTGTGCTTCGCCGCGGCTGGCTTCATCGCCGTGCAGCCCATCTTCTGGACATTCCCCACCGACTATCTCGGCGGCGTGGCGGCGGCGGGCGGCATCGCCCTCATCAACTCGCTCGGCGCGCTGGGCGGCTTCGTGGCGCCGAACGTGAAGACCTGGGCGGAGGCGGCCTTCGCCTCTCAGTCGGCGGGGCTCTACCTCCTCGCCGGCACCACCCTCATCGGGGCGCTGCTGATCCTCGCCATCGGCCAGTCGCGGGCGCTTCCCGCCGCGCCGGCCGCCCGCCGCGCGTGACCTGCGCCTGATTTCGACCAACTGACGCCCCGCGCCGGACGCGGGGCGAAGAGGAGACAGAATAATGGCCATGCCGACCATCAAGGCGGTCCGCGCCTACACCGTGCGCGGCGGCGGCGCCGACTATCACGACACCCAGGGCTATCACTGGATCGACGACCACATCGCCACCCCCATGGCGCGCTACGAGGAATACCGGCAGAGCCGCCGCTCCTTCGGCATCAACGTGCTCGGCACGCTGGTGGTGGAAGTGGAGGCCTCCGACGGCACCATCGGCCTCGGCGTGACGACCGCCGGCGAGATCGGCGCCTTCATCGTGGAGAAGCACCTCTCGCGCTTCCTCATCGGCCGGCAGGTCACCGAGATCGAGAAGATCTGGGACCAGATGTACTTCTCCACCCAGTTCTACGGCCGCAAGGGCGTGGTGGTGAATACCATCTCGGGCGTGGACATCGCCCTGTGGGACCTGCTCGGCAAGCTGCGCGGCGAGCCGGTACATGCGTTGCTCGGTGGCCCGGTGCGCGAGGAGTTGCAGTTCTACGCCACCGGCGCACGGCCCGACCTTGCCAAGGAAATGGGCTTCATCGGCGGCAAGCTGCCGCTGCTGCACGGCCCGGCCGAGGGCGACGAGGGGCTGAAGAAGAACATCGAAAAGCTGGCCGACATGCGCGCCAAGGTCGGCGACGACTTCTGGCTCATGTACGACTGCTGGATGAGCCTCGACCTCAACTATTCCATCAAGCTCGCCCAGAAGGCGCAGGAATTTGGCCTGAAGTGGATCGAGGAATGCCTCTCCCCCGATGACTATTGGGGCTATGCGGACCTCAAGCGCAATGTGCCCAAGGGCATGCTGGTGACCACCGGCGAGCACGAGGCCACCCGCTGGGGCTTCCGCATGCTGCTGGAGATGGACTGCTGCGACATCATCCAGCCGGACGTGAACTGGTGCGGCGGCATCACCGAGCTGATCAAGATCTCGGCGCTGGCGGATGCCCACGGCAAGCTCATGGTGCCCCACGGCTCGGGCGTCTACAGCTATCATTTCGTCATCACGCGCCATAACAGCCCGTTCACCGAGATCATCATGAGCGCGCCCAATGCGGACGAGGTGCGCCCCGCCTTCAGCCCGCTGCTGCTGGACGAGCCGGTGCCGGTCAACGGCCGCATGAAGGCCTCCGCCCTCGACAAGCCCGGCTTCGGCGTGCGCCTCAATCCCGAGGTCGAGCTGCACCGCCCTTACGGCAACTGAGCTGCGTTCCGTATCCTCTCAGGCTGGCCGGCGCCGTGTGCGCCGGCCTTTTTTTATCGGGCTCTCCTCCCACGCACTTTCCGACGGGCATTCGATGGGAGAAAAATATTTCCCCCTCGGGCAAGCGGGCGGGACATGCGATCCCGTTCCCGGCTACCTTATGACGAGCTAGTCTTCGATTTTGGCGAGGTGCGGCGCGCTGTCGGCGTCCCGCTCGGCGGCCACGGTCTGATGCAGGCCGATCTCGACGAAAGGCAGGACAGTGGCAATGGATGTGGTCCATCTCGAAACCGACATTCTGGTGATCGGCTCGGGCGCCGCCGGCATGATGGCCGCGCTCGAGGCCGCGAAGGATGGCGCGAGCGTCATTCTGGCCGACCGCAGCCTCATCGGCCGCAGCGGCGCGACCATCATGGCGCAGATGACCGTGGCGGTGGCGCTCGGCTCCCAGACGCCGGATTCCTGGGAGCATCACCTCGCCGATACGCT